>JAFTEL010000135.1 GCA_017453685.1 Clostridia bacterium
ATGTAAAAAAGTATTTTCAGTGAAATCCGTTTCCTTCACCCGCACGAAGTGCGAATTTCACCCCGAAGGGATTTCACCGCCCGACAGAGCGATTTCACCCGTCCGCAAGGACGGATTTCATTGAAAAAAGCCCTTTTGTCGACCGACAAAAGGGCTTTTTCATGGTGGACGTTAACGGACTTGAACCGCTGACCACTCGCACGTCAAGCGAGTGCTCTACCAACTGAGCTAAACGTCCGTTTCTCAAACGCAAGGGGTATTATAGCGGACAAATTCGCAAAAGTCAATACATTTTTTCAAAAAATTTTTGCTCTTTACCATTCCGCTTTTTTCCATTATAATAGAGACGTCAATACAGAAGAAAGGAGCCTTTGCCATGCCGACCATCCGACCCTATCGACCGGCTGACAAGAGCCGAATGCAGGAGCTTTGCGTGCTCACCTCCAACCCCGAGAACGTATATCACGAGGATTTCAGATTCTACCTGACCACGGTCTATAACGATTACTACACCGAGCACGAGCCGGAGAGCTGCTTCGTGCTCGCGGACGATGACGACGTGCCGGTGGGATACGTCATCTGCGCCAAAAACGTGAAGGAATGGCGGCGCATTTTTCTTAAAGAATATATGCCGAAACTCAAAGCCAATCAGGACGGCTTCACCCTGTTCGAGCCGCGCATGGAGATTCTGCTCCATTCGCTGTTCGCGCGGCGCTATCCGGCGCACCTGCATATCGACATCCTCAAGGAATACTGCGGGCAGGGCTACGGCGTGGAATTGATGAACACGCTGTTCGACCACCTGCGCGAGAACGGCGTGCCGGGCGTGCAGCTGCTGGTGGACGCCGAAAACAAACGCGCCGTCAAGTTTTATCTGAAAATGGGATTCAAGATCCTCGCGGGTCATCCCCTCGGCAGCGCGATGGGATACAGGCTGAGCAAATGAATAATGAATACTGAAGAATGAATACTGAATAATTGAGGGAAGCCTTCGGCTTCGGATTTTATAATGGGTAAGGGCGGAACCCTTCCACCATTTTTCACTTTTCGTTTTTAAATCTTCGTTATTCATTTTGGAATTTGGCTCGCGCCAAATTCCGCTCTACCCCATCAGCGGATGCTCGAACAATTTGAAAGCAACGCAATCCAGACAAAACGTGCCGCAGGCATAGAGAACCGTCGCTCGGAACGCGGCGGTTTTTTGTCTGCCCTCGTCAAGAGAAGAAAACAGGAAGGCGCACGCCGTGAACAGAAACATGTTCGTGTAAAAGAAGACCCGCTGGCCGGAGGCGAACACGGTGGGGGAAAAGCCCATGACGAGCGCGGAAAAGAAAGCGGCGGCCGCGCACACGCCGATCGATAAACCGATCTTTTTCTCTCGAACAATGAGAATGACCGTCAGCGCAAAAATCGCGGCGGTGATCAGACAGCCGCCTGCAAAAAGCAGCCAAAACGCAGAAGAAAATTGTCCCGTTTGAAACGCCGTGCGCACCAGAATATGCGGCAGCGTTTTGGAACAGACGGCGCTGAGCAAAATCAGAAGGAAGCCGATGATCTCGAAAAGCCCGCAAAGAAAGCAAAACTTTTTGAGAGCTTTTTTCGGTTCGGTCTGACGGAGTTTCAGCAGCAAAAGCACGGTAAAAAGCAGCGGCAAAAACGCGCCGAGGAAATACGCATTCGCAAAGAAAGCGGAAACGCCGCAGAACAGTTTTTCAATCAGACGATAGGAGTGATACGCTTCAAACGAAGCGCTTTCCATCGCCATTCTGCCGCGGACGCCCGGCGCGGAAAACAGATGAAAAACGCACAGCCCGATCGGCGCGAGAAGCAGCAGCGCGAAGGCGTTCGCTCGTTTTTGCTTGACGATCACCGCCGCGATCAGCAGCACGCTGAGCGCCGCGCAGCACAGGGCGCTTTGCTCCTGCATCGTCGCCAACAGCACGCAGGGCAGCGACAGCAGCAAGCGACCCAAGCTGACTCTGCCGGTGAAATAAAAGCCAATGAGCGGTTCGATCACGGCGAGCAGCCCCGCAAAGGGCAGCAGATAAGAGAACGAACCCGAAAACCAAAAGGCACTCGGATTCAGGCAGGAAACCGCAGCGGTGAACAGCCCGCAGCAGCAAAAGATCGGCAAAGAAGCCGCGCCGCTTTTGCCGCCGATCAGCAGGGAAATGCGAACCCAAAACCAACCGAGATAAGTGATCGCCAACGAATTGAGCAGCTTCCAGAAAATGAGCGGACGTTTCAAAAAAAAGGCGAGCAAAAATTCGCCGACGGTTCTGCCTGACACAGTCAGATAACGCGCTCGCAGCCAGCCCGCGTAAGTGAAAGAAGGATCGGACACGATGGCGAGAAAGTTGCCGTCGTCGGTCTTGGGCATCAGGCGGACAAAGAAAAGATGAAACGCGAACACGAGCAGAAAGAAAACCAAAAACGGCGCGAGTCGGCGGTGCTTTTCCGCGGCTTTTTTCATCTTTGCTCGCCCCCTTCCGCAAACAGATAGGGCGCGGTTTTCGTTCCGTCGCCGACCGCCGTCACCGCCGAAGAACGCAGGAAAAGCGCGGGGCAGACGCCGGTGTTTTTGTCGCTCGCCAGAGTCTTGTAAAACCCGCCGGAGGAGGTGACGCACACCACGCTCGCGCGGCTGCTCCCGTTCGGCGTTTGCGTCCAATACCAAACGGACTGCTTCGGCAGGATGAGAAAGTCGGTCGAATCGGCGGCGCCCGTTTGGCATCGCTTTTTCAGCGACAGACTTTGCGCGTTTTTCAAATCGTTTTTCGCGGGCAGGAACACGCCCGATTCCGCGATGCTTTCCCGCTCGGCGGCGGTGAAATGATCGGCGGACAGGAAGCCTTTTTCGCCGTAATCTTCCACCAGGCTTTCAGCGGAATTGAGCCAGCGTTTCAGCGAGCAATCGTCCCAATCGGACGAACCGTAAACGGCCGCGTCGGTCGGTACGTCGAACGCCTTGAAGCAGATCACCTCATCGGCGATCAGCAGCGGTCTGCCGTTTTGATCAAATTGAATGACCTGCCACAGCAGGGGCTCTCCCCGGTAAACGCCGAAGCGAACATAGTCGCCTTCCCGCAGCGCAACGGCTCTCGGGCTGCCGGCAGTGCTCCCGCCGAAGTTTTCGGACGAGTTGTCGATTATCTTTTGAGCAAACGGGATCAGGGCAGGCAGCAGGCAGGCGCAAAGCATCACCGCTGCGAGAACAGCGGCGAGGATCGTGATTCGCTTGTTTTCTGTCATAATAAACTCTCCCATGTTTACTCACTGAAACCTAAAGACGTAAAGCTGAAATCTTAATAATGATGGAATGGCTTCGCCCTTACCCATTACACAATCCGAAGCCGAAGGCTTCCCTTAATTATTCATTCTTCAATATTCATTATTCATTTAGGAATTTGGCTCGCGCCAAATTCCGCTTCACTCTTTCACCGTCACCGCGATCGTCACGCACCAGACTTCTTCCGCGCCGTTTTTCAGCAGCACGTTCCGGCACTCGTTGAGCGTCGCGCCGGTGGTTTTGACGTCGTCGCACAGCAGCACCGTTTTGCCGCGCAGATCGACGCCGGAACCGACACGGAACGCGCCCTTCACGTTTTTCCTGCGCTGCTTTTCGCTGAGGGTGTGCTGGGTAGCGGTCTCGCGGATCTTTTCCAGCGTCCTCTTTTCATATTTTGCGCCGATCTGCCACGCGACCCGTTTGGCAAGCTCGGCGCTTTGGTTATAGCCGCGCTGACTGCGGTCGCGGCGCGTCATCGGCACGGCGGCAACCAGATCGACCTTCGCTTCGGCGAACACTGCGCGAAAGCGATCCGCCATTTTGATGCTGAAAAAATCGAACAGATCGGTCCGCTCGCGGAACTTCATCGCGTGGATCGCCTGCCGGACGCCGCCCCGATACGGATAGACCGCCGCCAGATTCAAATCGAGCATTACTTTCAGGCAGGTGCATTTTTCTTTCGGCAGCCCGCAGCCGATGCAGGCCTCTCCGATTTCTTCGTTCTCCTCGGCACAGTTCGGGCAAAGCTTCGTGCGCGACTGCGTGATCGTGCCGCAGGTCGGGCAGCGCGCCGGCCAGATCATCGACAAAGCAGTGAACCAACCGTCGCCCCGGCGGCGGTTTTTCGTTTTTTCCAAGCGCGTCACCTTCTCCCAAAAACACAAAAGGCACTGCGCCGGCAGCACCTTTTCGTTCAAAAAATCACAGCAATTCCACACCCGCGTCGCGGCAGCGCTGAACGGTCTCCTGATCCCAGACCGACGCCTGCACTTCGCCCACGTGGGCTTTGCCCAGCAGCAGCATGCAAACGCGGGACTGGCCGATCCCGCCGCCGATGGTCAGCGGCAGCGTGCCGTCGAGCAGCAGCTGATGGAACAGCAGATTTTTGCGTTCGGGGCAGCCCGCTTTGTCGAGCTGCGCAAGCAGCGCCGCCTTGTCCACGCGGATGCCCATAGAAGAAATTTCAAACGCGCAATCGAGCACTTTATTATAAAACAGAATGTCGCCGTTGAGCGTCCAGTCGTCGTAATCCGGCGCGCGGCCGTCGTGCTTTTCGCCGCTTTTGAGCTTGTCGCCGATCTGCATGACGAACACCGTGCCGTACTCTTTGGCGACGGCGTTTTCGCGCTGCTTCGGGGTGAGATCGGGATATTTTTCTTCCAGCTCATAGGTGGTGACAAAGGTCACGTCGCGGCTCAGCGCCACATCGAGCGCGGGGTAGCAAGCCTTCAGTTCATCGAGCGTATCGCACACGACGCCCACAATGGCGTTGACAGTATCCTTCAGGAACTGCACGTTGCGCTGCTCGCGGGAGATCACCTTTTCCCAATCCCACTGGTCGACGTAGATGGAATGGAGATTGTCCATTTCCTCGTCGCGGCGGATGGCGTTCATGTCGGTCACGATACCTTCGCCCACGCCGAAGCCGTATTTATAAAGCGCGTAGCGCTTCCATTTGGCGAGGGAATGTACCACCTGCGCCACGGTGCCCGTTTCTTTGATGTCGAACGCGACGGCGCGCTCCACCCCGTTGAGGTCGTCGTTGAAGCCGGTGGAAGCGTCGACAAACAGCGGCGCGGAAACACGGCTGAGATTCAGCGCGGCGCATAGACGGGCGTTGAAAACGTTTTTGATGTTGCCGATGGCGATCTGCGTGTCATGCACGTTCAAAACCGAGCGATAGCCGGCGGGAATTCGGGTGTTGCTCACAACTGAAACTTCCTTTCCAGAAAACACTGCTCTGCCGTTCGGCGAACGGAACGCCAAACGCAGTATATCACCGAATTTTAGAACAATTCGTCTGATTTGTCAAGCGCCCGCGGGCGATTTCCGGCAAGTATTTTGCCCGCAAAAAGCAAATTTTTTATTTGACGGCGGCGGCTGACTTTGTTATAATATTTCCATTAAAAGCAAGGGAGATGTTCTGTTATGGATTCCAACAAAAGACCCGAAACGATGGAACGCATCACTACCGCCGCGCTGGCCAACGCGTTCATTGACGAGCAGATCGCTGCGCTGAAAGCGCAGATCGGCGACAAGAAAGTGCTGCTGGCGCTCTCGGGCGGCGTGGATTCCTCCGTCGTCGCGGCGCTGCTGATCAAAGCCATCGGCAAGCAGCTCGTGTGCGTGCACGTCAACCACGGCCTACTGCGCAAGGGCGAGCCGGAGCAGGTGATCGAAGTGTTCCGCAACCAGATGGACGCCAACCTCATCTATGTGGACGCGGTCGACCGTTTTCTGGATAAGCTCGCCGGCGTTGCCGACCCCGAGCAGAAGCGCAAGATCATCGGCGCCGAATTCATCCGCGTGTTTGAAGAAGAGGCCAGAAAGCTCGACGGCATCGAATTCCTCGCGCAGGGCACGATCTACCCCGACATCCTCGAATCCGACGGCGTCAAGGCGCACCACAACGTGGGCGGTCTGCCGGAGGATCTGCAGTTTGAACTGGTCGAGCCGGTCAAGCTGCTGTTCAAGGACGAAGTCCGCGTCGTCGGCAAGGCGCTCGGTCTGCCGGACGGCATGGTTTACCGTCAGCCGTTCCCGGGCCCCGGTCTGGGCGTGCGCTGCCTGGGCGCGATCACGAGAGACAGGCTCGAAGCCGTGCGCGAATCCGACGCCATCCTGCGTGAAGAATTCGCGAAGAACGGGCTGGAAGGCAAGGTCTGGCAGTACTTCACCGTGGTGCCCGATTTCAAATCGGTTGGCATCAAAGACGGCAAGCGCACCTTCGCTTATCCCGTCATCCTCCGCGCCGTGAACACCAAAGACGCCATGACCGCCACGGTCGAAAACGTGCCGTTTGAATTGCTCGAACACATCACCCAGCGCATCACCAGCGAAGTCGAAAACGTCAACCGCGTCCTCTTCGATATCACCCCCAAGCCCTCGGCGACGATTGAGTGGGAATAAGATATGTCCATTGAAAAAGTAAAAGCGTTCTTCGCTGCGCATGGCATGGAAGAACGCGTGCTGGAATTTGAAACGTCGAGCGCGACGGTGGAGCTGGCGGCGCAGGCGCTGAACTGCGAGCCGTGTCGGATCGCCAAAACGCTCTCATTTCTGGTGAACGGTTCGCCCATCCTGATCGTGGTCGCGGGCGACGCGAAGATCGACAACCCCAAATACAAGGCGCAGTTCGGCACGAAGGCGAAGATGCTCTCGCCGGACGAGGCGGTCGAACTGGTCGGTCACGCCGTGGGCGGCGTGTGCCCGTTCGCGGTGAACGACGGTGTCGCAGTTTATCTGGACGAATCGCTCAGGCGGTTTGAAACCGTGTTCCCTGCCGCCGGCAGCAGCAACAGCGCCATTGAGCTGACGATCGACGAGCTGGAGCGGTTCTCCGCGCCCGTCTGCTGGGTCGACGTGTGCAAGGGCTGGAACGCCGAGAGTGGGGATTGACCGCTGTCATTTCCGTCTCAGCATCAGGGCGGCGACGCGGCACGCGCGCTGATAGGCAAGCGCGACATATTCTTCAAACGCCATGCGGCCGTACAGCGCGTTGTCAAAGCGGTTTGGTTTGCTGTTGAGGTTCAGTTCAAAGGTGAGCGGTCCGTCAAAGCCGCAGGTATTCAGCCGCGCGGCAACGCCTTGCCAATCGGCGACGCCGTCAAACGGCAGCAGATGCAGGTCGTCCGTCCAGAATGGTTCGCCGTCGAAGCGGCTGACGCCTAAATTATCGTTCAGGTGCGTACCGAACAGGTGGCTGCCGTAACGGGCGAGCAGATCTTCGGAGCGGTTGTAGCACATTTCGTGACCGGAATCCCAGCAGAAGCCAACGTGGCGGCAGTCGGCAAATTCCCGAAGCAGCGCCGCCAGACATTCTTCGCCCTCCGTATTTTCAAACGCGATCTTCACGCCCAGCTTTTGGGCGTGCGCGACGATTTTGCCATAGTTTTCCAAGCCCGTCTGCGTTACGACGGGCTTTTTGTCAAACCCGATGTAGGCGTGCAGGATCGCCAGTTCGACGCCGTTCGCGGCGCAGTCGTTCAGGCAGGCGGTCAGCTCGGCAACGCCCTGTTCGGCGGCTTCGCCGCCCTCCCACAAATCGCGCGCATGGCCGAACGGCGCATGAACCGACTGAAACAGCATCCCCGTTTCGTCCGCCTTTTTGCGGCAGCGTTCCACAACGCCGTCCGCCGCCCATTCCACAAAAAAGCCGTCAAACCCGGCGGCTTTGAACACTTCGATTTGCTGTTCCTGTTCGATCTCATGCCGGCGGAAGGTCGCCAGACAGAGCTTCTTTTGCCACATGCGGTTCATCTCCTTTTTCTGCATTATAGCGTTCCCTCCGCGTCGAATCAAGCGGCAATCTGCGATTTTCGCGCCTGTTTGCGGGCTCATGCGCTTGCAATTCCCGCAAAAGCGTGGTATAATCTGAAAAAACGAAAGGGGATTTTTACAATGAGATATGTATGCGACGCCTGCGGCAGGATCTATGACGAGGACCTCGGCGACCCCGAAAACGGCATCGAGCCCGGCACCAAATTTGAAGACCTGCCCGAAGATTTTGAATGCCCCGTTTGCGGCGTCGGCGCAGAACTGTTCAGTGAAGAATAAGCCATAACACAGGGGGCTGCCCAACGGCAGCCCCTTTTTCCGCGAAAAAAGACCGAAAAATTTTGAAAAAGGCTTGCAAAACACAAAAAGGTTGTTTATAATACAATCTGCTATCAATCATACGCGCTGATGTGGCTCAATGGCAGAGCAGCTCATTCGTAATGAGCAGGTTGTCAGTTCGATTCTGACCATCAGCTCCAAAAGAACCCCAAAGCAGGATTGCTTCGGGGTTCTTTTTTGCGTTGAAACGTGGGCAAAATAACGTGCCGCGGTGGTTGAATGTCCGATGGTTTTGTGATACTATATTTTTGACAAAACAGGAAAGCAGAGGGTTCTCATGCTCGGCAGGAACGTGAAGGTCACGGTCGACCGACCGCTCGGGTCTTATCACCCCAAACACAAAGATTTATACTATCCGATCAATTACGGTTATGTGGCGGGTATTCCAGCGCCCGACGGCGAGGAACAGGACGCCTATATCCTCGGCGTGGATCAACCGCTGACCGAGTTTGAAGGCGTCGTGATCGCCGTGATCCACCGCGCCGACGACGTGGAGGAAAAATGGGTCGTCGCGCCGCAGGGCAAGACGTTCACGAAAGAAGAAATTGCAACCGCCGTGCAGTTTCAGGAACAGTTTTTTGACGCAACGATCATCATGTAAATCAGCATAAAGAAGACGATCATCATATATTTTTTTACTTTTAAATAAAAAATACTTCTTCATACAAACTGTTGATTCCTATGAAAACCCTGAAGCATTGCGCTTCGGGGTTCTTTTATCTAACGATCCAACCATAGCTCTTTGATTTGATGCAGGGTGTTTTTCGGGACTCATATATGTTGAAAGTTGACTCTGTTTATGGTAAGATAAGCGTGTAAAGGTTTGGCTATGAAATCGTTACATTACCTTTCAATCTATGGAAATGTTACAAGGAGAAAATATGCCAACTACGGATAAAACCCTAATACTATTCTTGTTGTTCTTAGCAATTACCGTTGCTTTGGGGATCGTGTGTTTTATCGTCAACAAGCTTGAAAAAGCTATAGAAGAACACGGCTTCTATTATAATCGAATTCTGAAACTTAACGAGAATTATCATTTTTCTCATAACCGAAGTCATTGGATCGTCAATCATCCAGTAAAGTCAAAAAAAGCCCTTGAAAAATTAAACCCCAACGATGTCGTTATCTATTATTTTGAAAACAATATCAACGGGTTTTCGGATAATTTTGAAAAAATAGTTGAGAACAGACTTCTATATGCCAAGTACACGGCAGAATATGAAGAAATCATGAAAACCGATCACGTTTATCCGATAGAAGCAATCCCATTTAACACCATATTAAAAGCAAATGATTTCTGCAAATATGAGAAAAAAAGAACGTCAAAGATTAAGATCAAAGACTCTTTCGGCATAACAGTTGATGTTAACGCCTCTTACAGTAGCCCAAAAGGAAAAAACCAATACAGAAGATGTTTTAAATACCGTTATGAAAATGTTTTATACTGTTACACCCAATGGAAGAATTCAGCACGGTTCAAAACATCGGCAGCCTACGAAAGATCGTTGATGACAGCTTCATTAAGATATGATATTTTGAAGCGGGATAATTATCGCTGTCAGATTTGCGGCGCATCGGCAAATGACGGCGTAAAGCTGCACGTCGACCATATCATACCCGTTTCAAAAGGCGGAAAAACAGAGCCAAGTAATCTGCAAACGCTATGCGAAAGATGCAATCTCGGCAAAAGCAACAAAATGTGATAATACATAAGGAGACGATCACCATGCCAACTTCTCACCACGTTTATGACCGCGTTTATCTGCTGGGCGTCGACGGCGCGGGCAACTTTTTTCAGCAGGCCGATACGCCGAACCTCGACCGCATTTTCGCTCACGGCGCGGTCAACCACAACGGGCTCACCTCCATGCCCACCATTTCCGCGCAGTGCTGGGGCTCGATGCTGCTGGGCGTTTCGCCGCGGTCGCACCGCCTGACCAACAGCATCGTCGACACGTTTGAACTGCCCAAAAGCTTTCCGTTCCCCTCCGTCTTTTCTATTACGCGCAAGGCGTTCCCCAACGCGGCGCTTTCTTCCGTCTGCAACTGGAACCCCATCAACCACGGCATCATCGAGCGCGACCTCGGCGTGCGCAAGGAGACCGGCAACGACGAAGAAGTGGGCGAAAAGGTCATTCAAACCATTTTGGAGGACGACCCGAAATTGCTGTTCGTGCAGTTCGATTCCGTGGACGGCGCGGGGCATCATTACGGCTACGGCACCGAGGGGCACCTGAACCAGATCACGGTGGTGGACGGCATCATCGGCCGCATTTATGACGCAGCGGCGCAGGCGGGGCGGCTGGAAAACACGCTGTTCCTCGTCACCGCCGACCACGGCGGCACCCCGCAGGGCGGTCACGGCGGACCGACCGACGCGGAAAAGATCGTATCCTTCTTCGCCGCAGGCGAGAGTGTGAAGGAAGGCACGATCGATGAAATGGAAGTGCGCGACATCCCCGCGATCGTCGCCTTCGCATTCGGACTCGAACAGCCGGAAAATTGGTCGGCGCGCCTGCCGGAAGACCTGTTTGTTGACGGCGAATCGAAGCCGCGCAGGGAAGAGGATTTCGACGGCGGCCGCAAGAAATATTCCGACCGCGCGCATCAGAACACCCCTTGTGACGCGGGCAAAACGCTGGGCGATTTTGTCGACTTATCCCGCGCACTGTGCTATTACAAACTCGACGGCGACCTGAAAGACGAGATCACCGGCGGCTGCGCGAAAGCCGACGGCAAACTGTATTTCACCGAAGGGTTTTACGGCGCCGCCGCCACGCTGGACGACTGCGTGGTGAACGGCAGCGGCGTGGACGTGGGCAAAAACGATTTCAGCGTCTGCGTCTGGATCAAAAAGCCCGAGGCGGAAAACGACGAAAAATGGTGCGTGTTCTCGACGAAAGACGACGAGGATCCGCGCGACCCGGGCTTCGGCTTTCTGACGCATCAGATGGAATTGGAGACCCGCGTCGGCACGATCGACGGCACGGTCGGCTTCTGGCGCCCGATGCCGCTGAACTACCAGAACAACTGGTTCCATTTCATCGCCGTCATCCACCGCGACACCAACCGCATCGCCTACTATTACGACTTTGAAGAAGACGTCGAAAACGACGCGGAGAGCGTCATCCCCGCGGACTTGTCGCTCACCCGCGAAGCGATGCATTTCGGCAACCACACCCCGCTCACGCTCGACGACCTGCTCGTGTTCGACCACGCACTGAGCGAAGACGAGATCGCGAAACTGAAAGCGTACTATGAACAGTAAGCGGAAGACTTGAAACTGAAAATTGAGAAATTGAGGAAGGGCTCCGTCCTTACCCATTATAGAATCTGAAGCCGCAGGCTTCCCTCAATTTTTCATTATTCATTCTTCAGTTTTCATTATTCCTTTAGGAATTTATCCCCGATAAATTCCGCTTTGGGGTGCCCTTTAATGACCGAATCGGAACTGTATAAAAGCCTCGGAGCGCTGACAAAAGAAAAAGAAAAATGGGAAGAAAACATTCCCTATGTTTCCTCGCTGCTTTCATCGGACTCCGTCAGAATCAAAGCCAAAGCGCTTTGGCTGCTCGGCGAAATGGGGCTGAAGCATCCGCAGGCCGTTCAAAGCAGCGTTCCCGCCGTCGCGTCATTTCTTGAAAGCGAGGAACCGCTTTTGCGCGAACGCGCCGTCAACGCGCTCGGGCGCATCGGACGGAGCAATTTTGCGGCGATCGAGCCGTATTGGGATGCCTTGTTCCGGTTCGCCGCCGATGAAGCGGCAGGCGTGCGGCTGAGCTTTATCTGGGCGTCGGAAAACATCGCCGTGAACACACCCGACCCCTATGAAAACCATATGCCGGTGTTTGCCGAACTGCTGCGCGACGGCGACGAGCGCGTGCGCATGGAAGCGCCGGAAATCTTCCGCGCGCTCGGCAAGCGCCGACCGGACTTTGTCAAGCCCTATCTCGCGCTGTTGCAGCAAATATCGGAATCGGACGGCAACCGCGTGGTTCGGGTGCATTGCCAGGGCGCAATCAAAGTGGCAAGTCAGAATTTGGCTTTGCCAAATTCTGAAGCGATATAAATTCCTGCGGAATTTGCGATATATCCTGTCGGATTCGATATGTGCTCACGCACGCGATATGCCCTGCGGGGCATGTAAGGAATTTATATCATATCGCGTCGAGCGTAAGCGCGACATATCGCATTTGCTTTGCAAATATATCGCACGCCGCAGGCGTATATCGCTCGGAATTTTGCGCGCATCGGGCGCGCTGAATTCCGATTAACGGAGGAGGTAATCAACTATGACTGTCAAAATCGCAAACTTTTTCATCGCGTTTCTCGTGCTGCTTTCGTCGATCCTTCGGGTCGACCTCGGCTTTGGGCTGAACCCCAAATGGAAAACGCTCGACCTGGAGGGCGAGGGCTATCAGCTCGTCTGGGCGGACGAATTCAAGGGCGACAGCCTCGACAAGAACAAATGGAACGACGCCCAGAGCGTGGACGGCTGCCACTGGGGTGCGGTGCGCCGCGGCGGCTACTGGCACAAGGACATGATCAGCGTGCACGACGACAACCTGCACATCGCGGTAAAATACGTGGACGAAGAGCAGGCGGCGCGCTACGGCGGCGATTACAAGGCCGGCTGGTACACCGCCTACGTCACCACGCGGCTTTCCAATCCGGCGGACGAAACCAACCCCGACGACTTCCTCTACGGCTATTTTGAGACCCGCTGCATCCTGCCCGGCGGCGCGGGGCTCTGGTCGGCGTTCTGGATGATGAACAAGGGCGTTTATGAATCGGGCGACGACGGCCGCGACGGCACGGAGATCGACGTTTTCGAGTCGCTCAGCACCGAAAACGCGCCGTACAAGAATTACAACCTCGTCTCCTCCAACCTGCACTGGGACGGCTACGGCGCGGATCACGTCGGCTATCACGTGGGCGATTTTTACACAAAGAACGACCCCTACCATGAATACAACACCTACGGCGTGAAGTGGACGCCCGACGAATATGTTTTTTATATCAACGGTCACGAGACCGCCCGCACGAGCCGCGGCGGCGTGTCGCAGAACCCCGAATTCCTGCTGCTCTCCATTGAGATCGCGGGCAACAACGGCGTGGCGAGCGGCAAGGGCGACATCACCAAAAACACGGACGGCATGGAGTTCATCGTCGACTACGTGCGCGTGTATCAGATCGTAAAGTGAGGGACAACAGCATGAAACTCGGATTATCAAGCTGCAGCAAACCGTTCAGCGAAGAACTGTTCCAAAACTACGCGGCAGCGGGCATTGCCGCCATGGAAATTTCCTATCACAGAGCCGAAACGGACGCGCTCGATTTTGCGCAGGCAAAGCGCTGGGCGCAGGCACACGGCGTGGAGCTGTGGTCGCTGCATCTGCCGTTCGCGCCGTTCAATATCATTGATCCTTCCCGGCCGTCGCTGGCGGACAAAACCGTGGATTATTTCATCGAGGTGATGCGCCGCGCCAACGGGGAGGCGGGGATCACGCGCTTCATCGTTCACCCGAGCGCCGAACCGATCCCCGACAGCGACCGCGCCCTGCGCATGGAAACCTCGCAGCGTTCGCTCGACCGATTGGCGACCTTTGCCGACACGATCGGCGCGGTGATCTGCGTGGAAAACCTGCCGCGCACCTGTCTGGGCAACAGCAGCGATGAAATGCTCACGCTGCTCACGGCGAACGACAGTCTGCGCGTGTGCTTTGATACCAACCACCTGCTGGGCGAGGATTTCGCGCCCTTCATTGAAAAGCTCGGCGATAAGATCGTGACCACCCATGTGTCGGATTATGATTTTGAGGACGAATGTCACTGGCTGCCCGGCGAAGGCAGGCTCGACTGGCAGCGGCTTTATCAAACCCTGCTGGCAAGCGGGTACGACGGCGTGTGGCTCTATGAACTTGGCTTCGCTCCGCCCGACGATCTGCCCGAGCGCACAAAAGATCTGACCTGCGCGGACTTCGCCGAAAACGCGAAAAAGATTTTCAACGGAACGCTGTGAAGCGAAGGATGAAATCAATTTGAGAAAGAAAGTGTTTTTATGAATTACATCAAAACCGTACTCGTGCTGCTCCTGTCGCTGGGTCAGATCCTTTCCCCCGTGTGGGCGAGCGTGATCCACGGTGAGGACAGCTATTTTGAAGATTGGTTGGTCGAACAGGCTTATTCTTCCGACTATGCCGTTGAACTCAAAAAAGAGCCGAACAAGGATTTCGTCATTCTCAACCTGACCGATATCCAGCTGGAAAAGTGGGAGGCGCAGGGCGAATACGGCCGCCTGCTCGAAAGCACGGTCGAGCGCCTCATGGAGCAGGTCAAGCCCGACCTCATCACCCTCACGGGCGACAACGGGTACAGCACGAGCGGCTACCTGCATCTGATCCAGCTGCTTGACGCTTACGGCGTCCCGTGGGCGCCTGTGATGGGCAACCACGACGGCAGCTGCTGCGTGAGCGAATTCTGGTGCGCCTATCGGCTTTACAAAGCGAAAAACTGCGTGTTCCGCTTCGGCCCCAAGGGCATGGGCTACGGCAACTACGCCATCAACATCACCGAAAACGGCAAAATCATTCACACGATGATGATGCTCGACACCCACGGCAATCACGACGAGCCCGAATACATTACGGACGATCAGCTTGCGTGGTTCCAATGGGTGCTGGAAGGCGTCGCCGCGGCGGCGGGCAGACCGGTGGAAAGCTCCGCGCTGTTCCACATTCCCCTGCCGGAATACAAGACCGCCTATGAGGAAGCCTGGGACAGCGAGCAGAACTGCTTTGTCGGCGGCTACGCGCAGACCTCCTTCGGGGTCAACCACGAGAGCGTCAGCATCGGCGCGGAAAGCTGCCCGTTCTTCGGCCTGTGCCAACAGCTCGGCGTGAAGAATCTGATCTGCGGACACGATCACAACAACTGCTCCTCCATTCTGTATCGGGGCGTGCGCCTGACCTACGCGCTGCACACGGGCCCCGGCGGCTATTATGAGGAGGGCATGAACGGCGGCACGGTGCTCACCATTCATTCCGACGGCACGATGACCGTGCGGCACCAGTACGTTGCGCTTTAAGGAAATCAAAAAACAACCGCGTCGGGCATCCGAAAAAGGACGCTCGGCGCGGTTTGGTTTGTCTGATAATTTTATTCTTTTTCCAAAATACGGCTGAGGAAGTCTTTCGTGCGCTGCTGCTGGGGCGCGGTGAAGATCTCCTCCGGCGTGCCCTGCTCGACGATGACGCCGTCGGACATGAAGATCACGCGATCCGCCACGTCGCGGGCAAAGCCCATTTCGTGCGTGACGACCACCATGGTCATGCCCTCCTGCGCGAGCTCCTTCATGACCTGCAGCACCTCGCCCACCATTTCGGGGTCGAGCGCGGAGGTCGGTTCGTCGAAAAGCAGCACCTCGGGCTCCATGCAGAGCCCCCTTGCTATCGCGACGCGCTGCTTCTGACCTCCCGAAAGCTG
>JAFTEL010000136.1 GCA_017453685.1 Clostridia bacterium
CTGTTGAAGTACTACTTCAAAAAAATTTTCAAGGGTTTGTTTCTTACTTGAATCGTTGTTTAATTTTCAAGGTGCGCTGCCGCTCTTTTTTCGGCGGCTTGAACATATTACCACACACTTCCCTCCATGTCAACACTTTTTTTCGCTTTTTTTCAAACTTTTTTATTGTTCTTATTTTCATTCATATTGTTGCTTTTTTCGGCAGAATTTAACGGATTAAACCCAAATATTCTGTGCAAATTAACCTTGCGGCTCAAAAAATCACAGAGGTGCAATATGCAAGCAGCAATCAAAGCCGTGAGCGTCATCGGGCTGATCCTGTCTTTTCCGGTCTTTCTGTTGATCTGGTACGGCAACGAATACGTGCCCGACCGCTACACGGCCACGGATCCGGCAAACCTGACGACCGGCGTGCCGTTTTTTCGCTGTGTGTGCGACGCTTCCGTTGAAGTGACCGCAGCGGGAACGAACGTCGGCCAGCACCGCGCCCAGCTCCTGCTGTTTGACGCCATACCCGTAAAAAGCGCGACGGTGGAGATCGTTGACCGCGATTACGTGATCCCGGGCGGTGACGCGTTCGGACTGCGGCTGTTCACGGACGGCGTGCTGGTCACGCAGATCAGCTCCGTCAACACGGCCGACGGCGCCGCTGCGCCCGCCAAAAAAGCGGGAATCAAACAGGGCGACGTGATCCTGGAGCTTGACGGCGTTCGCGTGACCTCCAACGCGCAGCTTGCCCAAACGGTCAAAAACAGCAAGGGTAGAAAAATGAAGGTGAGCTTTACCCGAAACGGCAGCCAAAAAAGCAGCGTTATCACCCCCGCTTTGGCGGCGGACGGCGAATACCACATCGGCATCTGGGTGCGGGATTCCACCGCAGGCGTCGGCACCGTCACCTTTACCGACCCTGACAACGACGTCATCGCCGGCTTGGGTCACGCCATTTGCGACAGCGACACCGGCGAAATCATGCCGGTGCGTGAGGGGGAAATGGTGCGCGCCGAAGTGCGCGGCTGCGTCAAAGGAACATCGGGAACGCCCGGTGAATTGTGCGGCTTTTTTCACAACGAGGTCATCGGTTCGGTGGAGCTGAACAGCGACGACGGCGTTTACGGCACGGCGACAAAACTGCCCGAAAACGCGGAGCGCGTGCCCGTCGCGCTGACGACCGAGGCCACGACCGGCAAGGCGCAGATCATTGCAACGATCGACAAGGACGGTCCGCAGCGATTCGACGTCGAGATCACCCGCTTCTTTCGGGCGGCGTCGAGCGAAAAAAACATGATCATCCGCATCACGGACAAGCGCCTGCTGGAAAAGACGGGCGGCATCGTTCAGGGCATGAGCGGCAGCCCGATTTTACAGAACGGGAAACTGGTCGGCGCCGTGACCCACGTTTTCGTCAACGACCCCGAACAGGGTTACGCGATTTTTGCGGAGAGTATGCTCAAGACCGCCGAACAGCTTGCGCAGCAGCGGAATCGGGAGGCAGCATGAAAAAGCGTTCCAATATAATATGGTTATAATATTATAACAAGTTCGGGATTGCTTTCATGTAAATGGTTAAAAATGTAATTTTTTCAAGTTTTTCCGTGAAATCTATTGCCAGAAATGTCATTTTATGGTAATATGGTGACAAATCAAAACACGGAGGTAATAGATAATGGAAAAACAAACAAGAATCCTGTTGGCTGACGACAAATCCGACTACGCGGCGCTGTGCGCCGATACGTTCCGTCGGGAGGGCTTTGACGTGAAGACCGTGGCGAAAGACGGTTCCGCGGTGCTTTCCGCCGTGGCGGAATTCCAGCCGGACGTGCTGCTGATGGACGCGTTCATGGCGCATCTGGACGCGGTTGGCGTGCTGCGGGTCCTGCCCACCGTCAAGGGCGGCAAACGGCCGCTCGTTCTGATTCTTTCCGGCGTGGACAAGGAAGCGCTCCAGCAGGAGATCCTTTCCGCGGGCGCGGACTACTATTTTATTAAACCGTTCGATCCCGAAACTCTCGTACAACGAATCAAGCAACTGACCGTTCGGAGCCGCAGCGGTCAGTCGAACATAGCGCGGCAGACCATCGCCGACAATTCTCTGGACAGCACCATCAGCGAGATCATGCACCAGATCGGCGTGCCGGCGCACATCAAAGGCTATCAATACCTGCGCACCGCCATTCGCCTTTCGGTCGAGGACCCCGAGATGATCTCCGCCGTGACGAAGATCCTCTACCCGACGGTCGCCAAAATGTACCACTCCACCTCCTCCCGCGTGGAGCGCGCCATCCGTCACGCCATCGAGGTCGCGTGGGATCGGGGCGACGTGGACGTGCTCTCCTCCTACTTCGGCTACACGATCCAGAACTCGCGCGGCAAGCCGACCAACAGCGAGTTCATCGCCATGATCGCCGACCGCCTCCGTCTGAGACAAAAAGCTTCCTGACGTTTTTTCGCCGACGTCTTGTAATCGAGCCGAAAAAAGAGTACAATGTGTCGGGAAAGGAAGGCGAAAACGATGATCTATTCCGTTACCCGACGTGTCTTTATCGGCTTGCTTGCACTCGTCGCGTTTTTTGTCAATCTCACGGCGACGCCCACCAAAAAGGAAACGCCGCCGGACGCCATATCCGTTGTTTACGATGAAACCGCTTTCGGCGACGTGAAACTGTTCCTGCCGGAGAACGTGCAAAGCGGCGCGGACGTGATCCTGATGATCCACGGCGGCGCGTGGCTGTTCGGCAACGCGAGCATGTTCTATGACAACTGCCGAGACGCCGCTCGCGTCGGGTATATCGCCGCTTCGCTGAATTACAACAAGATCCAGAACGGCTCTGCTGCCGCCGATATGGTCGCGCAGGTCGGCGAGGCGCTCTCCGCCCTGCACGATGCGCTGACAGCGAAGGGTATCACGCCTGGCAAGCTGATTTTAGCGGGGCATTCCGCCGGCGCGCACATCATGCTGCTGTACGCTTATTCTCACTATAACGATTGCCCCTTTGACATTGCGTTTGTGGTGAGCAACTGCGCAGCCGTCGATTTTCTCAGCGACGCCGAAACCAGAACGACCACCATCGGCAAAAACGCCTATCTGCTGCTCTCAGCGCTGACCAAGGAGATCATCCTGCCGCAGACGCTGGAACGCAACAAAGCTGCGATCGACGCCGTGACCCCGCTGAGCTATGTATCGTCGGAGGTTCCGCCGACGATCGTGGTGCAGGGAACGGCGGATGAGATGATCCCCTATCAGAACTCCGTTGAACTCTATGAAGCGCTGCAGCGCTGCGGCGTAGACAGCGTTCACATCACCTACGAAGGCGCGGGGCATTTCCTTGGCAGCGAATTTCCCGAAGGCAACGCCGCCCGCACCGCCGCGTTTGAGGACTTTGCGCAAAAATACTGTCAGCCGTAATCAAAAACAACAGCACGGGCTGTGAAGCAGGATCTCTTCCTGTTTTCACAGCCCGTGTTTGATTTTGAATAAAGCTTATTTCAGTTTCATATCGGCATAAACCGGGAAATGGTCGGACACGAAGCGGTCGTCGATGCCGACGGTCACGGTGCGGTAATGCACCGGCTCCCATGCGCCCGCGTAAAGCACGTAATCAATGATGTAATCCTTCATCTGATCGGGTTTGGCGTTGTGGAAGGTACCGAAACGGACGCTGTCGGGGCAGGTCAGGGACGAGTCCTTCAGGGATGACGTCATGATTTTATACGGTTCGCTGGTCGGCAGGACGTTCATATCCGCTGTGAAGACGCGGGGCACGTCGGCGAATTTCTCCTGCACGAAGGCGGAGACCATCTTGGCTTCGTTCTGCTGCGCCACGGCGCCGACGTGATCAAAATGCGAGTTGACGTGAGCAAAGCGCACGCCCGTCTGCTTGTCTTCCAGCAGCGCATAGGAGCAAACGCGCTTGCAGTCGGCGTCCCAGCCCTTGGAAACGACGTCGGGCGTTTCGCTCAGCCAGAACGTGCCGCTGTCCAGCACCTGATACTTATCTTTTAAATAGAAAACCGCGGAATACTCGCCCTTGCAGTCGCCGTCTTCACGGCCCACGCCGACATAATCATATGCCGGCAGACCTTCGGTCAGCACCCGCATCCATTCGGGCGTCGCCTCCTGCACGCCGATGGTATCCGCCGCGACCTGCTCCTGCTTGAGAAAGCGCACCGCGAGATCGCAGCGATCTTCCATTCTGACGCCGTTCACGTCGGCACAGCGCAGGTTAAAGGACACCACGCGGATCACGCCGTCTTCTTTGGGTTCGACCGGGATCTGAACGAATTCGCTCGGGTTATAGCTGTCGCCTTTTTCACTCATTTTTCAGCACCGCCGTTTCTGATTGTTTTTATTTTTTCTGTTTTTCATCATAGTACCATCGCGGCAAATTGTCAACAAAAGCGGGCGGATTTTCCTTCCATCTCTGCCATTCTTTTTGCATTGACCGCCAATAGAAAGAATGATAGCATGGCATTGTCGAGAGACGAAAACACAAGGAAGGAACGATGGAAATGAACAAAAAGAAACTGCTGAGCCTGCTGCTGGCGGTCGTGTTCTGCCTGAGCATGGCGTTCGGCGCCTTCGCCGCGCCCGAAGAGGAAAGCTCCGTGCCCGCGCAGACCGTCAGTGAAGAAGAGAGCAGCCAGACTGCCGGAACCGTGCCGGACAAAGCCGACGTTGTCGCCGCCATCATGCGGCTGCTCGGTTCGGTCGACCTGAAAGACATCAAAGACGCGCTCAACGACATCAACGAAGCCATGGGGCTGCCGCGCGTGGAGGATTTCACCGACATGGCCGCCTATGCCGACGCGCTGTATGAAAAATTCCAGGAGCTCGGGCTGAGCTACGACGCCGTTATCAACGCCGTATCCTCGAGCGAACTGATCGACTGGGTGAACGACATCCTGTTCGGCAGCGGCGACCAACCCGCCGAACAGCCGATCGAACAGGACAACGAGCCCGCGCAGAATGACGGGCTCACCAGCCCCGACACCGGCATCTCCTATTCCGCCGCCGGCGCAGCCGCCGTTACGCTCCTGCTCTCGCTCGGCGTGGTGGTGCTGCTGAAGAAAAGAGGATTTTACGCCGAATAAAGCTTCGA
>JAFTEL010000137.1 GCA_017453685.1 Clostridia bacterium
ACCATGAAGATCATGCGGATGCCCTGGAACCGACCCGCCATCCCCTCCGGCGTAAAGTCGCGGATGGAGGCGTTGAGGATGATGGTCAGCAGTCCGTAACCGGCGAACATGAGCAGGGCGCAAAGCCCGAACGCGCCCAGCCGTTTGCACAGGAACAGGCTGACCAGCCCCACCACGAACAGCGCGACCGAAATCATGGCGAAGCGGCTCTTGCCGAGCTTGTCGATCAGTTTGCCGAGCGTGATCATGAGCGTGACCAGCAGCCCGATGACAACGACCGCCACGACGGCGGCAACGGGAGTGATTTTGATATTATCGAAGCTGAAATGCAGATAATGTTCCAGATAAATGAAAATATAAGGCATGAAAACCTGAACGGCGGTGGTGAACACGGCGGTGGCGCAAAGCGAGATGTAGAGCGGGCGGTTTTCCCTGATGACCGAGGGGCGGAAGCCGTAGGTCAGGTCTTTCCAGTAGCTCTCCTGCTTCTTTTCGCCGGAAAGTGAATCCTTCACCGTGAACAGACCCAGGATGCCGCAGGCCGTGACCAGCAGACCCAGCCCGATGAAGCAGGCGGAATACCCCGCCACGTCGACCAGCAGACCGAACACGACCGAAACCACCACCGTGGCAAACACGGACAGCAGCGCCAGAACGGATTCCACCGAGCCGCGGTTGGCAACGCTGGTCACGTCGGTGACCCAGGCGTTGAACGCCGCGTCGTTGCTGGTGGAGCCGAAAAAGGTCATCACGCAGTCCATGACGATGACCACGCTCACCGTCGCCGCCACGATCGCCGCCGTTTCGGTCAGCCCGAAGAGCTTGCCGATGTTTTCGCGGCTGATGAAGGCGAACACGCACACCGAAAGCCCCCAGATGATATAGCCGCCCGACAGGAACAGCTTGCGGCGGTTGAGCTTGTCGCTCAGCGCGCCCATGATCAGGGTGGTGACCATGGCGGTCACGGCGCTGGCGCTGACCATGAGGCTGATCTTTTCGTGCGTCGCGCCGATCTTGTCGAACAGGAACGTGTTGAAATAAATGTTTTCGACCGCCCACGCGACCTGACCGATGAAACCGAACAGAATGATGTTGAACCAGAGAAGCCCGCCGAGTTTGTTTTTCGAACTCAATTTTGCCACCCTTTCGCAGGGCATACCGCCCAAAATTATACAGTGTTAATGATAACAAAAATTTATTATGCCGTCAACATATAATAAAGTTATAACAAGTAAAATTATTTTTCTTTACTTTTACTTGATCGCTGTGTTATAATACCTGTAATTTGGTTTATTGTGCCCTTTTGCCGTAAACCCGAACCGGAGGAATGAAAAATGCCGTTAGTAAAAATCCTTGTGGTTGACGATGACACCAACATCTGCGAACTGCTGCGCCTTTATTTGGAAAAGGAAAATTATGCCGTGGTCACCGCCAACGACGGCGCCGCCGCCGTGAAGCTCTTCGCGGAAAGCCAGCCCGATCTGGTGCTGCTGGATGTGATGCTGCCCAAGCTCGACGGGTGGCAGGTCTGCCGCGAGATCCGCAAGAGCTCCGACAAGCCCATCATCATGCTCACCGCCAAGGGCGAGACCTTTGACAAAGTGCTGGGGCTCGAACTGGGCGCGGATGATTATATCGTCAAGCCGTTTGAGACCAAAGAAGTCGTGGCGCGCATCAAAGCCGTGCTGCGCCGCTCGACCTCCTTCAGCACGGCGGACGCCGTGAAAGAAGTGAGCTATGACAAGCTGGTCATCAACCTCACCAACTATGAGCTGCGCGTGAACGGCGTCGCCGTGGACACGCCGCCCAAAGAGATGGAACTGATCTATCATCTGGCGAGCAATCCCAACCGCGTGTTCACCCGCGATCAGCTGCTGGACGAAGTGTGGGGCTTTGAGTATTACGGCGACTCCCGCACGGTGGACGTGCACGTCAAGCGCCTGCGCGAAAAGCTGGAAGGCGTGTCGGACAAGTGGGAACTGCGCACCGTCTGGGGCGTCGGCTATAAATTCGACACCAAGGAAGCGCCCGAACAGAACAAGGGCACCGCATGAAACAGCCGAAAAAAACCGCCGAAAAGCGGCGGCAGCCGTCCCTGCGGCGCCGCTACACCATCGGCTTCACGCTGATCATCTTTCTTTGCTTCAATTTTCTGGGCGCGTCGCTTGTGGGCTTCACCGCTCATTACCGCTACCGCAAAACGGTCGAGCTGCTCTCGCGCCAGACCGA
Organism: Clostridia bacterium; assembly: GCA_017453685.1. Lineage (GTDB taxonomy): Bacteria > Bacillota > Clostridia > Oscillospirales > Acutalibacteraceae > UBA8612. The sequence goes on from JAFTEL010000137.1 coordinate 2,230, forward strand.
GAACGTGGCGGAGACGACCTCCGAGCTCATCCGCGGCGGTCATCTGAGCATCTACGGTTCGTCCGACAATTCCACCGCCATGCTCTGTTCCACGCTCGACCTCATCAGCAACACGCTCGAGGCGGACGTGTTCATCTGCGACGTTTACGGCAACCTGTATATGTGCCGTGACCTGATCCGCAACGGGCAGATCGCGGAGGACGGCTACTGTCCGATCCACACCGAGCTGAATATGCCCGAGAACATCCTCAACGCCGTGCTGGACGGTTCCTATGCCGGCGTGACCAACAAGATCAGCGGGGACGGCGGCTATCAGTTTCTGGTCGGCAAGCCCATCGCCGTGCATGGACGCACGGTGCTCATGGTGTTCGCTTCCGCTTCCGTGCGCAGCAATCTGCTGGCGTATCTGACGCCGATCGTCGGCATGTTCTTCATCGCGGAAGCCATCGCGCTGGTCATCGCGGCGTTCACGGTCTACCGCTCGGTCCGCAACCTGACCGCGCCGCTGCTGCACCTGTCCAACGCGGCGCACAGCTATGCGCGGGGCGATTTCAGCCCGCGCGTCAACATCGAGCGGAACGACGAGATCGGGCAGCTCGCCGAGGCGTTCAACCAGATGGCGGCCGATCTGGAGCAGCTCGAAAGCTCCCGCCGCAGCTTTGTGGCGAACGTGTCCCACGAACTGAAAACGCCCATGACCACCATCGGCGGCTTCATCGACGGGATGCTCGACGGCACCATTCCGCCCGAAAGGCAGAGCGAATATCTCTCCATCGTTTCCGCCGAGATCAAGCGGCTCTCGCGCATGGTCGTGTCCATGCTCAACCTCTCCAAGATCGAGGCTGGGCAGCTCGATTTGAAATTCGCGCCCGTCGATATCCAGAGCCTGCTCGTGGAAACGACGCTCAACTTTGAAAAGCAGATCGAGCAAAAGCATCTGGACATCCGCGGCTTCGACATCATGCTGCCGCATAAAATTCTCGCCGACCGCGATATGATGAGCCAGGTGGTCTATAACCTGATCGACAACGCCGTGAAATTCACGCCGCAGGACGGTTACATTTCCTTTTCCGCCGCGCCCACGGAGGAGGGCGAGAGCATTGAGGTGAAGATCCTCAACAGCGGCGACGGCATCCCCGAGGAGGAGCGCAGCCGCGTCTTCGAGCGGTTCTACAAGGTGGATAAATCCCGCAGCTACGACAAGAAGAGCAGCGGGCTGGGGCTTTATATTGTTAAGAGCATCCTCGACCTGCACGGCGGCAAGATCCGCGTGGAAAGCAAGGTCGGACAGTACACCGAATTCATTTTTGAAGTTCCGAAAGACTCTTCCGGCAACTGAAATTGTTTGTTAATAAATTGTTAACATGAATGAAACGTAAGTTTAATACACGGGTTTTATGATGAAAACCGACAACGAAAGGAGTAAATGACCATGGAAGACAACAACAACCTCTTTAACGAAAACCCGTCGGTTTCCGCTCCCGATAACGAACCCGAACCGATCGAGCCGCAGCAGCCGGCCGA
>JAFTEL010000011.1 GCA_017453685.1 Clostridia bacterium
CAGCACCAGAAGCACGATCTCCCACGCCCGCAGGCGGCGCTTGGGGCGAAGCGGTTCTTCGTCGGGTGAGGGAACCGGCGTTTCTTCCATCAATTGGGATACGATGGCGTCGACGGAGCCGATCTCCGCCACGGCTTCTTCTTCCGAAAGACCGTCCTCCGTCCTGTCGTCGATCATTTCGCCGTAAAACGTCAGCCGTTCTTCGACGTCCTCCCGCGGCAAGCCGGATAACCCATCTCTGAGCCGGTCAAGAAAAGCCTGCTTATTCATGACTGTGATCCTCCTTTGTAACAAACCGATAAATGGACTCGATCTCCTTCCAATCCCGCTTGAAATCTTCGATTCGTTGCAGTCCCTCGTCGGTAATATGATAATACTTTCTCAGCCTGCCGCCGTGTTCGGCGCTGCGAACGGTCAGCATATTTGCCGTTTCAAGCCGTTTGAGAATGGTGTAGAGCGTCGATTCGGAAAGCTCAAGATAAGGTTTCATATCCTTGATGATCTGATAACCGTAAGAATCCTCATTCTTGATCGCCGCCAGCACGCAAACATCCAAAAGGCCGCGTTTCAGTTGAATGTCCATCCTATACCTCCTTTCACGTTATACATCGTATCACGATGTATTGACCTTGTCAAGCGTTTTTTGCAAAACGTCGAAAGGAAGCAAAAGGGAGGCGCTTCCTGATGAAACGCCTCCGCGGGAATTCATTAAACATTCTATTCTACTGTAACGGATTTGGCGAGATTGCGCGGCTTGTCAATGTCGCAGCCCAAACGAAGCGCGGCATAATAGCCGAGCAGCTGCATGGGGATGACCGCGACGCTCACGGCGAGCAGTTCCGGCACCGCGGGCAGCTTAAGCAGGGTCTGCGCCTGCAGGCTGTCGAACAGCGTCACCGCCGTGACCTCGGCGCCGCGCGCCCGCAGTTCGTCCATGCTGCTCTGCGTTTTTTCCTTGAGCGACTCGTTCAAACAAAAGGAAAACACCGGCGACCCCGCGTGGATGAGCGAGATCGTGCCATGCTTCATCTCCCCCGCGGGATAGCTCTGCGCCGGCAGGTAACTGACCTCTTTGAGCTTGAGCGCCGCCTCCATCGCCGCCGCGTAGCCCGCCGCGCGCCCGACAAAAAAGATCGATTCCCCGACCGGCAGCTTTTCGGCGGCCTGCTTCATCAGCGGTTCAAAAGCCAGCGCTTCTTCCGCGGCGGAAGCCAGCCGCTCGAGTTCACGTTTGAGCTTTTCAAGCCGCCGTTGCGGCGCCGTTCCCCACTGCTCGGCAAACGCCAGCCCAATGACGTAGACCGCCGCCAACTGCGCCTCATAGGCTTTGGTCGTGGCGACCGCCACCTCAACGCCCGCCTTTGTGTAAAACACCTGATCGCTCTCCGCCGCGATGGTGCTGTGCGGCACGTTCACGATGGACAGCACCCGAACGCCCTGCCGTTTGGCTTCGCGCAGCGCCGCCAGCGAATCGGCGGTCTCGCCGCTCTGGCTGATAATGACGACCAGCGAATCGGCAGGCAGCGGCAGCGTGCGGCTGCGGAATTCCGAAGCGATTTCGACCTCCACCGGCACGCCGAGCAGCTCTTCCCAAACGAATTTTGCCGCTTCGCCGACATGGTAGGCAGAGCCGCACGCCGTGATGAAAATACGCCCGGGCTTGGCAAAGGACGCTGCCGGAAAGGTTTCGCCCGCCTGCACCGTGCGCCGGATGGCGGACGGCACCTCGTGGATCTCTTTGAGCATAAAGTGCGCGTAATCACCCTTATCCACGGCTGCCTGCGCGCCGTCGAAGACTTCCGGCTGTTTGACGATCGGCGACAGATCAAAGGTGTAAAAATCGATCGCGTCCCGATGAACCGCGGCGATCTCGCCATCCTCCATGCGGTAGAGCGTCTGCACCCGCTCGGCCGCCGCGGACAGATCCGACGCGGCAAAGCTGCCGCCTTCGCCGAGCCCCACCACGAGCGGACTGGCGCGGCGTACGCAGAACAGCGTTTCGGGCGCGTCCGCGCAGAGGATGGCGAGCGCGAACGAACCGACCAGCAGATCGGCAACCTTCGCCACAGTCTCCAGCGGGTCGCCATTGTAAAGGCGGTTGAGAAGCTGCGCGATCACCTCGCTGTCCGTTTCGCTTGAAAAGGGGCAGAGGCGCAGATACTTTTCTTTCAATTCATCATCGTTTTCCAGAATCCCGTTATGCACCACGGAAAACCTGCCGCAGGTGTGGGGATGCGCGTTCTCATCGCTCGGCTCGCCCTTCGTCGCCCAACGGGTGTGACCGACGCCGAGCGTGCCCGCAAGCGGCGGCTGCCGTTCGACCTTTTCCGCGAGCGCGTCCACCCTGCCGCGGCATTTGATCGTTCTGATCCCGTCCGCTTCCAGCACGGCGATGCCCGCCGAATCATAACCCCGATATTCCAGCCGCTTCAACCCGTCGAGCAGAACGGGCGCCGCCGCGCAGCCGTTGACTCCGACAATTCCGCACATATTCATCACCTCATGTTTCGTATTGCTCCTATTTTAGGTCGGCTTGGTTTATTTTATGCCTTTCGGCGTATAAATAGGAAGGAAAGCTGGAAAAGAGGTCATGAATCATGAAAATCGAAACGGAAACCCTGGATTACACCGAACTGCGCCGAACCGTATACCGTTACCGCGAGCAATTTCCCTTCGCCGCGTTTTCCGCCGTGGGGCGAAGCTGGAACGGCAGAGCGCTCTTCTCCCTCAAGCTGGGCGACCCGAACGACGCCGTGATCCTGCTCGGCGGCTTCGACGGACGGGACGCCCTGTCGCCGCGCCTGCTGCTGCGTTTTTTTGAAAAGCTGTGTGTTTGTTACGAGGAAGACGCCGCCCTTTCGGGTCTTCGCATCCGCTCGGTCTTTCAGGAAAAGGGCGTGACGATCCTGCCCTGCGTCAACCCCGACGGACTGGAACAAAAACAGACGGGCAACGCGCACGGCGTGAATCTGGCGGAAAACTTCAAGCCGCATTGGAGCGAACGAAAACGGCTGAGACAAGCAGACGATGACACGTTGTTTGCGGGCAGCGTGCCGGAAAGCGAGCCCGAGACCAGAGCCCTGCTGTACGCGTGCCGCCGCACGCCGTTGAGGCATATGATGGTATTGGGTCAGGGGCAAAACACCGTTGCCGTTTATGCGCCGGAGAGCCCGCAGCAAAAGGCGGAAATGATGCGGAACGTCTTCTGCGCCGTCGGCGGTTTTGCCGCGGAACCGCCGATTGTTTCGCCCGGATACGGCTGCGGCGCCGCCGAACAATTTGTGGCGGAATTTCACAAGCCGGCGTTCGTTTTGGGCGTTTCGGGCAGTCTCGCCGACGCCGAAGCAAAGGCGGAAGAAACGCTCATTTTGTCCTGTTTGTTATAAGAAAAGTTTTTTGTCTAAAACAGCTAAATTAATATGATTTTTTTTAAAAATGGATGGTAAAATTCGTCAGACTCAACAAAGTTTTCCGATTTATCCGAAACCAGCTTGAAATCGCGCGCAAAATATATTATAATACAGGTGCTTATTGGTAGGGCTGCGCATCTTACCAATGGCAAAATATTATGAAGGGAGCGATCCACTATGCAGAAGATCATTGCTGCACTCTTGGCATTCATCATGTCATTCCTGGGCATCCTTCCGGCTGTTCAGCCCGCCGACGCATACACCCAGGCAGAGTGGTACGCAAAGGTTGCGGATGGTTTTGGTTTGATCACTGACGAAAACGTCGATGCGATCGAAGCCTGCCGCGATCAAGGTGTTCTGGTCGGTGAATACGACGCGGACGCTGCTGTCACCAACTTTATCGTTGGCGAATCTCTGGCAGTTGCCGCCGGTCTGATCACCGACGCCAAAGCAACCGACGAGCAGAAGCTCGAAGTTGCTGTCGATGCCGGCATTGTTACCGTTAAGGTCACCCTGTTCGGTAAGACCAAGGAAGCCATCATCGACAAAGCCGCTGCTGACGCCGCTTTCGACGTTGCCATTAAGGCGCGCAAAGCCAGACTCAGCACGGTCGACCCCACCAACAATGTTGTTGTTGACGGTCAGGGCAACGAAGGCGCCCTGAACAGCATGAGCATCACGGCTGACGGTCTCGGCCTCATGTCTGAGGACGGCACTGTCATCAGCCAGGACGACATCGGCTATCTCCACTATGAAGCGAACGTCAATCCGTTTGCCGACACGGAAAAAGCCAACGTCACCCTCAACGGTCAGTCTCTCCTTGAGAAGATCAAGGGCAGCTTCAACCTTGGCCCCGTCAAGGTCAGCTTTGCTGTGAAAGACGACGGTTTTGATGTTTCTGTCGGCGGAAACATTAAGGGCGTTAATCTGACCAAGAAGTACGAAGTCCGCAACTTTGACGTCACCACCAAGTTCGACGGCGATCTTGCTCAGAAGCAGATCAACGAAGCCTTCCTGATCCTGGATTATGACGTCACCGACCGCACCACCGTTTCCGGCTCCTATGCAGCATCTCTTGCTGAAAAGGCGCAGAGAGAAATGGAAGAAGGCGAAGATGATCTTGATTTCTTCGCCCGCATCAAGAACGGTCTGTCCACGGTTGAACTGACCTCCGGCGCTGACTCCGTCATCCCGGTGTTCACCATGGATATTCCGATCCCGAACTGCCCGGCTATCACGGTCGGCATCACTGCCGCTGTGGTCATCCGCTTTGACGGCAGCATCGAGCTCGTGCTCACCTCTTCTCAGCAGAAGGGTATCGAAATCATCAACAACAAAGTCAGAACCATCAGCGACGAAGAAGCTACCGGTTCTCAGCTTAACGCTCAGGCTCGTGTCGAAGCTACTCTGAAGATCGGCGCGAACGTCAAGGTCGTTAAGATCGTTGTGATCGATATCGCTGTTGAAGCAGGTATCGGCGTTAAGGTTACCGCTACGGTCACCAGCGGCGCGGATGAGTACACCATCGATATCCCGGTTGACTTCCTGATGGATCCCACCGTCGTTTACCCGACGCTGGATGGCATCACCGCAGTCGGCAATGTCAAGATGTACGGTATCGTCAGAATTTCCGTCGGTCTTGAATCCCCGCTGCTGAAGGTTCTCAACCTGCACAAGACCTGGACCCTCGTTGACGAAAGCAATGGTACTTTCCTGGATAAGGATTTCACCATCTACGGCGGTCAGGCTGCGTAATTTCAGCTAATTAAAAAGGGAGGCGCCCTTCGCAAGAAGGACGCCTCTTTTTAATGCGAAACTCGGAATGCGAAGTGCGGAATAAAGGGTCGCTGCGCTCCGAACGATCATTACTCTTTCACATAGGTCTTGATGATCTGCGCGACGTAGACGCGGTGGTAATCGTCGGCGGGATATTCCTTCTGAATGGTTTCGTCCAGGAAGCCTTTCGGGTCGATATCCTGCACGGCGATCTTTTTGCAGATGAGGTTGACCTGCGCCTGCTCCACGCACGGCACGCCGTCCAGCTCGGTTAAGCTCAGACCCGTCTCGGCAAATTTGTCGACGTCCCGCCCGCTGGTGCGGCCGCAGAACATCAGTTCCTTTTTGTAATCGCCGCCGAAAAAGCTGACGGAAAGCCATTCGCTTTCATCGAGCAGCTCGCGGGTATAGCGCTGCGGGCGAATGAACAAAAACGCCATGTCGCGCCCCCAGAGCTCGCCTAAGCCGCCCCAACTGACGGTCATGGTGTTCGTCTTGCCGCCGAACGACGAAGTGACCAGCGCCCAATCGTCGTTAATGAGCTTCACGGCGGAAACATCAATGCCGCGAATATCGGTTTGTTTGAATCCCATTGTCCTCTCCCCTTTTTATTATCATTATATTCCTTATGATTTCTCCCTATTCAAAATCAGCTCATTATAACAGGCGACGCTGTCGGGGTGGATGGCGCGGCGTTTTTTCAGCAGATCGCGGATGGTGTAGTCCAGCGTGTAGAGCATGGTTTCATCCAGCCCCTGTCTGGCGAGCTCACGCACCACGTCAACGTCGTCATAATCGCGGTCGGCGGAAATGAAATCGGCGATATACAGAATCTTTTCCAATAAGCTCATGCCCGCCCGCGCGGTCGTATGATAGCGGATCGCCGAAAGGATCTCATCGTCGGTGATCCCCAGCTTCTCTTTCAGGAAGATCGGTGCGCTCATGGCGTGCCACAGCTTTGGGTTGCGCTGCTCCGCTTCGCTCAGTGCCACGCCGCCCAGCCGGAACAGTTCAAACTGTTCGGCCATGTCCGCCTCTTTGGTGATATCGTGCAGCAGCCCCGCGATAAACGCTTTTTCGGGATCGGCGCCGTACTGCTCCGCCAGCGCCGCGGCAGAATCCGCCACACAGAAGGAATGGCGGCAGCGATAGTCGGACAGGCGGCTTTGCAGCAGCGATTTATATTCCTCAATCACGGTACAATCCCCTTTCCTCGATATAGGCGCGCACCGCCGGCAACAGCAGCCCGTCGGTCGGCAAGCCCTGACGAATGAGCGCGCGCACCTGCGTGGAGCTGACTTCAAACGGCGGCAGCGCGGAACGCAGCAGCGGATGAGTCTGAAAGATTTCAGGCGTTTTTTCGGCGGCGATGTCCGCGCCGTCCTCACAGCGGGAGGTGACGCACACCGTGCAGAGCTTCAGAATATCCTCGCAGCGGTACCATTGATCGAAGGTCTGCATCATATCCGACCCGATGAGCAACACCAGTTCGTCCTGCGGGTACTCTTCTTTTAACGCCGTCAGCGTATCGACCGTGTAGCTCTTGCCGCCGCGTCTGATCTCATAATCGCTCACCTCGCACCAGTCGGGGAACGCGAGGCGGCACATGGCAAGGCGGTCCTCGCCGCTCGCCAGATCGGTCGATGCTTTATGCGGCGGCAGAAAGGTCGGAATGACAAGAAGCCTGTCGAGTGAAACCGTTTGACGGATATGCTCGACAAGCCTGCTGTGCCCGATATGCGGCGGATTGAACGTTCCGCCGAAAACACCGATTCGTTTCATTTGCCGTTATCCTTGCGGAATTTCCGCACGGGTCTGACTTTATAGCCCATTTTGCGCGCCTGCTGTTTGGTGGCAGGGCGCTTTTTTTCTTCCTTTTTTTCGGTGTGGAGCTCCTCGCTGTAACGGTAGAGCACCACAACGCCGCCGATGACCTGCACGACGTCCGCACCCGTGGCGGCAGCCAGTTTATCCGCCGCTTCCCGCGTGGTGTCGGGGCAAGTCTCGGTGAGCACTTTGATCTTGATGAGTTCCTTGGCGCGCAGGGCGTCGTCCGTCTGGGCGATCACGGCGTCGGTCACGCCGCCCTTTCCTACCTGGAACAGGGCGTCCAGACCGTTTGCCTGCCCGCGCAGCGCGGCTCGTTCCTTACTGGTCATGGCTGTCTTTCCTTTCGGCCAGCGCACGGGCAAGGGCGCGAAGCGCGTTGCCGCGGTGGCTGATCTGATCTTTTTCCTGCGCCGTCATTTCGGCAAAGCTCTTATCGCCGACCATGAACAGCGGGTCGTAGCCGAAGCCGCCCTCGCCTCTCGGTTCATAGCCGATTTTCCCCTCGCACACGCCGGTGACGAGGATCTCTTCGCCGTCGGGATAGGTGCAGCACACAGTGCTGACAAAGCGCGCCGTGCGTTTTTCGTCCGGCACGGCTGCGAGCTTTTTGAGCAGCAATTCGTTGTTCTTCGCATCGTTGCCGTGTTCCCCGCCAAAGCGCGCCGAATACACGCCGGGCGCGCCATCCAGCGCGTCGACCTGCAGGCCGGAATCATCGGCGATGCAGGGCATGCCGCTTTCCTGACAGCCGCTGCGGCTTTTGAGCCGCGCGTTTTCAGCAAAGGTCTCGCCCGTCTCTTCCACGTCGGTGAGCGTAATGCCGAGCTGATCGGCGGTAAACACGCGCAGCCCGAGCGGCTCTAAAATGCGCGCCAGCTCGTTGCGCTTTTTCATGTTATGGGTCGCAATGATATAATCCATTATTCTTCCGTTTCTTCCTTGTCTTCGTCCGTCTCTTCGTCCTCGTCGGGCGTCACGTCAAACAAGCCCTCGGCGAACGCCGCGGGATTGAAGGGCTGCAAATCGTCCATCCCCTCGCCCACGCCGACGAATTTGACCGGCACGTTCAGATCGTGCTTGATGGCGAGCACCACGCCGCCGCGCGCCGTTCCGTCGAGCTTGGTGAGCACGATGCCCGTGATCTCGGCTACATTCTTGAACTCTCTCGCCTGATTCACGGCGTTCTGCCCCGTGGTGGCGTCGAGCACGAGCAAACTCTCGCGGTCGGAATACGGCAGCTCGCGGTCGATCACGCGGTAGATTTTGGCGAGCTCATCCATCAGGTTGCG
>JAFTEL010000138.1 GCA_017453685.1 Clostridia bacterium
ACATATCGAATCCGACAGGATATATCGAAAATTCCGCAGGAATTTATATCGCGGCGTAATCTGGCTAAGCCAGATTACGCTTATTCTTCCTCCAAAACTTCCGGGGCGACGAGGATGCCGGCGGGCTTGATCAAATATTCATAGCTCCAGCGGTCGCCCTTTTTGCGCCAGGCGTCCGGTCCGTGCCACTTGTTGGCGAAATCGGCGCTGTGCAGGGCGCCGAAGGTGTTGAAGCGGTTGCCGAAGGCGGTGATCTCAATTTCGTGTTCGCCCGGCTCGACCGACGCGAAGCTCACGGTGTAGGGCGCGAGCGCCGCAACGCCGAGGCGTTCGCCGTCCACGCTCACGGCGCACAGCGGCTGGCTGAAATGCTTGATGGCAAGCGCCGTATTCTTGTCGGTTTCCATTTTGAATTTATAGGTGACGTTGCCGCCGTAGAACGCGAGCCCCTGACGGGTCTGATCGCCGAAGTAAAGCTTCTTCACGGGGGCGGTGATCTTCGCCTTGCGCCCGTAAACTTCCACGCCGAAATCGCCCAGCAGATAGCACGCCTCCAGCGTGGAGACCGCGCCGAACGGGCGGGTGATGACAAGGGTGTTTTCGCCCTTGTTCAGCGCGCCGAGCGAAATGATACGGATGGAGGAATCCACGTATTCGCCCAGATCGGTCTTGTCAACGGCTTTTCCGTTGAAGGTGATCTCGCATTTTTCCAGGTCCTCCAGCGCGAGGCAAACAGAATCAATTTCCACGGTCGAGTCGATGGTATACGCCAGCTCGACCGTTTCGTTTTCTTCGCATTCGCCCTCAAACACCCACGGCTGCGCGCCGCCCGCGATGGCGTTGCGCAGATTGCGTTCCTTTTTGATCGTGTCGGTAATGCGCAGGATTTCCTCTTCGTTTCGCCATGCGCCGCCGTTGACGCGCCAGCGCGGCATATCCAGCAGGCAGACGTTCGGCTCGGCGAGCTCGACTTCACATTCCGCCGGCACGTAGCCGACGACCTTGTATGTTTTCTGTTTGGCGGGCTTTGCCTCGCTGCGGCCGGACGTCAGACGCAGCAGCACGCTGTCGTGGCAATACCAGCGCAGCGGAACGAGCGTCTCGCCGTTTTTATAATCCGCCGCCAGCGGTTTGATCTCGCCGGTGAGCGTGTCCCAAAGCTCGGGCTTGTATTCGCCCCTGAGGTGCAGGGTGCAGGCTTTCGCTTCGTAGCAATAGTGATCGTGAGACAGGTTCAGGTGCGACACGAACAGCCAGCGGCAGTCGGGTTCCTCGCGCAGTTGGTACAGCACGTTGCCGACGCGGCGACCCTTGTTGTCGCACAGATCGACCTCGCGGTTTTCCGCCAGCGCGTTGAGGATGCCGATCTCCGACCAGCCGATGAGGTTCGTCTTTTCCGCCAGCTTTTTGCCGCGGTCGGAGGGAACGGCGTCGACGAGGGTCGGGGCTTCGCCCGCGAAAATGACCTTGCCGCCGTCGGCCGCGAACGCTTCGAGAAAATCGAGCGTCGTGCCGCGCAGCGTGCGGCAGGCGGGCACGAGGATCGAGTCGTATGCCATCGCGCCGATCTTTTTGCCGTTCGCCTGCTGCGGCAGGTTCGCCTCGCAGATGAAGTCAAAATCCATCAGGTTTTTGATCAGGCTCTCCGTGATTTCCTTGAACCGGCGTTCCTGCTCGCGGCGCGCGTCGTTCGTCTGCTCGTCGGGCCCGCAGCTCAGCCAGAAGGATTCGATGGGGTGGATCACGCCCACGCGCACCACGGGCTTGCCGCGGGTCATGGCGGCGTTGACGCGGGCAAAGTGATCTTCGATGTATTTATATTCCCTGTACCACGGGGATTGGTGACCGATGGACGCGGGATAGTCGCGCTTGGCTTCGCCGTGCATCGACACCCAGTAGAGATGCGGCACGCGCACCGTCACGCCCAGCGCCGCCTGCCAGTCGCCCTGCAGCTTGTGACCGCGGAAGGTGAAATCCCAGCCCGTCACGCCGTAGAGCTCGCTGAGCACGCCCTCGCGCGCATATTGGTGCGCGGCGGACTGCGCCTGCTTGGCGGTGGTCAGCTCGCGGGAATCGCACAGCATATCGATGCCGGGCAGACCGAACCCGCGGTATTGGCGCATGCAGTCGCCCACCGAACCGTTCTGGGAACCGAGGGACGGTTCCTGCATCATGTGACCGGTGAGCGCGATGCCGTTTTCGTCGCACCATTTGCCGATGTTGTCGCCGAACGCTTCCGCGAAGCGCTCCGCCACATGGTCGTGGTAGCGGTAGCGGGCGGTGGAAACCTTGCCGTCGGGCAGCTCCCAGAAAAGCTCGGGCAGGCGGTCGAACAGGTCTTCGCCGTAGGCCGCCTGATAAGTTTCGCCGAAATCGGTGGTGAAGGGCAGCTCGGCTTCGCCGCCGTCAACGGCTTTGCCGAACATCCGCTTGCCCGAAAACTGCGGCTCATCCGTGAAAATGGCGGGCACGGCTTCGCCGAACTCGTCGCCGATACATTCTTTATAGCGCTCATGCGTGATCTGGATGAAATCGTCGATGGCGCTCTTCGACAGCGTGTCGACGTAGGTCTGCATATTGTGCCACGGGGACTCTTTTTCCGTTTTCAGAAACGCGTACCAGACGGACTCCGCGGCTTCGCCCTCGTTCAGGCGGCGGTAGTTTTTCAGGCAGCCGCTGCCGTCGAGTTCCACGGCGTAGCGCGCCAGCAGCGCGCCGTCTTCGCCGCGGTCGGGGTCGGCGGTGAACAGCATATATTTGGCGCGGTTTTCTTTTTTCTTGGTGACGTAACCGCCCGCAAAACCGGAGGGCCACTTGTCTTCATCGTACAGCCAGCCGAGCATTTCGTTCTGCTTGGCTTTTTCCACGCTGCCCTTGATGAGCTCCATGAAATCGTCGGACAGATAGGTCGTGGACATGCCCACGCGAACGTGCATATGAAAGCCGCCGAAGCCCATGTCTTTCATATAGTCGATCTCGCGGTCAAGCAGCTCACGGTTCAGCTGGCAGTTCCACGCCCAGAACGGCGTAGCGCGGTATTCGGCGGTGGGGTTACGGAACAGCGCTTCGGTCAGCGGTTGGTTGTTTTTTTTGTAAAGCATAGGGTCGGCAGCCTCCTTTATTCCCTTGAAAAGATTGACAAACGCCGCGTAAAGCGGTATCTTATTATTTATATTAGGGCAGTTATCACCAAAAGTCAACGAAAACAACATTTTTCTTAATTGCTTTTTCAGGCAAGGAGGCACACGATGCAGAAAAGTAACATTCCCATGCGGAACCAAGTCGACGTGACCGGCGGTTTTTGGGGGCAAAAGCAGCAGCTCAACCGCTCGGTGACCATCCACAGCGTCTATGACCGTTTCGTCGAAACGGGTCGGTTCGAGGCGTTCAAGCTCAACTGGGAGGAGGGCATGCCCAACCGCCCGCATATTTTCTGGGATTCCGACGTTGCCAAGTGGATGGAAAGCGCGGCGTATATCATCGAAAAAACGGGCGACGAGGACCTGACGAAGATCGTCGACGGCGTCGTTGACCTGATCGAAGAACACCAGTGGGACGACGGCTATTTTAATATTTGCTACACGCTCTTTGAGCCGGAGGACCGCTTCACCGCGCGCATGAACCACGAGCTTTACTGCGCGGGTCATCTCATGGAAGCGGCGGTCGCTTATTATTACGCCACGGGCAAGGACAAGTTCCTGCGCCTGATGTGCCGTTACGCCGATCTGATCGAAAAGGCGTTCGTGACCGAGCGCTGGGCGGAATTCAGCACCCCCGGGCATGAGGAGATCGAGCTGGCGCTGGTGAAATTGTGGAAAGCGACGGGCGAAGAACGCTATCTGAAACTGAGCAAGCATTTCATCGACGCCCGCGGCGCGGAGGACGAGGGCTGGAACGAATACACCCAGTCGCACAAGCCCGTGCGCGAGCAGACGGAGGCCGTGGGGCACTGCGTGCGCGCGCTCTACCTTTACAGCGGCATGGCGGACGTTGCCGCCGCCACGAACGACGCGGAGCTGCTCGCCGCCGCCGAACGGCTGTTTGACAGCGTGACCAACCAAAAAATGTATATCACGGGCGGCGTCGGTCAGACCTGCGTGGGCGAAGCCTTCGCGCCGGAATACGATCTGCCCGATACGTCCTCTTACTGCGAGACCTGCGCCGCCATCGCGCTGGTGCTGTTCGCGTGGCGCATGAGCGCGATCAAGCCCGACCGCAAATTTGACGACGCGGCGGAACGCGCGCTGTTCAACGGCGTTTTGAGCGGTCTTTCGCTGGACGGCAAGAGCTTTTTCTACGCCAACGCCAACGAGGTCGACTTAGCGGGCAAGAACCAGCCCATGGAATCGCGCCACCATCCGTACTACCCCGATACGCGCCGCGTGGAAGTTTTCGGCTGCTCCTGCTGCCCGCCCAACGTCACGCGCACGCTGGAGTTGCTCGGCGAATTTGCTTACAGCTATAATGACGATACCGTTTGGGTGCATCAGTTCGTCGAATCGACCGCGGACTTCGACGGCAAGGGGCTGACGGTCGAGACCGCCTACCCGAACGACGGCAAAGTGCGCCTGACCGTCAAGGGCGATTTCACCCTCGCGCTGCGTCTGCCCGCCTGGTGCGAAAGTTATCGGCTGAATAAGCCCGCCGTGTTCAAAGACGACGGCTATCTCTATCTGGACGTGCAGGACGGCGACGTGATCGAATACGACATGGCGACGCCCGTGCGCTTCACGCAGGCGAACCCGCTGGTGCGCCAGCACGCGGGGCGCGTCGCGGTCGAAAAAGGTCCGCTCGTGTTCTGCGCCGAAGGGCTCGACAACCCGCTGCCGCTGCGCGGGCTGATCATCGACCTGAACGGCAAAGCCGAAGTGACGACCGACGAAACGCTCGGCGTGCCGCGGCTGATCCTCGACGGCTTCGTCCGCCCCGCGAGCGAGAAGCTCTACGCGCCGCTGAACAGGGAGCGGCTGCCGCAGAAGCTCAGCCTCATTCCCTATTACGCCTACGCCAACCGCGAAGAGTGCGATATGTTAATCTGGTTCAACGCGGAATGAAACGGAATATTAAAAGCAGGCTTTACTGCCGAAAAAAACGAAGACAATATCAAACCGAAAGGAAGAATACCATGCAGCACTTCACCGGCTTCAACGCGATGTTTATGGAAAAGATCGGCTTCCCCGAAGAGGCGAGAGCCTGCTTCGCCGCCGTGCTCAAACGACTGGACGACGAGCCCGAAAACGGCTTTGTTTTTGACGAAATCCATCACGATTATCTCTACCCGACCGCGCACGAACTGAACACGGCGCTCGAACGCCTGACCGCGCTGGCCGAGACCATGGGCGTCGACCCCTACACGATGCACATGACGTTCCTCGTCTCCTGCGCCGAGGTCACGCTCCTGCGCTACCGCGAACGCGGCATCGACGAGGGCATCTTCTGGGACACCATGGACGATTTCCGCTGCAAGCTGCTGGAATGCAAGGAATGCAAGGACGTCTGGGGCACCTTCGTCGCGGGCTGGAACAGCGGCTTCTTTGAACTCAACCGCTTCGCGCTGGGCCGCTTCCAGTTTGAGTATTCCGACTTCGGTCACGACGACGTGACGCTCAAGGACGGCACGGTGCTCAAAAAAGGCGACCGCGTTATCGGGTTCCATATCCCGTCCTCCGGCGTGCCGCTGACGGATGAAATTCGCATGGCCTCCTACAAAAAAGCCTATGACTTTTTCAAGGATGAGTTCAACGGCGGCCCCGTCATTTTCCTGTGCGGTTCGTGGCTGCTCTATCAGGGGCATGAGGAATTCCTGCCGAAGAATCTGAATATCCTGCGCTTTATGCATGACTTTGAGATCATCGAAAGCCGCGACAAAGAGAACTTTGACGACGCCTGGCGCGTGTTCGGCCGATATGCCGACGAGGAGCCCGAAAACCTGCCCACCGACACGAGCCTGCGCCGCGCGTTTGCCGAACGCCTGAAAGCGGGCAAGCCCACCGGCTACGGCATCGGCGTGATCGTGTTTGACGGCGAAAAGATTTTGAACCAATGAGAGTTGAGTCGCTGAACGCCGTGGATTTCCGCAACCTCTCCGCGCTGGATTTTCGTCCGGGCGAAGGGGTCAACGTCATTTGCGGCGCGAACGGACTCGGCAAAACCAATCTGATCGAAGCGATCTGGCTGTTCACGGGCTGCCGCAGCTTCCGCAGCGCGCGCGATAAGGAAATGATCCGCATCGGCGCGCAGCAGGCGGAACTGAAGCTGAGCTTTTTCGCGGGCGCGCGCAGCCGTCAGGCGGAATTGCTGCTGGATGAAAAGCGGCATTTCACGCTCAACGGCGTCAGCCTGCCGGGCGGGCGGCTGATGATGGGCGAATTCGCCTGCGTGGCGTTCACCCCGCTGCACCTCGCCATCGTGAAAGACGGTCCCGAGGAACGCCGCAAATTTCTGGATATCGCCATCAGCCAGCTTCGCCCGCTTTACGCCAAAACCGTTTTGGAATATAACCGCGTGCTCGCCCAGCGCAACGCCGCGCTGCGCGCCGCCAAGGAAAACCCCGCCATGCGTTCGCTCGTCGAACTGTGGGATGAACCGCTGGCGGCGAAGGGCGCGCAGATGATCGAAGCGCGCATGAAATATCTGGAGCGGCTCAATAAAAAAGCGGCGGAGATCTACGAAGAAATTTCCGCCGGACGGGAACAATTATCCTTGGGCTACCGCGTCTACGCCCGCGAAAAAACCGACGCGGACGTGAACCAAATCAAAGAAGAACTCCTGCGTTCGCTCGCCGCGCGGTGCGACGCCGATCTGGAACACGGCGCGACCGGTATCGGCCCGCACCGCGAAGAATTCAGCGTGCGCCTCTCCGGTGTGAGCGCGCGGGTCTACGGCTCGCAGGGGCAGCAGCGCTCGGCGGCGCTGGCGCTCAAACTGGCGGAAGCCGCCCTGTTCGCCGAGGTCACGGGCGAGGAACCCGTGGTGCTGCTGGACGACGTGTTCAGCGAGCTTGACCCGCTGCGGCAGCAATACGTGGTGAAGCATTTTGAAAACCGTCAGGTGTTCATCACCTGCTGCGACGAAGCCTCTGTTACACGCTTAGCCAACCATGATGTGACCGTTTTCCCGATTGAAGATTTGAGGTGAACACGGATGTATGAGAACTGGGAACAGTTGAAAAGCGATTGTCTTTCCTGTACCGCCTGCGAACTGAGCATCACGCGCACCAAGCTGGTGTTCGGCACGGGCAGCGAACAGGCAAAGGTGCTGTTCGTGGGCGAAGGTCCCGGCGCGAATGAAGACCTGCAGGGCGAACCGTTCGTGGGGCGCGCGGGTCAGCTGCTCGATAAATATTTGGCGGCGGTCGATCTGGATCGCAAAACAAACGTCTACATCGCCAACATGGTCAAATGCCGCCCGCCGCAGAACCGCGACCCGCTGCCGCAGGAGCAGGAGCAGTGCATCCGCTGGCTGCGCGAGCAGACGCGGCTGCTGCGCCCGAAGATCATCGTTTGCCTGGGGCGCATCTCCGCCATGCGGCTCATTTCGCCCGATTTCAAGGTGACGAAGCAGCACGGCGAATTCATCGAAAAAAACGGCGTGCTGATGATGGGCACCTTCCATCCGGCGGCGCTGCTGCGTAACCCGACCCAGAAACCGCAGGCGCTGGAGGATTTTCTGGCGCTGCGCGACAAGATCAACGAAGTCTGCCCCGAGACTTATGATATGAGGTAACTTGATTTGAATTTGCTGACCGACCTGCAAACCGTTTTTTCCTATCCGTTTTTGCGCACGCCTTTGCTCGTGGGCGTTCTGGTGTCGCTGTGCGCCGCACTGCTGGGCAGCGTGCTGGTGCTCAAGCGCTTTTCCATGATCGGCGACGGGCTCAGCCACGTGGGCTACGGCGCGCTGTGCGTGGCGGCCGCGCTGGGCACGGCGCCGCTGAAGGTCGCCATCCCCGTGGTGATCGTGTCGGCGTATTGTCTGCTGCGCATCAGCCGTTCGAGCCGCATCAACGGCGATTCCGCCATCGCGCTCATTTCCGGCACCGCCATCGCCGTGGGCGTACTCACGGTCAAGCTGGCGGGCAACGTCAACATCGACGTGGGCAGCTATATGTTCGGCAGCATCGTCGCCATCGACAAAAACGACGTGGCAGTCAGCGTGGTTATGTCCGTGGTGGTGCTGCTGCTCTACGTGCTGCTCTATAACGGCATTTTTTCCACCACGTTCGACGAAAATTTCGCCAAAGCCACCGGCACGAACGTCGGATTCTATAACACCGTGGTGGCGCTGCTCACGGCGGTGACCATCGTGGTGGGTATGCGGCTCATGGGCGTGATTTTGATTTCCTCGCTGCTCATTTTCCCGTCGCTCACCTCCATGCGCGTGTTCCGTTCGTTCCGCGGCGTGGTGCTTTCCGCCGCCGTCGTTTCCGCGCTGTGCTTCTTTTTCGGTTTCCTCGCGGCGTTTCGCTTCGATCTGCCCACGGGCGCGACGGTCGTGGCGGTGAACGCGCTGGCGTTTATCGGGTTTGCCGTGGCGGGGAAGGTCAAAACGCTGTCAAAACCGAAAAGGGAAAAATAATGCGAAATGCGGAATGCGGAGTGCGGAATTAAGGGTCGCTTCGCTCCGATTATATATTGAATTCATCTGTTCTGACCGTTTCCGCGAACAGAACATGATATCTTCCCTCACGGAACGCAAGAATGCGTTCCCTACAAAAGGAATCGAACTGTGATCGATATCGTAAGAGAGCTTATTTCTATTTGCGACGGCAGCGAAACGTTTTTAGGTGTGTTCCGCAAAAGCAGCAATCATTTTTGGTTTAGAGTTATATACAAAGTCAGATGATATTCATCCCATACAATCGTCAGCGAAGCGACCCACAATTCCGCATTCCGAACTCCGAATTCCGAATTAAAAAAGAGCGCCGATAAATCAGCGCTCTTTCCGCAGAAATCACTTATTAAAACGTCATGTTTTCGCCGGTTTGCGCGCAGATCACTTTTTTGAACACGGCGATGCAGGACGTGGAAACGTGCTTGTCCAGATGCATGCTGCCGAAGAACCAGCGCTTATGCTCGCAGGAGGCGTTCAGCTCGTCGAAATAGGCGTTGAGCCCCGTGATGTGCGCGGCGCTTTCGTTCTTGAGGCAAAGAAAGCTCTTGATCTTGGCGGGTGGCTCGTGGGTGATGATGTAATCGACCTTGCAGCCGCATTTTTCAATGTTCTCCGCGCCCTCGGTCAATTCCGCGCTGCTCGGATATTCGCGGCGCGACCACAGCCCGTTTTCAAACAGCTGCTCGATGTCGGGGCTTTCGCCGCCGCCCATGGCGAAATAGGTTTCGCCCTCGATCGAAAAGATCTGACCGCGCATGAGGTGGTAGAGGTTGCCGCTGATGTTGTGCGCCTTGCCGCCGCAGAACACGCCCACGTCGTATTCGTCGAGCAGGTCAAAGCCCTCGTGCGTGCCGTCGATAAAGCAGATGTTCCATTTCTTTTTGCCCAAACGGCGCAGCGTTTTTTCTTCCGCGGCGCTTCCGTCCCACACAAAGCCGAAATCGCCGCAGACGATGAGCGTATCGCCTTTTTTGAGCTTGATCGCCTCCAGCCGATCCAGATCGCCGTGGAGGTCGCCGGTGATGTATACCATAGCCGCCGTTTTCCCTTCCTAACCGTTATTTCGTCAAAAACCGTTTCTATCATACTACATCTTGTGAGGTCTTGTCTATGAAAAAAGCAATAATTTTTCTTTTGACCGCGCTGACAGTGTTTTCCTGCGCGTTTTCGCTGCCTGTCAGCGCGCTTTATAACGACGACGTGACCGTGGTGAACGACAAAAAAGAAAAAGTGCCTTACAAGATCCAGACCCCGCGTTATTATGTCGAAAGCCTCGACACGGGCGAGGTGCTCTTCGCCAAAAACGAGACCGAGCGCTGCGCGCCCGCGTCGCTGACCAAGATCATCACCGCCATCGTCGCGCTGGAAAACTGCAAGGATCTGGCCACCGTGATCGAAGTGCCGGAGCGCTGCATCCGCATGCTCGACGGCACGGGCAGCTCCATGGGCGGGTTAAAGATCGGCGAAAAGATCAGCATGAAGGATCTGCTCGCCTGTCTGCTCATTGCTTCCGCCAACGAGGCCGCTACCACCATCGCCGATTATATCGGCGGCGGCTCCTATGAAAGATTTATCGAAATGATGAACGAGACTGCCGCGCGGCTGGGCTGCGAAAACTCCCATTTCGTCAACGCGCACGGGCTGGATGAGGAAGGGCATTATTCCTGCGCCAAAGACATGGTCACGTTCACCAAGCACGCGCTGACCTTCCCCATTTTCAAAGAGATCACCGCCCTGACCGAATACAAGTTGCCGCAGACCAACCTGCAAAAGCAGCGCACCATCCGCACAACCAACTTCATGATGCTGCGCGGCTACAAGGAATACTATCTGGCGGAGGCGAAGGGCGTGAAGACCGGCTCCACCACCAACGCCGGCAAGTGCGTCGTGACCACCGCCGCGAAGGACGGGTACAGCTACATCTGCTGCATGATGGGTTCGCCGTTTTACGATTACGACAAAGACAATTACGATGAAAACTTCGCGTTCATGGACGCGAAAGCCATGCTCACCTGGACGTTCAAGACCATCCGCCTGAAAACGATTGCGCCCGCCAGCCAGATCGTGACCGTTGCCGACGTGAAATACGCCAGCGGCGTCGACCACGTGCGGCTGGTGCCGCAGGAGGATTATCTGGCGCTGGTGCCTGACAGCGTGAACGCGGCGAGCGTGCTCATCGAGCCGGTAGCGGGCACGCTGCCCGCCAAGCTGGAAGCGCCGCTGAAAAAAGGCGACGTGATCTGCGACGCCGTGGTGAAGCAGGCGGACAAAGAAATCCTGCGCATCAAGCTCGTTGCGGCGGAAAACGTGAAGCGCAACCTGTTCCTGTTCGCCTTCGGAAAGCTCGGCGAATTCACCCACACCAAGGTGTTCAAGGTGTTTTTCGTGCTCGCCGTGCTGGCGGTCGTCGTCTTGCTCGTCCTGCGCATCTATGCCGACAACCATCGGCGGCGCCGCAAGATCAAAATGGTCAATTACCGTGACGTGCGGAAAAAATAAAAAGAACAGAGGGAAAATCTCATGTTGACACCGAAGATCGGCGTGCTGAAGGATATGTACCATCAGCTTCGCCCGTATTGCGCCCTTGCTTCCGTCCAGCTGGACGAGTGGGTTTACCGCAAGGGTCATTTTGACAACGGCATTTACACCATGCAGCGCGAGACCGTGCCGTTTCGCCGGGGCGACCGCTGGCAGGCGGGCTACGACGAGGCGCATTTTTTCACCACCACCGTCACCGTGCCCGAAAATATGGCGGGCAAAGAGCTGCGGCTGGAATTCAACGTCGGCGGCGAAGCGCTGGTGCGCGTGAATAACGAGATCGTCGGCTCGGTCTCCACCAGCCACCATGCCCCCGAACGCGGTACGGTGCTGCTCAAAAAGACCTACGACGCGGGCGACAAGCTGAACATTCGGCTGGAGGCGGGCGTCAACTCCATGGATTTTTGCGACAAAGCCATGGACGGCGCCGCGTTCGACGTCTATGATTTTGAGACCGCCTATCTCTGGACGCCCGACAAGACCTGCGAGGGCTATTGGTTCGATCTGGAGATCGCGTTTCAGGCGCTGGATTATATTCAGGACGAACATATCAAAAGCCTGGTGTATGCCGCCATTGACGACAGTCTGCACGAGGTCGATTACGATTTCAGCGAGGAAGCCGTCCGCCGCTCGATCGCCCGCGCCCGCAGGCTCTACGCGGAGCGCATCAAAAAGATCCCGTGGTCGGCGACCTCGCGCGTGATCCTCACGGGACACAGCCACATTGACGTGGCGTGGCTGTGGCGCGTGCAGGAGAGCATCCGCAAGAGCGCGCGCACATTTTCCAACGTGGTCTCCCTCATGGATCAGTACCCCGAAATGACCTTCGGTCAGAGCCAGGCGGTGCTTTACCAGATGGTGAAGGACAATTATCCGGAGCTGTTTGAACAGATCAAAGAAAAAGTCGAAGCGGGTCAGTGGGATATCTGCGGCAACGTGTGGGTCGAGGCGGATACCAACATCGCCTCGGGCGAAGCGCTCATCCGTCAGGTGCTCTACGGCACCGAGTTTTTCAAAAAGGAATTCGGCAAGGTCTCCAAGACCTACTGGCTGCCCGACTGCTTCGGGTTCACCTGGGCGCTGCCCCAGATCATCAAGCGCTGCGGCATGACCAACTTCATCACCTCCAAGCTCACCTATAACGACACCAATAAATTCCCGTTCAATATGTTCCGCTGGCAGGGCAACGACGGCACGCAGGTCATGGCGCACCTGATGCGCCCGAGCTACAACTGCATGTTCAGCGTGGGCGAGCTGATGACCGCCGATCACGAGTGCAACAACAAAGAGGTGCTCGACACCGCCATGGGCATGTACGGCTACGGCGACGGCGGCGGCGGACCGACCTACTGGATGCTCGAACGCGGCAAGCGCCTGCAGAATTTCCCGGGGCTGCCCAAAGCTCAGATCGGCCATGTGGACGACTTTTTTGAAGCCATCGCCGAACAGAAAGCCAAGCTGCCGGTGTGGAACGGCGAAATGTATTACGAAAACCACCGCGGCACCTTTACCAGTCAGGCGTTTGTCAAAAAGAACAACCGCAAGGGCGAGATCGCGCTGGTGCAAAACGAAATGCTCAGCGTCCTCGCGGGCTTCACGGGCGGCTATGCTTACCCGAAAGCGCGGCTGGAGGCGGCGTGGCGCATCCTCATGACCAACCAGTTCCACGATATTCTGCCCGGCACCTCCATCCATCCGGTGTTTGAGGACTGCAAGCAGAACTATGCTTCTCTTCGCGCCGAAAACGCCGCGCTGCTTTCCGACGCGCTCGGCGCGCTGAACGCGCAGGTCAAAACCGAGGGCGACAGCCTCGTCTGCTGGAACATGACCAACACGCCCTACACCCTGCCGATCACCTTTGAAGCGAAAAGCCGCGACGCCGTGCCGCTCAAGGAAAACGGCGAAGCCTGTCCTTTTGCCTTTGAAGAAAAGGACGGCAAGCTGCTTTGCACCTTCACGCCCGACGAAGTGCCCGCCATGGGCGTGAAAGTTTTCGCGCTGGGCAAGGCGGACTGCGCCGCGCCCGCGGTGACGGCGGAAAAGAGCCGCCTCGAAAACGAAAAGCTGCTCGTTGCCTTCGATCAGAA
Source organism: Clostridia bacterium (assembly GCA_017453685.1). Classification (GTDB taxonomy): domain Bacteria; phylum Bacillota; class Clostridia; order Oscillospirales; family Acutalibacteraceae; genus UBA8612. The sequence goes on from JAFTEL010000138.1 coordinate 13,239, forward strand.
CGGGATCATCCGCAGCATTTACGATAAGGTCAACGACCGCGAGACGCTCGACGGCAGCGGCAACCTGCTGAGCGTGTCGCTGGACAAGTGCGTGCACGAGACCGCGTGGAACCTCGAAACGAACTACCGCAAAAAGATGTGGCTGCTCAAAAAGGCGAAGAGCATCCGCGTGCTGGAAAGCAACGCGCAGCGCGGCGTCATCGAGATCGTCCGCACCTTCAACAAATCCACCATCACCCAAAGAATCATCCTCAACGCGAACAGCGACGTGCTGCTGTTCGACACCGAGGTGGATTGGCACGAGACCGACAAGGTGCTCAAAGCGGCGTTTGACGCGCACGACGCCGCGCACGGCGTTCTGTTCGATCACTTCGATGCTGTCGGCCGTGCCGAGACGCCAAAATTTCTTCTGATAATTCTTTTCAAGATTCCACGCCGTCTCGTGCACGCACTTGTCGATGAACACAGTCAGTACGTTGCCGGGACCGGTCAGCACCTGCCGATTGTTCTCTTTGTCATAGACCTCGGCGATCTCGCCGTTGTCCGCGAGCGTCACGCGCAGCACATCGTTTTCGAGCAGCCGCGTCGTCGCCGTGACTGCCGGCTGCGCCGTCTCGGGCGCGAATGCGAACACTTTATACCCCATAGGCGGGACGTC
>JAFTEL010000139.1 GCA_017453685.1 Clostridia bacterium
GAGCCGATCGCGCAGGATATTTTCAGCGTGAAGGATTACTGCGAATACATCATCACCAACGGCAATGACCCGGCTTACGCGCCTTACGTGAAGCTCGCGACCGCCATGCTGGAATACTGCCAGGCGGCGAACGCTTACTTCGATTACATTCCGGTGAATTTCGCCGAAACCACGAACGCGCAGGCAGCCGTCGGCACGGCGAGCGGCCTCAACAGCACCCTGACGCTGGACGAAAACGCGAGAACCTATTTCAAAACCGCGTCCTACATGGCGCTGACCGTGCCGGAATACCGCTTCTACGTCCAACCCGGCAGTCTGACCGAGGCCGAAGCCGCGGCGCTCAACAGCAAGATCACCGTGAACGGCCCGAAAGGCGTAAAGGCTCAGTTTGTCAAGAACACTGACAAAGGCGACGCCATCCTGCTCGAAGTGACCGGCATCGACGTGGAGCACATGGACGAAGCCGTCACCATTGAGATCGACGGAATCGGCACCATCAAGTTCTGCGGCAACGACTTTGCCCGCCTGCTCGCGAAGAACGCCGCCACCGCCGTCCTCGGCGCAGCGCTGTATAACTACGGCGTGGAAGCCAAGGCCTGCTTCGGCAACAACGGTTAAGGAGGTAGCACACAATGAAAAAAGCATACGAAACCCCCGTTCTGACGGCGGAAGAATTCGACCTCGTTGACGTCATCGCCGCGTCCACGCCCGATGACCCGCAGAGTCCCACCCCGGAGGTCGACCCCAGAAACAGCACTTTTGAAGGCCCTGAAATGGAAATCTGAGTAAATCCCATGAACAGCCGCCCCGACAGGAGCAAACCGCTTCTGCCGGGGCGATTTTATGTCTGGTCAGCGTTATCGCGACTGTAAACCGACGAGAAATTGACTGTCCGCAGTTCGTGTCCCTCACAATTACAATGCCCTCGAACCGGGTTTCCAACAATTAAAGTGTCCGGTTTCTGGGGTACATTTTACATAAAAAACTTCTCGGTAACAATTACCCATTTCGGTAACGATTATACCATCTCGGTAACAATTTACCCATCTTGTGAAACTTTTTACAACATCTCGGTAATAATTTACCCATCTCGTGAAACTTTTTACACCATCTCGTGAAACTTTTTACCCCCATCTTGTGTAACGATTTCCTTCCTATCTTGTGTAACGATTATCGGGCATTTCGGAAACGATTACCACCCATCTCGGTAACGATTATTTTTCAGGAAAATCGGCACTATTATTCCAAATACGCAAATAACCGAACCGGCAGAGCGGTTTGCCGGTTCGGTTATTCTCTGTAATAGTTCGTGAAAAGTCACGAACCACGCAGGCTCAAGGGATTTTTTCAGCAGGGGGGTGCAAAAAATCAGGACTCCGATTGTATCAAAATCAGAGTCCTGATATGGCTGGGATGGCTGGATTTGAACCAGCGGATGCGGGAGTCAAAGTCCCGTGCCTTACCCCTTGGCTACACCCCAATATATTCTGTTTTCTCATAAAAAACGCACAAAGCCGTGTGGACTTTGTGCTGTATTTGTAAAATGGGGTGGATAGTGGGAGTCGAACCCACGACCTCCAGGGCCACAACCTGGCACTCTAACCAACTGAGCTATATCCACCATATGGCGCGCTTGAAGGGACTCGAACCCCTGACCCACTGCTTAGAAGGCAGTTGCTCTATCCACCTGAGCTACAAGCGCATTGCTGTCAAAGGAGAATGGAGCGGGTGATGGGAATCGAACCCACGCGACCAGCTTGGAAGGCTGGTATTCTACCATTGAACTACACCCGCACGGGTGACAACATAGGGAATTTTAGCAAAAAACCCCCATGTTGTCAAGTGTTTTTTCTCAACTTTTTCATTATAAAAATGTTATCTGATTTGCCCGTTGCCGCGAATGACGAACTTGTTCGTTGTCAGCTCCGGCAACCCGATGGGACCCCTTGCGTGCAGCTTTTGTGTGGAAATACCGATTTCCGCGCCGAAGCCGAATTCGCCGCCGTCGGTGAAGCGCGTGCTGGCGTTGACGTAGACCGCCGAGGAGTTGACGCGGGCGGTGAACTGCTGCGCGCTTTGGTAGTCGTTCGTCACGATCGCTTCGCTATGTCCTGTGGAGTAGCGGTTGACGTGATCGATGGCTTCGTCAAGGCTGTCCACGACTTTGACGGACATTTTGTAATCGAGATACTCCCGACCCCAGTCGTCTTCTGTCGCGGGCTCAATTTTCAGGATGCCGCAGGCGGTTTCGTCGCCGTACAGAATAACGTTCTTTTCATCCAGCGCCGCCTTGACCTTCGGCAGCACGCTCGCGGCGATATCTTTATGAACCACAAGGCTTTCCGCCGCGTTGCACACCGAGGGGCGGGAGGTCTTGGCGTTGTAGACGATCTTCACCGCCATATCTTCATCGGCGGTCTTGTCAATATAAACGTGGCAGTTGCCCACACCCGTCTGGATGACCGGCACGGTCGCGTCGGCGACCACGCGGTTGATGAGACCGGCGCCGCCGCGCGGGATCAGCACGTCGATATATTCATTCAGCCGCATCATGTCGCCCGCGGCTTCGTGCGAGGTGTCTTCCACCAACTGGATGCAGTCCTGCGGCATACCGACGGAGGCGATCGCCTTGCGCATGATATCGGCAAGAGCCTTATTGGAATGGATGGCTTCCTTGCCGCCGCGCAGAATCACGGCGTTGCCCGATTTGAGACAGAGCGCCGCCGCATCGACCGTGACGTTCGGTCTGGCTTCATAGATCATGCCGATGGTGCCCAGCGGCACGCGCACGCTTTCGATCATCAGCCCGTTCGGGCGCACGGAACCTTTTTCCACCACGCCGACGGGATCGGGCAGGGCGATCACTTCGCGCACGCCGTTCGCGATGCCGCGAATACGGTCTTCGCTCAGCGCCAGCCGGTCGAGAAGTGATTGGCTCATGCCGCTGTTTCTGCCGTTTGCCAGATCAAGGTCGTTGGCGGCCTGAATGGCTGCGATATTCGCTTCCAGTGCGTCGGCGATCGCGGCAAGCGCCTTGTTTTTGTCGGCGGAAGAAGCCGCTGCCAAAATATCGCGAACCTGTTTCGCGTTTTTGCCGAGTGTTACGATGTAATCCGTCATTATGTTACTCCTTCGCGCAGAAATGGGTGCCGATCTGATGCCCCTCCACCAAACGGTAGATGTCGTCCGGATTGGCGCCGTTGATGATGTAGGTGTCGATGCCGACGTCCGTGGCGTCCTTCGCGGCGGCGAGCTTGGTGACCATGCCGCCGGTGCCGCGGTTCGAGCCGCTGCCGCCCGCCAGCTCCATCACTTCGCTCGTGATCTCTTTCACCACGGGCAGCAGCCGCGCGTCCGCAAATTCCGTCGGATTCTTGTCAAACAGGCCGTCGGTATCGGTGAGGATGATTAGCTTGTCTGCTTCGATCAATTTGGCGACCTGCGCGGAAAGGCTGTCATTATCGCCGTAGACGATCTCATCCACCGCCACAGAATCGTTTTCATTGATGATCGGGATCGCGCCGTAGAGGAAGAGATTCTCAAACGCGTTGACCAGATTGGTGCGGCGCTCGTCATTTTCGATGTCACTCTTGGTGATGAGCAATTGACCGACCGTGCAGCCATATTCGCTGAAAAACTTGTCGTACATGAACATCAGTTCGCACTGACCCACGCAGGCGGCTGCCTGACGTCCCGGCGTGCTGCTGGGGCGCACCTTCAGCCCCAGTTTGCCTGCGCCCACACTGATGGCGCCGGAGGTGACAAGGGCGATCTCGCACCCGCTGTTGTGCAGATCGGCCAGCGTGCGAACTAAGCTTTGCAGGCGGCGCAGATTCACTTTGCCGGTGGAATAGGTGAGGGTAGAGGTCCCCACTTTAAAAACGAAGCGGTTTCGTTCAGACATGGTTCCGTGGACTTCCTTTCGCCTTAATTCTTTCTCATTTTCACAAGATCGCGGTAGCTGATGAGCTTCACGCCCTTGGAAAGCAAATATTTTTCGGTTTCGGGGTCTTTCAGCAGGTTATATTCCCACACTCTGTCCTGCCATCTGGCGGTGATGGATTTGAGTTCTTCACATTCGACGGACGGATGCACGTAGGTCTCGGTGACGCCGTCGGGGATATCGGTCCAGATCTTGAGAATGCGCTCGCGGTAGGCTTCGTAGCTGTCGCGCATGCCGGGCACGTCCCAATCCGGGAAGATCATGTAATCCGGCAAAATCACGTGGTATTTTTTGCTCCACATTTTGGAAAAGATCGGAAGCAGACGGAAAACGGCATAGGGCACGCCGTTCGGGCAAAGGCGGCGGTCGGTTTTCAGGAACATCCGGTAGGGGAGGTCATAGTGACCGCAAACCTTGAGGGCAAGCTTGAGCATGCCGAAACGACCCGTGTAATGCCCGTAGAGCGAACCCATGTGGTTGTCGGCGTGAGAGGGCTTCATGCCCATGGCGAGCGCTTTGTCGATCTGCGCGTGCAGCTCTTTTTCAACCTCGTCGTATTTGACGTTTTTCTCAACGATGTCGCTCTCTTTCCACATATAGCCGGTGTCCGGCTCCTCCAAGCTCTTGCCGCGGGTCATGGAAGGCCAGCGGTAAGTGCCCCATTCGCTGGTGAGCGTCAAATGGATGCCGATGGCATACTGCGGATTTTCGATGGAGAAGCGCACGGCGTCTTCCGCGGCGGGGCAGGGCATCATGATGGTGGAAGAAAGCAGACGACCGCTGCGGAACAAATCAAAGACCGCTTCGTTCGCGGCGTTGCACATGCCGAAGTCATCGGCGTTGACGATCAAATATTTCATAAAGGTACGTCCCTCTCATTTTTTCCCGATTATAGCACATCTGTTTCATAAAAGAAACAGATTGAATGATTTTTTACATTTTGTTCAGCAATGTTTTTCCTTGCATTTGATCGACATAATGCTATAATGATAGCATAAGATAAGGGAAGGTGTGTTGGCGTTGCAAAGAGCTTCGGGCGTATTGCTCCATATTTCCTCGCTTTACGGCGATTATTCCTCCGGCAGCTTCGGTGAGGCGGCGATCGAGTTTATTGATTTTCTGGTCGAATGCGGTTTTACCTATTGGCAGGTTTTGCCCTTTTGCGTGACGGAAGAGTGTAATTCGCCCTATAAATCCTACGGCGCGTTCAGCGGCAACCCGTTCTTTGTCGATCTGCCTACTCTTTATAAAGAAGGTCTGCTGACAAAGGAAGAGTTGGATTCCGCCAGACAGAAAACGCCGTACTACTGCGAATTCGATGTGCTTCAAGCGTCAAGAATGTCGCTGCTAAAGAAAGCGAAAGACCGTTTCACCGACAACGAAGCGCTTGACGCGTTCTTTGACAAGAATCCGCATATCGCCTCATTCTGCCGCTTTATGGCGCTGAAAAAAGCCAATCACGGCGCCGCGCTCAACGAAAGAACAGTCGACTTTCCCGACGCTCAGGAAGAGGCGCTCTGGCGGTTCGTGGAATATCAATTCTTCAAACAGTGGAAAAAGATCAAGGAATACGCCAATGAAAAAGGGATCCGGATCATCGGCGATATCCCCATCTACGTGTCGCTCGATTCCTCCGATGTGGAAGAAAACAAAAGCGACTTCCTTGTCGGCGACGATTACGCTCCCTCGTCGGTGGCGGGCGTTCCGCCCGATTATTTCAGCGAGGACGGTCAGCTCTGGGGCAATCCGCTGTATGACTGGGAACACATGGAACAGAACGATTTCTCGTGGTGGCGCGACCGTCTTGCCTTTGAAAATATGCTGTTCGACGGCATCCGCATCGACCATTTCCGCGGCATTGAATCGTATTATTCCATTCCCGCCACGGAGGCGACCGCGAAGAACGGCAAGTGGGTCAAAGGCCCAGGTATGAAATTCGTGAAGGTCATTCGGGAAATGTGCCGCGACAAACTGGTCATCGCCGAGGACTTGGGCGACATCACGCCGGCGGTCTACGAGCTGCTGCGTGAAAGCGGTCTGCCCGGCATGCGCGTTCTGCAATTCGCCTTCTTGGGCGATAACGATTCGCCTCACCGCCCGCACAACTACGTCAACAACTGCGTCGCCTACACCGGCACGCACGACAACAACACGCTCCTCGGCTACGTCTGGGAGCTGGACGACGCGACCCGCAAAGAGCTGCTGGAATACTTCGGCTACACCGGCGCGAACTGGGACGCCTGTTACGACACCATCCTGCGCGGTATGTTCGCGTCCTCCGCTGGGCTGCTGATCCTGCCCATTCAGGATTTGCTGCTCTATGGCTCCGATACCCGCTTCAACAAGCCCGGCACCACCGAGGACAACTGGAATTACCGCATCACAAAAGAACAGCTGCTCTCCATCGACAGGAAAAAGTTCCGCCGCTGGAATCAGCTCTACGCCAGAATTCCATCCGCGAATTAACAGATCTGTTTACGGGTGGGTTTCATTCTGTGATACGAACACACAGATATGCCTCCTGTTCTTGACACATATTACCATTGCTGTTAAAATGTCGATAGGAAATCAGTCTCATATGCCCCCGAATCCACGGTGAACTCAAAAAGCTTTTCAATAATCTTTCACCGAAGATCATCGGACACTCAAGCTACCAAAAACAGAGGAAACAACCATGATAAAAAGAGTTTTCACATTATTGACAGCCGTCCTTTTAGTCTTCCCGATTTTGCTCACGGCATATAGTGTCAATCAGAACAAAGAGAACGAATCGGCAAACGTGGAAACGATCACCATCGGAATACCTCCGGAAGACTTTCAGAATCTTGTGACCCGGGAACAGGAAACTCCCTATTCGGTCTTGGTCGCTGCCGATGCATCGCGATATCGCAGTGCAACGATCAATATCTGCGGCAGTTCCTCAAAAGTGATCGGGTTGAATACGGCGCCGCACAGAGTTCCGTTTGAACTGAATTTTTCAAACGGAAATGACGCTGTTCCACCATTCAAGAATCCGACAGTCAAACTTGTCAACAGCTATACACCGTTTCATCTGGTTGCGGAATACATAGCGTTTGACCTGTTTTCATCTTTTGGTATTCCCACGCCAGAACACTCGTTCGCATTTCTGCAATTCAACAAAACCGATTTCGGCCTGTATCTGGCTGTTGAAGACGTAAACCGCTACTTCATCACCAAAAGCTTCAAAGGCAATCCCGGTTCGCTCTACAAGAGCTGTTACTCTGACTATCCCGAAACGTCCGATCATCCCGAAGACTACATGGGATCTTCCGTGTGGTTCGGCGATATGTTCGCCAAGATCAACAAGGGTTCGCAGCGTTTTCAGCAGCTCCTCGATGCCTTGGATCAGGGCAGCGGTTATGAAAAATACCTGGATGTCGATCAGGTGCTTCGCTTCTTTGCATGCACTGCTGCGATTGGCGGATCTGACTCCATTCTGTCCGGAAAAACCAATTTCTTTTTGTATGAAAACGGCAATAAATTCGTATTGCTGCCATGGGATCTGAGCGAGGCTTTCATTGATTTTACGAGTGGGATCGGCATCGACAGTTTTCCCGATGACACCAGTCCCGATCAAAAGAATCCCTTGTTTCAATTGATCATGAGCGATCCCAAAAACCTTGCACAATATCATGAATACATCCGGCAAATCAACGATTCGTTCCTTGACCCCGACAGAATCAAGCCCTATGTCCGCACGCTCGTTGAACAATTAGAGCCGTACTTTCTCCGCGATCACACAATGTTTTACAACGACGAACAAACCCCGGAAAGATTGCTTACCGGCAAGATGCTGATCGGCGGCAACCTGCTTCTTGCGTTCGACGAGATGCACAGACAGTTAAACGAGCAACTCGACGGAAAATCGGATGCTTTCTATGTGCCGGAAGGTTGGGCAACGCTTGAAGTGAACGATCTCGAATCTGCCCTTGAACTGTTAAACGAAAACTTCTTTGGCGATCCGGATATCGTTCAAAAGGTCTGCGACTCATACGATGAGTGGCAAGTAACCTCTTCAGTCAGCGAAAAATCATCGATTTCCAAAAAAGAAATAATCCTTATTGTTGTCCTTTTCGTTGCTGCTTTTGTCATTATTTTGTTCTTAAGAAAACTGATCCGCTTTCTGCGGTCCCGCCGTCAAAAAGAATAGCAGGCGAATTAATGCGAGTTCTGCCTTCGTGAGAGGAAACCGACATGAACACAACGTACAGACAGGAATTGAAATACCGCATTTCCGCTGCCGAAAAAGAAACGCTGATTTCCCGCCTTTCTGCGGTTCTGCAGCCGGATACCCACGCCGATGCGAACGGACGTTATGTTGTGCGCACCCTGTATTTTGACGACATCAACGACACGGCGATGACGCAAAGCCTCAACGGGCAGCCACAGAAAACGAAGTATCGTGTCCGCATGTATAACGGCGATCCGTCGTTTATCCGTCTGGAAAGAAAAGTGAAGCACTACTCAGGAAGCTGTAAAACAGGCGAGTGTATCTCACCTGAAGAATGTCAAAGCCTGATACGCGGGGAATATGATTATCTTTTGCGGAGTAGTTCTCCCTTCCTGAATGCGTGCTATGCCGATTTTACCTCGCGCTTGCTTCGGCCGAAAATCGTTGTTCAGTACACGCGACACGCGTTTATTTGTCCGCAGGATGCGATACGGATTACGATTGATGAAAATGTCGCCGTTTGCAGCATACCGGAATCGTTTTCAGCAGAATCGGACTTTTTCGGTATCTCTGTCTTTGAGAACCGGCAGTGTGTATTGGAAGTGAAATATACGCATTATATGCCGGACTATGTTTTGGCACTGATTGGCGTTATTGATCGGACACGCGTTTCAACGTCGAAATACGTCGCCGGCAGACTCATATACTGATTTTGGAGGTTTAGACAATGTTGGAAAACACACCCGGACTTGATTTTTCGGAAATCTTTCGTTCAAATTTTCTTACAAAGCTGACAGCCGTCTCCATTACCGACTGTCTGATCACGCTGGCGATCAGCTTTGTCATCGGTCTGTTTATTTACTTTATCTATCGTAAGACCTTTGCCGGCGTCATTTATTCCGGCACGTTCAGTTCATCGCTGATTGCGATGACGATGATCACGGCATTGGTCTGCATTGGGATCTCCTCAAATGCCGTTCTCTCTCTGGGGATGGTCGGAGCGCTCTCCATCGTGCGTTTTCGCTCCGCGATTAAAGATCCAATCGATATTGTTTTCATTTTTTGGGCGATCACCGAGGGGATTCTTTGCGGCGCCGGGCTCGTCACACTGTCACTCATCGGCGCGCCTGTGATCGGTTTGTTGCTGTTTCTCTTTTCCCTGCGGAGAGATTTTTCAGAACCCTATCTGTTCGTTGTGCGGGTTCAATCGGAAAAGGCTGAACGCGACGCAACAGAAATCGTCAGCGAGGCCGTCAAGAGCTGCCGTCTGAAATCAAAAACAATGACCGACACGACCGGAACGGAATTGATATTCGACATCCGTCTCAAGAAGGGGAAGAGTGACTTCATCCAGCAGATCAGCGAGGTCGACGGTGTTACTTATTCTTCTCTTGTCAGTTATGACGGCAATTACTCGATGTGAATTGGTTATCAAAAAAAGAGCTGTGGAACGATCGTCCACAGCTCTTTCTGTTTCATCTTAAGAGATTTTAAGTATAGTTGATCGCGACAGCGAGCATCATGAACGCAACGGAAATGGCGCCGACAAGCAAAAACAGTTTAGCGGACCATTTCAGCCAGTTCTTGTAGGAAACGCCGACCATACCGATGGCGATGATCATCATGCCGCTGGTCGGGTAGAGCAGATTGGTGAAACCGTCGGCAAAACAGAAGGTGATGACCATGGACTGCCTTGTGACGCCCAGCAGGTCGCAGAGAATGGACATGAGCGGAACGATCAAAAAAGCCTTTGCCGTGCCGGAACCGATGAACAGTTCCAGCAGCGCGATGAACGCAAACATCAGCAGGATCACAACGTAGGGGGAAAGGTTCTGCATGCCGCTGCTCAGCTTGTAAAGGATGGTGTGCATGATCATGCCCTTGTCAAGCACATAACTGATGGCAAGGATAAACACGATCAGCGGGATGACGGGCAGAATGGTACGAACGCCCGCCATAAACGCTTTGAACAAATTTTTGCCGCGCAGCCCCGAAACACGCCCCGCCAGCAGACCGCCGATGGGGAAGAACAGCGCCATGCAGCCCATGGAACCGTAGCCGCCGATGGTGGTCAGCACTTCGCTGCCCGTTCTCGCGCCGATCACGCTCATCGCAAACGACAGCAGGGTGCTCGCCAACACGCAACAAAGGCAAACGACAAACACTTTCGTAGCGCGCGCCACGTTTTCTTGTGCGAGCGTTTTGCGGCATTCGTCCATCGGGTAGCGCTCACGCACGACCTTGTCGGTTTCATATGCGGGGGATTTTTCGGGGTGCTTTTCGATCTTTTTCGCATAGAGGATCAGAAACGCGGTCAGCGCGATATAGACGACGACAAAGATGATCAGACGCAGCCACAAACCCGAAAAGATTTGCAGGTTGGCAAGCTTCTGCACCGTGATGATGTTGAAGGGATTGAACGTGGCGGCCGTGAAGCCAAACGCCACCGCCACAAAGCTCATGCCGATGCCCGTCAGTGAATCCCAGCCCATAGCCAGCGCGATGGCGACGGCGATGGGAACCAGCGTCAGACTCTCCTCCAGAATACCGGCGGTGGAACTGAGGAACATACCGAAAAAGGTCATCACGGCGATCAGCACGAATCGCTGCTTTTCAAACCGGTTGACAATGACCGCCATCATGTATTTCAGTACGCCGATCTTATCCAGAATCAGGAACGTGCCGCCCACGAGCATGATGATTGCAATGATCGCCAAACCCGTAACCGCCGTGCTTTCGGTGAACGCCAGTGCGGGCGAAGCGGCGATCTTCCAGATCGGCAGCTTGTAGTCGGGCATTTCCTGATAGGTGCCGGGAATGACCGATCCGTTTTCATCCAGCGCGAACTGACCGCGTGGCAGAATCTGCGTGAGCAGACCCGCCAGGAACAGAATGATGACCAAAACGGCGGCGATGCCGTATACGGTCTTTCCGCTGATGTTCAGACCCTCGTTCTTTTTGATTTTTTCTTCCATGTCAAAAACCTCTTCACTGCGGCGAATCATCGAGCCGCATGCTGCGCATGAAATGCATGATATACAGCGCTTTTGCATTTTATTCATAAATGTTGTTTTATCATAGCATATCTATGTATATAATGCAACACTTTTTTCTTTCTGTCAGCCGTTTTTTCGCACAAATGCCGCAGACAAAAATGCCGGTTGCCACAGCGCGTCAAATTTGCTATACTATGAATATGAACAGGAAAAATAATGACATAAAGGCTGAATTAAATATAACAAGGAGGTCGTTTGGATGAGCAGGACGAAGCGTATATTCGCTCTTTTGATTGCATTTCTGATGCTGGCGTCCGTTTGTCCCGCCGCATCGGGCTTACAGACGGAAGAAGGCGCCGTTACCTTTAATCCCATTCTGACTGCCGAAATCGATTCGGAACGGGATGCGCCGTTTGCCTTAAACAGCGAAACAAGCGGTTTTGATTTCAGCACGATCCGCGCATATCTTCTGGAAAATCTGGAAAACTTCGCGACTTCGATTTCTATACGGTCATACAACATTCCGATGGACCAGATTCAGGCACTGGCCGACTATATCTTCAATGAGATACCGGAAGCGTTCCATGTCAAATACTCGTTTTCCTATCGGACACAGAGCGGCTATCTGTCTTCGCTGACGAACCTGACCTATCGTTATACACAGACGGAATATGCCCAAATGCGCGCGGAATTCGATCAAAACGCAGCCCTCCTTTTGCGTGATCTGTCTGATACGGGTATGACGGAATTGGAAAAAGCCCTGCTGTTGCATGACCGCATTATCACCTGGACCGAGTACGGCTATTGCGGAGACAGCTCCGCCGAATCGCCCTGCTACACGGCTGCGGGGCCTTTGCTCCTGCATGAAGGCGTCTGTGACGGTTATACGCGGCTTTACGGTTATCTGCTCAGCAAGGTCGGCATTACCAACCAATACGTTGATTCCGTAGAGTTGAACCATGCGTGGAATCTGGTTCAGATCGGCGGCGAATGGTATCACGTAGACGTTACGTGGGACGACGGCGGCTGGACGGATATCATCGGCAGAGCGTTCCACAACAACTTTTTAAGATCGACAGCCGGTATCATCGAAACAGGACACAATACAAATGATTTCAACACCATGCCCGTTTCCACCACCTATGACCACGCCTATTGGCAGGATTCGCTCACGGAGTTTGTCTGGTGCGATCATTCCATGTTTTATATTGATTCGCTGAACGGCGCGCTTTATCGCAGAAACGGCAGCTCAACGCAGAACGTGCTCACCTTACACGACTTCTGGGGCGGCTGGGCGTTCACGCAGCAGGCGAGCAGCGGCCATAATGAATCGTTCCAACATTTATACTGCCTGTCCGAAGATAACGGCTATCTCTATTACAGTTCACCGACAAAAGTGATCCAACTCAGCGTACCGAGCCTTACCGCTGTTCCGGTTTACACGCCGACGCTCGCTTCCGGTTCCTATATTTACGGCATGAAGGCGGTCGATTGGACACTGACCGTACAGAGCGGAACAAATCCGATCGAAATCACGCAAACGGAAATGGTTCCGATCGCGCACGATTCCATCGTTGCCTATGACGCCAACGGCGGCAGCGGCGCGCCGTCTTCCCAGACCAAGCCATACGGGCAGTCGCTGACGCTCAGCTATGTGACGCCGACGCGCGAACAATACGTTTTCGACGAATGGAACACCAAGGCGGACGGCACGGGTGTGAGCTATCAACCCGGCGACATTTATACCACTGACGAGAACGTGACGCTCTATGCGCAGTGGAGCAAGGAACCGCCCGTAATCCAGCCGACGACAGGCGGCGTACTGATCAACAAGTACAACCATTTCATTTACGGTCTGCAGATCGGCAGCTCGGCGGAGTCCTGCCTTGCCGTCAGCAACGGTACGATCGCGGTCACGTATTCCAACCCCAAAGGGATCGTGGGAACGGGCACGACGGTAACGGTTTATGACACGGATCAGGCGCCGGTCGATTCATATACCATCGTCGTGTTTGGTGATATCAACGGAGACGGCTGGTACGACGGCACGGACGCGTATTTTCTTTCACTCATCGCAAGCGGCATGATCCCGCTCAAGGCGTTGACCGACGCCGAGCGCATGGCCTGCGACGCCAACCACGACGACGTCATCGACGTGAAAGACGCCAAGCTGGTGCAGCAGGCGGGTCTGCTGCTGAGCAGCATTGATCAAAGCGCGAACAATGAGGATTTGGTGACAAACAGCATATTCCTTGAATACTGCGGCTTGATCGACCAAAGCGCCGAGGGGATCGAAGCCGATCAACCGCAATCACCGATCACGGAACAAACAAACAACAACACGCCGATCATTCGCTTTTTCCGCGCTTTGTTTCATTTCTTAATCAATCTGTTCAAGATCGTCTGATTCTTTTCCCGATAGGGAAAGAGCCCTGATTCACGAAGAATCAGGGCTCTTTTTGACGTTACAATCAGTCAGCGGATATTTTTTCAAATATCAGATTGAAAAGAGACTGAATAAGTCTTATGGGGCTGAGAACCTTGCCTTTGATGTTGTTCGTGCCCCACAGGCGATAGGCGGATGCGCCCTTGCTCAGACTCCATTTCAGGAAGTAAAACTGCGCGGAAGTCGTACCGTCGCCATTATCTGAGCTGACAATGAGGCTGCCAACAAGCGGAATGGTCACGGGAATATCGAGCACAAAGCCGTCCATGGAGTAATTCCTGACGGGAATGCCGTTGATGAGCACCTGATCCACCTTGGTGAAGCGGCCGAGGTCGACGCGCAGGTTCTTTGAGGTGTTCTCTTCCGGCAGCTGGTCGAGGATCTGACGAACGATGTAATCATAACCCTTCTGGCTGGGATGCGTGCCGGTGAAGGTATTGCTCTTGAAATCGCCCAGCAGTGACCAATCATTTTCCGCGGCAAGGGTCTCGGTGTTGGCAACGTCGGCGTAAAGTACGCCGTATTCCTTCTGCCACTGCTCATAGTGGCGGTTCATGCCGTCGGTGATGGCGGAAAAGAGAGAGCCGAGCGGGAAGAGCATATCGTCGGTGATGGTGAGCTGATTGACCACGTTGAAGGAACCGACCATGACGATGGTCGCGTCGGGATTGAGTTCAATAATCGTTTCGAGCAGTTGGGTGTAGTGCTGTTCCCAATACTCATAACCGAACTTCATTTCGCTGATCGCGGTTTCCAGCAGCGCCTTGATCGCGTCCATGCTGCTCAGATCGAATTTGAGGCCGTCCTTGAGCATACCGCCGTTGCTGACGATACGGTAGGCGCGGTAGAAAATATCGCACATACCGAGCTGCACGGTGATCAGATCGGCTTTCTGGATGAGCTCAATGATGTTGCCGCATTTTCCGCATTCGCCCTCTTTATATACGTGACCCGGGCGCACACCGTCAAAAGAACCTTCGTAGCCGAAGTATTCCAGCATATCGCAGTAATAGGCGTAGTTGAGCTTTTCGTCCTTGAAGCCATCGTCCACGCCGAGCAGGTCGAGCATCATGGCAACAGTCATGCCGGGATAGCAGCAGGGCCAGAACGTGGCGTCCTGATCCGCCATATCTTCGGGCATGGTGCAGCCCACAGCCTCCGCGATCTGCGTCGGGACAGCGCCTTTCACGTTGCGCATATAGTACAGGTCATACTGACCGCCCTCCGCCTTGTCCTGATCCAGATAGAAGCCATCCGATCCGCAGCCGCGGGAAATGGAGTCGCCGATGGCAAGATAGCCGCCCTCTTTGCCGTACTGCCGCACGGTTTCCTTCGTGGCGGCAAACGCGGGCATGGCACAAGCAGCCAGCAGCAGCGCCGCTAAGGTGATGGAAATGAGCTTTTTGACTGAAGTTTTCATAACCGTCCTCCTTTTGGTTATTTGATGATCCTGCTTAAGTAAAATTCCTTCTTTTCGGGGTTATCGAGTGAATGAACGGGCTTGATCTGGGAGGCGGAAGCGCCGGCGTCCACGCAGCGCTGCGCCCAGGCGGCATGTGTGCCGGGCTGCAGCTTTTGCACCGCCAGCCTGCCGATAAACGATTTGGCGCGCTGGCTCTCATAGCGCTTGTTGCACTGACCCATATAGGCTTCCATCTCGTCGATGCAGGCGTCTGCATCGGCGGGCAGTTCACATTCCGTCACAAAAGCGTAACGGTTGGGCAGCACGCTCTCATCCTGATAAAACAGCCAGTTTTCCAGCCGGATGTTATGCGCCTTTTCAAACATCTCCACGCAGGTGCGTGCGTCTTCCGCGCTGAATTTTTCACCCGCGACGTTGAACAGCTGCCCCTTGCGGCGCACAAAGCTGATGAGCGGGCACTTGCCGTTGAAGCCGCGGACTTCGATCACGTCCTTGAGGCGGTAGCGGTAAAGACCCGCCGCCGTGGTGATGAGGATCTCATACTTTTCGCCCGCCTTGATCTGATCGAGGGTGAGAAATTCCGTACTATCGCTGTCCGCCAAAACGAACTCATAAAAGCAACTGTCGGTAAGCAGCTGCATATCGGTGCTTTCCAGCTCGGTCACGGCGGCGACCAGACCTTCGGACGCGCCGTAGATGGAATAATCAAAGGGGATGCCTTTTGCAAACGATTTGACGTATTCCGCCGAGGATTTGAACGAGGCGTTGCCGATACCGCAGATGACGGTCAGATTCGGCCAAACGCGCTTGAGCAGCGTTTCGTCAAAGCCCTGCTCAAACTGACGGCGCAGGTATTCGCCGCGTTTTGGCATCGGGCGGATGTGCTTCATCAGTTCAGCGCGCACCTCGGGCTTGAGATCAACGCTGTCGCTGATGGTGCCGTTGGTGATGTCATCAACGATCAGCCGCCAGTTTTCCTGCAGATAGGCGAGCTGGCTGACGTTGACTGAGAGAAACACGGAGAAGATGAAGGAAACGTCCTCATCGGCAAGGGCAAAGCGATAGATGTTATAAACATAATCGCCGTCGTGCATATCAAAGAGATTCTTGGTGGGAACGGTGAGGATATAGGGATAAAACCGCCCGTATTCCCGCGCGCCGATCTCCGCAATGTTGCTGCACGGCATACCGTTGGGCAGCGTTTCGTTGGTGGCAGGGGAGAGGAACACGCCGCGGCCTGGCTTATAGTGTTTGCCTTGGCGCTCCAATTCCGCGGCGCCCAGTGCCAGCGCTCTCGTCCAGGTATATTTCACATAGGCCTGCAGGGACGCGGCGGTAGCGGGGATGTATTTGGGCACGCCGGAGGAACCCGACGTGCGGGAAAAGCCAAGAATATCGGCGCTCGTCAGCACGTTTTTCTCGCCGTTCTTGACCCGCTCGATCTGTTCGGCATAGTCCTCATAGGTCGAGGGGGGCACGAATTTGCGATAATCCTCCAAGGAGCGGATCTCATCAAAATGATGCGATCTGCCGAATTCGGAGCTGCGGTTGGCTTTAATGATCTTTTTCAGCAGCGCCGTGTTTTCTTCCATGGGAGCTTCGCCGGCGGCTTGCAGGTGACGCAGGCTCCCGTTTCCTTTGGCGACCATGATCCGCATGGCAGCGCCGGTCAATACTTTGTTCAACATTTCATTTCACCTTCGCGTAAATGCGTCAAATCTGTTGGTTATCGTCACTCTCTGACAAATCGGTCTCTTCCGCATCGGTTTCGACCGGATTCATTTCTTGGGGTTCCGCCGCCGGTTCCTGCTCTGTTTCGTCCGACATCGGTTCGGTCGCTTCTGCATCGTCCGGCGTCAGCTCGGTCGGTTCCGTTTCGGACTGTTCGGATTCCGGCTCGGGCACTGCCTGCGGGATGACGTATTGCTCATAGACGTGGTTCGTCTGATCGGAATAGCCGTCCACGTGCTGCGCCACGAACTTCTTCTTGCGCAGGACAAACAGCAAAACGAACAGCAGCAGAGCCGTCGCCGCCGAAACGCCGCAGCCGATCAGCAGACCGCGCGGCACATACTTCAGTTTGATGGTGTGTTCGCCCTGTTCCAGAGAGAAGCCGAGGAAGCCGTTGCCGATCTCGCAATCCCGCAGCGTTTCAACGCTCACGAGCTTACCGTCCACCGTCACCTGCCAGCCCTCGTCATAGGGGATCGAGGTGTAGAACAGGCAATCCTCCGCCGCATTGACCGTGCCTTCAATCGTGGTGTCGGTAAACGTCGTGACGTTCAATTCGCCGCTCTTCAGCTGATTATAGCCTCTTTCAAATTTTTCCATATCCATGGAATACAGCAGCAGGTCAAAGCTGCCGGAGGTCGGCGCGTCGCTTTCAAACGGCAATTCGATCGCCAAGGTCGTGCCGGCTTCGATGAACCCGATCCCGACCAGCTGCTCGGAATCAAAATCATGATTGTATGATACGTCGTCATAGATAACGTTGACGTTCTCAAAATCGTTGCAATTGATATAAAGATAGTAATTTTTGCTTTCCGAAATGTTATAAATGGCGGTCAAAGAAGTGCCGTCCGTGCCGCTGCGGGTGTAGTTGATTTCGCCCGTGAGCGAGTGCAGCGGAATTTCATCCACACCGTTGTACTCAAAGCTGTCGACCTCTCTTTGCGTGAACAGTTCGTCAATGCCGGTCGCCTTTTCAAAGTAGTCGTTTTGAACGGTGAACGGATTCGGATAATCGTAGCTCCAATCCAGCACGTCGCTCTTGACGCAGTAGCCGACATTCAGGCAGTAATTGTTTTCATATGCCTTGAATTTGCCTTCGCTGCTTTCCCCGACGTAGGTAAACAGCTTTTCATCCTGAACGGGCGTGGTGGTCGTGTTGTCCACGATATATTTCATGGAGGTCATCATGTTGAAGACGGGCGTCTGATAACCGTTGTTGGTGTAGCTGTTGATCACATTGCCGTCGACGCCGAGATAATGCACCAGATTCGAGGTGGTCTCATAAGCCATGGAGGAGAAAACGGAAAGTCCGTTATAGTCGTACCACGAAGGGTCCATTCTGGCGCGCAGGTCGGTCAGTTCCATGCGGTAATGATCGTTTGGCTCGCGCGCATCCAGCGTAGCTTTGAGATCACAAAATTCCTGATAGTCGTCGGCGTAGTACTTTTTCGCCTGGTGCATGACGTAATGGGAGGTGTTGCCGATTGCCATTTCCGAAATCACGCCGCACAGCAGAAGCAGCGCGATCGCGCCCTGCTGATACTTGCCGCCGCGCATCAGAATGAGCAGGAAGGTATAAAATGCGATAAAGGCAATGGTGATGATGACCGTATCTTCCGTTACGTTCTTTGATTTCACCTTCTGAATAATGATAATGAACGACAGCGTGATGATGCCGACGGTCAGCAGCATACGCGGGCTGTAATCCTTGATATGGATCATCGCTTTATAGGCCATGACCAGAAGGATGAAGCAATAGACGAAGGAAAAGCGGTAGGGCAGATCGTTGGGGAAGTGGAAGCCGTGCCACACGTAGTTGAGCATATTGGTGTTGAAGCTGATGAACAAAACGCCGAGCATGGCAACATAGCCCGTTTTTTCCCAAACGGTATAGTGCTTGGAATACAGGTAGAGCGGTACGAGCATGACGGTGATCGCGCCGCAGAAAATGTTGGGCAAAACATCTTCGCCGCTGCTGCGGATGGTCGGCTCAAGCGACGTAAAGTGGTTGGCGAGAAAATCGAGAATGTTGAAATAGGTTTTGACCTCGCTCGGGAACGTGCCGGAGGTCGCGGAGCTGCTTTTCAGAATGAAATAGGTGGGCACCAGCAAAAACGCCGCGAGCGCCGCCGCGCCGACAGAGGCGAGGGCAAAGCGGCAGCCCGTGACAAGAAAGCGCGAGTTTTTGAAACGGCGGATCGGGCCGCGGAATTCGGGGTCGGACCTTTTTCTGA
Source organism: Clostridia bacterium (assembly GCA_017453685.1). Classification (GTDB taxonomy): domain Bacteria; phylum Bacillota; class Clostridia; order Oscillospirales; family Acutalibacteraceae; genus UBA8612. The sequence goes on from JAFTEL010000139.1 coordinate 18,966, forward strand.
CTTTCAGCTCGTTGCCTTCCTCATCCACATAATGCTTTTTGGTGAACTTGGTGGTGAGATTGTAACGGGACAGGTAGCACATGGCAAAATACAGCACCGAAAACAGGCAGATGATATACGCCATGTAGTAGTTGCTGACCATGACAAAAGCAAGCGAAAACAGATATGTGCGCCATTTTCCGTGATAGACCAGACATTCCAGCCCGAACATCACAAGCGGAAAAACGGTGAACGCGTCCGTCCACATGATATTCCAGTAATAGGCGATGAAGTAGCCGCAAAACGCGTAAAGCACGCCGAACGCGGTGATTGAAAAATCATCTTTCCCGGTCACTTTGCGGAGATAATAGGAGAAGAAAGCGGCAGAGAACGCGGCTTTCACTAAAATCATCAGCGAAATGGCTTCCGGCATATTCTGATGACCGAGCAGCAGCATAAAAACAGCCGTCGGACTTGCGAGATAGTTGCTGAAATTGCCGATAAACGGCGAGCCAAGCCCCGTATTCCACGAATAGAGCAGGCTCTTGCCCTGCGTGATGCGGTCATACAATTCGGCGAAAAGAGGACCGTATTGGTGATACATATCCATGCGCAGCACGGTCATATCGCCGAACGGGATCACATCAAAGCAGTAATAAACGATGACCATGATAAAAGCGGCGACGCCGAAGGCCAGAACGGAGTATTTGTTGCGGACCAGGACGGCCGAAAGTCGGTTGTTCTTTTTTAACATAGTATCAGTACCCCTTCTTTAATCCATATTATTTTACCACATAAAACCGTTGTTTTCAATTGCTTTTGCATTTTTTTGTCATAGCGGCGGACAAGGCCGCATAGGAATGAAACAGCAACGGAAAGGACGGCGAAAAGCGGTTGGAAAATGACAAACCTTTCGACGAGGCGGCCGATTGCACGAGCGGTCGTATCCGCGCGGCGCTGCTGCGGCTGCCGCAAAACGTGAAAAAGAACGCGCAGGAAATACGCCTGCGATGCAACCGTCCGCTGCTGGTTCGTCTGCCGGATCGGGACGTCACTTTTTTGCCGAACGGTCAAACGTGCAACACGCCCCTTTCATCAAAGCTCTGCGTGACGCGGGAAGAACTGGAGGAATGTTTCCGCATCGTCTGCGGCTATTCCGTTCATACCCATCAGCAACAGCTGTGCAGCGGCTTTGTGACCATCAAAGGCGGTCATCGGGTCGGCGTCGCCGGCACAGCCGCCTGCGCAAACGGCGGCATTACGGCGATTCGGGACATATCGTCGATCAATATCCGCATCGCGCGGGAACATAAAGGCTGCGCGGCGGAACTGTTCGGGATCATTCGGCGCGGCGGCTTTCGCAGCTTTCTGCTGGCGGGGCCGCCCTGCACGGGCAAAACCACGCTGCTGCGCGATCTGGCGCGACTGCTCTCGGCGGTCGAAGGGAAGAATACGGTCGTTCTGGATGAGCGCGGCGAGCTGGCTGCCTGCGTCAACGGCGCGCCGCAGGTCGATCTCGGCGCCGCCTGCGACGTGCTGACCGGCTACCCGAAAAGCGAGGCGGTCGATATCGCACTGCGCTGCCTTTCGCCCGACTTCATCGTCACGGATGAAGTGAACAGCCTCAGGGAAGCGCAAGCCATCGAAAGCGGCTTTCACAGCGGCGTCTCTTTCTTTTTGAGTGTTCACGCGCACACGCCCGCCGAGCTATGGCAGAGAGAACCGTCGGCGCGGCTGCTGAGCAGCGGAATGTTCGGCGGAGCGGCGTTTTTGAACAATAGGAGCGATCCTGGAAAACTCCAATGGATGCAAACGGCAGGTGATTGGTTTGATACGGATAGCGGGCGCCGCTTTGATCTCTCTGGCGGTCGTTCTGGTTGGTCTGCTGGTGATGAAGCGGCAGAAACTGCGGATTATCCAGCTTTCACAGTGTGTTGAACTGATCCAAACCATCGCGGCGGAGATCAGCTATGGCAATCATCCCATCGGAGAGATCCTGCAAAACGCCGCACGGAACGAAGCGTTTTCGGCGCTGGATTTTTTGCCGCACGTCGCGGAAGGATCGCTGGTCGGCTTCGCGGAAGAGTGGAAACGACGCATTGAAACTGCGCCGACGCTGGCAATGAAAACTGAGGAAAAAGCGATCCTGATCCGGTTCGGCAAAAGCCTCGGCACGACGGATACGCAAACGCAATTGATCCTCTGTGAACGCTATCGCGCTCAACTGAACGGAAAACTGACGCAGGCCGCCGACCATCGCGCGGAGTATACAAGGCTGACCCTCGGCGGCACGGCGGTCGCGGCGCTGATCCTATTCGCGTTAATGCTCTGAAAACCGAACGGAGAACTCTATGGATGTTTCGTTGATACTGAAAATCGGATTGATCGGCATTTCGGTCGCCGTACTGCATCAGGTCCTTTCGCGCTCCGGGCGGGAAGAATACGCGATGCTGACCGCGCTGACCGGCGTCATCGTGATCCTGCTCATGCTGCTGCCGGAAGCTGCCGACCTGCTTTCACTTTTGAAAAGGATAATGGATTTTTAAGCTATGGAAATCGTTAAAATCGTGGCGGTCGCCGTTCTGTCCTGCGTACTGGTCAGAATCGTTGTTCCCTATCGTTCGGAACTGGCGCTGCTCATCCAGCTCGGCGCCGTGATCGTGATGCTCTCGTGCATCGCTTCCACGGTGATAGCGGTCATGGCACAGACCAAAAAGCTATCCGCTCTGATGAGCTTTGAAAGCGGGTATCTTTCTCTTTTACTCAGAGCCATGATCGTTGCCCTGAGCTGCGGTGTCGCGGCGGAACTCTGCTCGGATTCGGGCAACGGCGCTATCCGCTTCTGCGTGGAATTGGCGGGGCGCGTTTCGCTGCTGATGATGGCGTTCCCGCTCATCACCGTTCTGGCAAAGCTGGCGCTCAAGCTCGCGGGTGCAAAGGAATGAAACGGCTTTGCGCTTTGATTTTAACGGCTTTTCTGCTTTTTCTTCTGCCATGTCTTTCCGCCGCGGCCGTGACGGAATCGCCGGACTATCGGGACCAGCTGCGTTCCAGCGGCGCAGCTGATCTGACGGACGCGCTGTCGCGCGAAGATCGGGAAAATCTGAAGGAACTCGGGATCGACGCGGTGGATTTCGATGCGCTGTTCAATATTTCACCCCGCCGCGTTTTTGACCTGTTTTTCGACGTTCTGCAAAGAGAATACCATTCGCCCCTGAAAGCGTCCCTAACCGCCGCGACCGTGCTGCTTCTGCTCGCCGTGACGCAGGCTTTCACCGACGGAAAACCGCTCGGGAAGTCCGTGATGCAGCTGGGCTGCATCATTCTCGCACTGGTCATCGCCGTGCCGATGACTGCCTGCCTCGTGCGAATGGCGTCAGCTGTTCAGGCGCAGAGCAAAATGATGCTGGCGCTGATCCCCGTGCTGGCGGTGGTGATCACCGTCAGCGGCAATCCGACGCTGGCGCTGAGCTATAACACGCTGACCTTTGCCATGGCGCAGGGGGTCGTACAGCTGGTGCAGAACGCGGTGCGGCCGCTGATCCAGATCGTCTTTTCGCTCAGTCTGGTCTCGGCGCTGTCGGATGCGCTCGGCGTCGGCAAATTGATCGAATTTTTCAAAAAAGCGGGCATTTTTCTGATGAGCCTTGCCGCGACGGTCTTCGTCACCATGCTGGTTCTCAAATGCTCGCTCGCTTCCTCCGCCGATACCGTCGCGGTGCGCGGCATCCGGTTTCTGATCGGGCGCGCCGTTCCCGTGCTCGGTTCGGCGCTGAGCGACGCCTATCTCTCGGTGATCGGCAGCCTGAATCTGGTGAAGAACACGGCGGCTGTTTTCGCGGATATTTGCATTCTGGTGATCGCGCTGCCCGTCATTACGGAAGGGCTCTTATGGTCGTTTGCCGTCAATCTCCTCGCCGCGGCCGCCGACCTGTTCGGCTTATCCAAGGCTTCGGGGCTGTTGAAAGCCATGTCCGGCGGGCTGACGCTGCTGAACGTGACGCTGGTGCTGACAAGCGTGGTGATGGTGCTGTCCGTTGGGCTGATCCTGTTAATCAAGAACACGTGAGGAAAAAGAATGGAAGCAATACGCGATTGGGCGGCGTCCGTCATCGCCGCGGCGGTGCTCGCGGGCATAACGGAATTCGCTTTGCCGAAAGGACATCTTGAAAAGTCGGTGAAAATCCTGCTATCGCTTTTCATGCTGGTCACGTTTTTATCACCGGCTGTCAGCATGCTCACTGCACAAAAACAGACCAAAAGCGGGCTGGACGAACTGCTGGAAGAATACGAAGCGCAGCAGGCGCTGGAGGAAACAGTAAAAGAAACGCTGGAGCGGGAGATCGTCTCGTCGATCCGCGCTTTTGCAGAAGCCGAAGGCATGGCGCTCGCGGACGTGAAAGCGGTCATTTCCATCGGGAACGATCATATTGTCACGGTCAGGCGCATAGAAATAGGGATGGACGGAACGGCGGAAGAGATCAAGAAAATGGATGACTACGTGTTCCAAAACTTCTCAACCCATCCGTCCGTTTTGAGAGAGGGAAGGAATGCCAAAAACAATGAACGGGAAACCACTCGAATGGATCAGAGAACTGAAAAAAGATAAAAAGAAATTCTCGATCGCCGTCATGGCGGTGCTCGGCATCTTTCTGGTCGGCGTGTCCGCCTTGCTGCCCAGCGGCAAAAAAGCAGAAACGGGCGTAACAGCCGCGCCGCAAAAACAGTTTGACGAAGAAGCCTATACCGAACAGCTCGAAGACAAGATCGCGGCGATGGTTTCCTCTATCAGCGGCGCCGGCCGCGCCAAGGTGTTCGTGATGCTGGACTGCGACTATGAAACGGTCTACGCCAAAAACGGCAGCCTGTCAACGGAGCAGGACAGCAGCGACGAAAAGAGCGAATACATCATTCTCGACGAGGATGACCGCGAGGACGGGCTCGTGCTGCGCACGGTCACGCCTCGGGTGCGGGGCGTTGCTGTCACCTGCGAGGGCGGCGCAAACAAGGAAGTGGCGGACGCGGTGATCGAGATGCTTTCGGCGGTACTCGACGTGGGGATGAACCATATCAGTGTGGCAAAAATTCAATGAATAAAGGAGAAAACAAATGAGTTTGATCATCAAAAAAAGGCAGATCATCCTGTCGGCGCTGGTGCTGGCGCTCGGCTCGGCGGTGTTTATCAACTGGTATTTCAACAAACCCGAGGCTTCCGCCGTCGGCGTAAAAACGGACGACGTGACGCAGGTGAGCTATTCCACGATCGGCGACGCGCAATACGTCAACGCTTCCGCCGCCTCCGAACAAAGCTCCGATCTGCTCAGCAGCTCGCGGGTCTCGCGCAACAAGGCGCATGACGAGGCGTTTGAAAAGCTCAACGACGTCATCAAAAACCCGTCCGCGTCGCAGTCGGCCGTTGACGCGGCGACCAAGAGCCTGTCGCAGCTGACTAACGTCATCAAGCTCGAAGCGGACATTGAGGCGCTCATCCGGACCAAATGCGGCTTTGAGAGCGTCGTGTTGATCAATGGGGAAACAGCGGAGATCGTCTGCGCGCCGGGTTCGCTGGATTCGACCTCCATTTTGCAGATCAAGGAGATCATGCTCAAGCATACGACGATCACACCCGAAAACATCACGATTTTTGAAGCAAAAAGCTAAAATTTCATTTGGCAATAATTTTTGTATATTTTCTTGTATATTTTTGAATCATGTGATATACTAACGGTGTTGCATCGTGATTGTTGCAGACACCGTGCAGCTTGAACCTACTGATCATTCACATTGTTCAACTTTCAGCCCTCTGCAACGGCGCAGAGGGCTTTTTTGACGGAGGAAAAGCCACATGACAAGACGGGAAGCCAGAGAGCAGGCGTTTGTTCTGCTGTTTGAAAAATCATTCAATCCGCAGACGGAGATCGACGATTTGATCGAGCTGGCCAAAGAATTCAGCGTATACGAAGAGGATGATTATACCAGCGCGGTGGTCCACAAAGCCTGTGAGAATATGCAGGCGATCGACGAACACATCAGCACCAACGCGCGCGGCTGGAAGATCAACCGCATCCCGAAGGTGTCGCTGGCGGTCATTCGGCTTGCCTTGACCGAGATTCTTTATCTGGACGATATTCCGTCCGGCGTTTCCATCAACGAGGCGGTCGAGCTTGCCAAAAAATACGCTTCCCCCGAAGACGCGTCCTTTGTCAACGGCATCCTCGGCACGGTGGTGAGAACGCAGTAATGGCAAAGGTTCTCGGGATCGACACCAGCAATTATACAACGTCTCTCGCCGTGTTCGACACGGACAGCGGCGGGATGGTGCAGCAGAAAAAGCTGCTGCCCGTCGCCGAAGGGCAGCTCGGGCTGCGCCAGTCCGACGCCGTATTTCACCACACGGTACAGCTGCCGCAGTTGTTTGAGCAGCTTTCGGCTCAGACAGCGCTGAGCGACGTTCGCTCGGTTGGCGTTTCCGTTTCGCCGCGCACGGAGGCAGGCTCCTATATGCCGTGCTTTTTGGCAGGCGTCAGCGCCGCGCGGGCGTTTTGCGCTGCTAACGGCGCCGTGCTTCACCGCTTTTCCCACCAGCAGGGGCATCTTGCCGCGGCGCTGTATTCGGTCAACCGATTGGATTTGATTAACGAAAGATTCCTGGGGTTCCACGTTTCCGGCGGTACGACCGACGCGCTGTTAGTGGAACCCGATCCGGATTCGCTCCTGCGTGTCACTTTGGTCGGTACGTCGCTTGACCTGAAAGCGGGGCAGGCGGTCGATCGCTGCGGCGTCATGCTGGGGCTGGATTTCCCGGCGGGACAGGCTCTGGACGAGCTGGCAAGCCGCTGTGAGGACAATTTCAAAATCAGACCCGTGCTCAAGGGGATGAACTGCTCGCTTTCGGGCATTGAGAACAAATGCCGCGCCATGCTGGCGGCAGGGGAAAGCGCGGAGCGCATCGCAAAATTCTGTGTGCAGTCCATCTGCGCCGCGCTCGACGGCATGGCGGGAAAGCTGCTCGAAGAATACGGCGCGCTGCCGCTGGTGTTTTCGGGCGGCGTCATGAGCAACAGCCTCATCAGCCGCGTGCTCGGGCAGAAATACGGCGCTTTTTTTGCGCAGCCGATCTATTCCTGCGATAACGCCGCGGGCGTCGCGGTGCTTGCCGCCGTGAAAGAGGGTTGGATTCTGTGATGAAAAACACAACGGTCTTAACGGTCACCCAACTGAATACATACATCAAATCGCTGCTTGAGGGCGATCTTCACTTGTCGTCGGTCTATCTGGTCGGCGAGATTTCCAACTTCACCAACCATTACCGCACGGGGCACTTCTATTTCACCGTCAAGGACGACGCCAGCGCGATCAAAGCGGTGATGTTCCGCTCCAACGCTCAGCGGCTGGCCTTTATGCCCGAAAACGGGATGCGGGTGCTGCTGCGCGGCCGGGTTTCCGTTTTTGAGCGGGATGGGCAATATCAGCTCTATGTGGACGATATGCAGCCCGACGGTGTAGGCGCGCTGACCGTTGCTTACGAGCAATTGAAGGCGAAGCTGGAAGCCCAAGGGCTGTTCGCTGCGCAGCGAAAAAAGCCGCTCCCGCCGTGTCCGATGCGGGTCGGCGTGATCACGTCGCCCACAGGCGCAGCCGTGCGCGACCTGTTCAACGTGCTGGGGCGCCGCTTTCCGCTCGCCAAAATCGTGTTTTGCCCCGTTCAGGTGCAGGGCGCTTCGGCGGCGGGGCAGATCGCTGCGGCGATTGAGCTGTTCAACTGCTATCAGGCTGCCGACGTGCTCATTGTCGGGCGCGGCGGCGGTTCGATCGAAGACTTATGGGCGTTCAATGAGGAGCTCGTGGCGCTGGCGGTCAGCAAAAGCGAAATCCCGATCATCTCGGCAGTCGGGCATGAGACCGATTTCACCATCTGTGATTTCGTTGCCGATCTGCGCGCGCCGACGCCTTCCGCCGCGGCGGAGCTTGCCGTGCCGGATTGGCAGGAGCAATACGCCTATGTTTCAGGCTTGAACCTCCACGCCAAAAGTCTTGTAAAAGAAACCCTTGCGGAAGAAAAGCGTAGGCTGGCGGTTCTGACCGCTTCTCCCGTGCTGAAGAACCCGCTGAATATCATCGAAAATGAAAAACAAACGCTGGATTCCCTGTGGCTGCGCCTGAACACGGCGCAAAACAACCTGCTGGCAGGGGCGAAACAACGATTCGGCGAAGCCTGCGCCAAGCTCGACGCGCTGAGTCCCTACAAGGTGCTGCTGCGCGGCTATGCCGCCGTTTACGCCGATTCTCACATCGTCGATTCGGTCAAACAGATCAATCTGGATAAAACGATTCAGGTTCGTCTGGCGGATGGCAGCGTGGAATGTCAGCCGGTCAAAATTTTGGAATGAGGAAGCAACATGGAAGAGAAAACTTATGGAGCCGCTCTACAAGAGCTGGAAGAGATCGTGACGAAGCTGGAACAGGGGAGTATCCCGCTGGAAGAATCCATGGCGCTGTTCACCAAAGCGAATGAATTGGCGCTCTACTGCAAATCCTGCCTTGAAAAGGCGGAAGCGACCATTGTTCAGCTCAATCAGGACGGTACGGAGGCGGATTTCCTTGAATAATGCCTTCACCAACGAAGAATACACTGTAATGATCAACGCGGCGCTCAATCAAGCCGTGCCGCTTTGCGGCGATGAACGCGACGCGGTGACAAAGGCGATGCGGTACAGCCTCGCCAACGGCGGCAAACGCGTTCGCCCCGTGCTGCTGCTGGAATTCAACCGCGTTTGCGGCGGGAACGTGACCAACGCGCTGCCGCTTGCCTGCGCGATCGAAATGATCCACACCTATTCGCTCATTCACGACGATCTGCCGTGTATGGACGACGATGATTTCCGCCGCGGAAAGCCGTCCTGCCACAAGCAGTTCGGCGAAGCGACCGCGCTGCTCGCAGGCGACGGGCTGCTCACGCTCGCGTTTTCCGTCGCTGCCAAAGCGCCTCTTCCGCCCGAAAACCTGCTGCCCTGTCTTGCCGTTCTGGCGGACACTGCCGGTTATCGCGGCATGATCGGCGGGCAGACGATGGATCTGCAGCATGAAGACAAAGCGGTCGACGCCGAACTCCTGCGCGCCACCGACCGCCTGAAAACGGGTCAGCTCATCTGCGCGGCGTGCCGGATCGGCTGCCTTGCGGCGGGCGCCGCAGAGGAGCAAGTCGCCGCGGCCGACGCGTATGCCGAAAGCATCGGCCTTGCTTTTCAGATCGTTGACGACCTGCTGGATATCACCGGCACCGCCGAAGAACTGGGCAAGCCCATCGGCAGCGACGCGGAAAAGAACAAATCCACCTATCCTGCTCTGCTGGGATTGGACGAATCCCGTCGGCTCGTTCAAGAACTGACACAGCAGGCGATCAACGCCTTATCCTGCTTTGATGAGAATTCATTTTTGATCGGTTTTGCCGAAAAACTGGCGAACCGCACCAACTGACTACTACTTCTGAAAGGAAGAATCTTTGCCGCTCCTTTTTCCCTCGGCAAAGGTTCCCATGGCGAATGAAATGAGTTACGAACTCTTAAAAGATATAAAGCAGCCCTCGGATCTGCGAGGGATGACTTATGAACAGCTCGACGATCTGGCGGGCGAGATCAGAGAAAAGCTGATCGAGACCGTTTCCGCCAACGGCGGTCATCTGGCTTCCAACCTCGGTACGGTGGAGCTGACAATCGCCATGCACCGCTGTTTCGATTCCCCGAAGGATAAATTCGTGTTCGACGTCGGGCATCAGACATATACGCATAAGCTCCTGACAGGGCGCTTTGATCAATTTTCCACGCTCAGGCAGGAAGGCGGCATTTCCGGCTTTCCTTATCCGCCCGAAAGTGAACACGACGTTTTCTTTTCCGGTCACAGCAGCACGTCGATCTCCTCCGCCTACGGCATCAGCATCGCGGAGCAGATCAACGAGCGCGACCAATATACCGTTGCCGTCATTGGCGACGGCGCGTTCACCGGCGGACTGGCATTTGAAGCCATGAACAACGCGGGACGAACCAAGGACGCGAAACTGATCGTCATCCTCAACGACAACAATATGTCCATTTCGCAGAACGTCGGTTCCGTTTCCCGCTATCTGTCCGTGATCCGCAATTCCAGAAAGTATTTCCGCCTGAAAGCGGGCGTGGAACGGGCGATCAACCGGATTCCGCTGATCGGCAAAAGCCTTTCCAACAGCATTTTCCGCCTGAAAACAAGCCTCAAAGACAGAATTTACAACAGCAATATGTTTGAGGACCTCGGATTCCGCTACATGGGTCCGGTGGACGGACACAACATCAAAAGCCTGTGTGAGGTCCTGGAAGAAGCCAAGCACATCGGCGGCCCGGTTGTGGTCAACGTGCAGACCGTCAAGGGCAAGGGCTATGAATTGGCTGAAAAAGACCCCTGCGTGTTTCACGGCATCTCGAAGTTTGATCCCGAGACAGGCGAGCCGCTGAACAAGGGCAAGACGAATTTTTCCGATGAATTCGGCCGCAGCCTGTGCGATCTGGCGTCAAAAGACCGCCGCATCTGTGCGATCACCGCGGCGATGTCGCTGGGCACGGGGTTGAGTGAGTTTTGTGAACGCTTTCCCGAACGCTTTTTTGACGTCGGCATCGCCGAAGAACACGCCGTTGTGTTTGCCGAAGGGTTAGCCAAGGGCGGCATGATCCCGTTCTTCGTGGTCTATTCCACTTTCCTGCAGCGGTGCTATGACCAGCTCATCCACGACGCGGCGCTGCAGAAACAAAAAATGATCATTGCCGTCGACCGCGCGGGTTTTGTCGGGGAAGACGGCGAAACGCATCAGGGCATTTTCGACGTGGCGTTCATGAACACCATTTCCGATTTCACGATCTATTCTCCCACGACCTACGAGGAATTGAGACGCGACGTTGCGCGTGCCGTCTACAAAGACAGAAACGTGATTGCCATCCGCTATCCGCGCGGCAGTGAACCCGAATTGCCCGCTGATTTTGTACCGACGTATGACGCATTTGATACATACGGCTGTGACGACGCCGACGTGGTGATCGCGACCTATGGCAGCATTTTCGCCAACGCCTGCGCCGCGCAAAAAGCGTTGGAAGAACAAGGCAAGCGGGTCAAAGTGCTGAAACTGAATCGCATCAAACCCATTGACGGCAGCGTGATCGAGCTGCTCAAAAGCAGCCGCAGCATCTTCTTTTTTGAAGAAGGCGTGCGGGACGGCGGCGTCGGTGAAAAGATCGCCCTGCTGCTGATGGAAGCAGGATACAAGGGCGATTATCACCTGACGGCGGTGGATTATTGTTTTGTTAAGCAGGGAACCATTCCGTCCATTCTGAAGCGGCACGGGCTGGACGCAGAAAGCATGAGCAAAACGGTGGGGAGTGCGTTCGATGGCTGAAAAAAAGAGGTTGGACGTTGCCCTGCATGAAGCCGGTCTGACCGAGAGCCGTGAGCGGGCGCACGCGCTCATCATGGCAGGTCAGGTATACGTTAACGGTCAAAAGGCACTCAAAGCCGGTATGCCGATCAAAACGGAAGATCGGCTGGAAGTGCGGGGCGAAAAGATGCCCTACGTCAGCCGCGGCGGCTATAAACTGCAAAAAGCGCTGGACACCTTCCCGCTGACGCTGACGCATAAAATTTGCATGGACGTCGGCGCATCGACCGGCGGCTTTACGGACTGTATGCTGATGAGCGGCGCCGATAAGGTGTACGCCATTGACGTCGGCTACGGTCAGCTGGCGTGGAAGCTGCGCAGCGACGAGCGGGTCGTCAATCTGGAACGCACGAATTTCCGCTATGTGACAGAGGAACAGGTACCGGATCCGATCGACTTTGCGAGCGTGGACGTTTCATTTATTTCGCTCAAACTCATCCTGCCTGTGCTTTTCGCGCTTCTTTCCGATAACGGCGAAGCGGTCTGTCTGGTCAAGCCGCAGTTTGAAGCGGGGCGGGAAAAGATCGGCAAGAAAGGCGTCGTGCGCGATCGATCGGTTCATCGGGAAGTGATCGAAGCCTGCATCGGCTACGCGAAGGATAACGGCTTTTCCGTGCAGGGTCTGACGTTTTCACCTGTAAAAGGACCTGAGGGCAACATCGAGTATCTGTTGTATCTGACAAAACTGGATCAGCCTGATGCGGAAATCAGCGCCGTGCAAGTGGTGGAGCAATCCCACCAAACGCTGGATCATGACAAAGAGGAGGCGGTAACATGATCATCTCCGTCAACGCGAACCTGACGCGCGAATTTGCCGCTTCGACGGCGCACGGCGTGATCGCCGAGCTGAAGGCATACGGCGCCGACATTATAATCAGCGAATCGACCAAGGCGGAATTTGAAGGGGAGAGCGGCGTTCGCTTTCTGCCGCTGGAACAATGCGCCGAGGAATGTGACGTGATGATCGCTATCGGCGGCGACGGCACGATCCTGCACACGGGCAAAACCGCAGCGCGCTGCCGCAAGCCGATTCTGGGCATCAACGCGGGTCGGCTGGCATTCATGGCGGGTCTGGAGCGCGGCGAACTCGACCGCCTGAAAGACCTGCTTGACGGCAACTATACGCTCGACAAGCGCATGATGCTCGAGGTGCTTCTCTTTGATGAAAAAGGCTTATGCCTGGATCGGATCGACTGCATGAACGACGTGGTGTTCACCCGCGCGGTCAACCGCAACATCATCGACGTCACCGTGGAATCCAACGGACGATTCGTCAACGAATACCGCGGTGACGGCGTCATCTTCTCCACGCCGACCGGCTCCACCGCCTATTCCCTCGCGGCGGGCGGCCCCGTGGTCAACCCGACGATCGAGAGCATCCTGCTCACGCCCATCTGCTCCCATTCGTTCAACCGCCATTCCATCGTGTTCCGACCGGATGAGCGCATGAACGTTTTTGCCTCAAAGAGCGATGAAACGGAGCTTTGCATTTCCTGCGACGGCGAGCCGCCGATCCTGATCCGCCCCGGCTGCTGCACGGTCGTGCAGCGTTCGCAGACCAAGGCGGAGTTCATTCGGATCAAAGAAGACAACTTCATTGAAATACTCAACAGCAAAATGTTACACCCCTAATCATTTTGGAGGTACCAACATGAAAAAAGAAAGACTTGAAATCATTCTTTCCACCATCAACAGCAAGGATATTGCCACGCAGGAGGAATTGCTCGCCGAACTGAAGGCGAACGGGCTTGAGGTCACGCAGGCGACGGTGTCGCGCGACATCAAGGAGCTCGGGCTCATCAAGATCAGCGACCGCAACGGCAAATACCGTTACAGTCTGCCCAAGTCCACCGCGTCGCAGGCCGCGCGCAATCTTCACGCGGTGATCGGCCCCTCCGTTCAGTGGGTGGATCACGCCATGAACACCGTTGTCGTCAAGTGCTTCCCCGGCATGGCGCAGGCGGTCTGCGCGGCGTTTGATTCGATGGAAATCAACGGCATCGTCGGCACGCTGGCGGGCGACGACACCATCTTTGCCGTTTGCCGCACGGAGGCGCTTGCCGCCGAAATGGTGCACACCCTGCGGGACATTATCAAATTATAAAGCAACTTCAATGAGGTGGAGATATGCTCCGAAACCTTAAAATTGAGAATATCGCCGTCATTGAAAGCGCGGACATCGCTTTTGAGGACGGGTTAAATATCATGACCGGCGAAACGGGCGCGGGCAAATCCATTGTGATTGACGCGATCAGCGCCATCCTTGGGGAGCGCACGTCAAAAGAACTGGTGCGCACGGGCTGCGACAAGGCGTCGGTCACGGCGCTGTTTGAAGAGCTGCCTAAAACGATGCACCCGCTGCTGGAAGAACTCGGGCTGGACGAAGCGGAAGACGATCAGCTGCTGATCCGCCGCACCATTTCCGCCGACGGCAAAAACGTCTGCCGTGTCAACGGCTGCCCTGTGACGGTCGGCATGCTCAAATCTCTCGGGCGCGAGCTGGTCAACATCCACGGTCAGCACGACAGCCAGAAGCTGCTCAATCCCCAGACACATATCGCTTACCTTGACACGCTCATCGGCGCGGAAGATAAGCTCGCCGCTTATCGCAGCGCGTTTGAAGAGTGGAAGGCGATTAAGAGAGAGATCCGCGCCCTGCAAACGGACGAGAGCGAAAAGCAGCGCCGGATCGACCTGCTGGACTATCAGATCAATGAGATCGAGGCGGCGGAACTGTCAATCGGCGAGATGGACGAACTGAAAAAAAGCCGTTCGTTCTACCGCAACAGCGAAAAGATCATGGCGTCGCTCGCGGCGGCGCACGGGCTGCTCAGCGGCGGCGACGAAACGCCGGGCGCGCTTGTGGAAGTGCGCTCCGCGGCCGACGAACTGGACGCGGCAGCCGGTTATTATGATGAGATCGAACCTGCGGCGCAGCAGCTGAGAGACCTGTCTTATCAGCTGGACGACGTGAGCGAAACGGTACGCGGCTTGCTGGACGACATGGATTACGACCCGAAAGAGGCGCAGCAGGTCGAAGACAGGCTCGATTATCTGAACAAACTCAGCCGCAAATACGGCGCGGATGAAGAAGCCATTCTGCAATTCTGCGAAGCATGCAAAAAGGAAAGAGAAGAGATTCTGTTTTCGGACGAGCGCCTGGTCGAATTGACCGAGCGTGAAAAAAAGCTCTTTGACGCGGTCAAACAGGCGGCAGCGGAGATCTCAAAACTGCGCCAGTCGGGGGGCGAACTCTTTTCCGAACAGGTCTGCGCGGAACTGAGCTTTCTGGATATGCCGAACGTAACGTTTGAAGTTCAGCAAATAGAATGTGAATTGAACGAAAACGGCTGTGACAGCGTGGAATTTCTCATTTCGCCCAACCTTGGCGAAGCCCCGAAGCCGCTGGCAAAGATCGCCTCGGGCGGCGAACTTTCGCGCATCATGCTCGCGATCAAGAATGTGCTGTCGGATAAAGACGCAGTCGGTACGCTGATCTTTGACGAGATCGACACGGGCGTGAGCGGTCATGCCGCCGTGAAGCTCGGGCGAAAGCTGCATGAGGCGGCGAAAGGGCGGCAGGTGATCTGCGTGACGCATCTGGCGCAGATCGCGGCGAAGGCGGATCACCATTTCGGCATCACGAAGACCACGGCGAACGGCAAAACTTACACCGATATCCGTCTGCTGGATTGGGAGGAGCGCAAGCGCGAGCTCGCCCGCATTCTCAGCGGGGAAGCCGTGACGCAGGCGCAGCTTGACCTGGCGCATGAACTGTTGACAAATCCGTGATTATCGGTTATCATATAGTGAATTTTTGGGAGGACTACCATTATGAATGTTTATGAAGAATTAAAGGCCCGCGGCATCATCGCTCAAGTCACCGATGAAGAAGCGGTCGAAAAGAAGCTGACTCGGGAAAAAATCCGTTTCTATATCGGTTTTGACCCCACGGCGGACAGTCTGCACGTCGGTCACTTTGTTCAGATCATGGTCATGGCGCATATGCAGCGCGCCGGTCACACGCCCATCGCGCTGTTCGGCGGCGGCACCGGCATGATCGGCGACCCTTCGGGCAAGACCGATATGAGAAAGATGCTCACCCGCGAGACCATCGCGCACAACGTCGAGTGCTTCAAGAAGCAGATGTCAAAGCTCGTCGATTTTTCCGACGGCAAGGCGATCATGGTCAACAACGCCGACTGGCTGGCGAATCTGAATTATATCGACTTTCTGCGCGAGATCGGCGTGCATTTTTCCGTCAACCGCATGTTGGCGTTCGAGTGTTACAAGCAGCGCTTGGAGCGCGGTCTGTCGTTCTTTGAACTGAACTACATGCTCATGCAGAGCTACGATTTCCTTGTGCTCAACCGCAACTACGGCTGCGTGATGGAGCTCGGCGGCGACGACCAGTGGAGCAACATCATCGGCGGCGTGGAGCTTTGCCGCAAGTGCGACAACAAAGAAGTGTTCGGCATGACCTTCAAGCTGCTCCAGACCAGCGACGGGCGCAAGATGGGCAAGACCGAAAAGGGCGCCGTGTGGCTTGATCCCGAAAAGACCTCGCCCTACGATTTCTATCAATATTGGCGCAACGTCGACGACGCCGACGTGATCAACTGCATGAAGATGCTCACCTTTATTCCCGTGGAGCAGATCGAAGAATACGCCAAGTGGGAAGGCAGCGAGATCAACAAGGCAAAGGAAATTCTCGCCTACGAAGTCACCAAGCTCATCCACGGGCAGGAAGAAGCCGACAAGGCGCAGTCCGCCGCCCGCGCGCTGTTCACCAACAAGGCCGACAGCGAGCATATGCCGACCACGACGCTTACGGCGGAGGATTTCACCGACGGCAAGATCAACATCATGCGCTGCATGGTCAAGGCTGCGCTTGCCAAATCCAACGGCGAAGCGCGCCGCCTGATCGAACAGGGCGGCGTGAGCGTGGACGATGAAAAGCTGACCACCTTCGATTATGACATTCCCGCCAGCAAATTCGACAACGGCGGTTTCATCGTCATCCGCAAGGGCAAAAAAGTGTTCCACAAGCTCACAAAATAAAGCAGTCTTTTCAACCGGCGTGATCTAACACGTCGGTTTTTTCTTTTTGTTTTGCTCACACTAACCGTGAGGTGAAACAGAATTGAAACAGAAAAAAGCGGTCGATATTTCCAAAAGGATCGCCGTCGCTTTTCTGGCGATGTTTCTCGCGTTCGGCGTCGTGCCGCTGCGGCTGATGACCATTCTGCTCGGCTCGGCGCAGAAAACGGCGGGCGGCACGGGCGGCGGCAAAGTGATCACCGTTTCCGAAAGTCGCGGGCTGATCTATGACTGCAACGGCGAACGGCTGGTCGGCTGCGAAACGCAGAACATCGCCGCCGTGAAGCCGACGGCGGGCGCGCTGGCCGTGCTGAAAGAACAGCTGACCGACGAAGCGTTTGCGCAGGCAAACGAAGTGCTTTCCACGGGTCAGCCGATGATCCTGCCAACGAACAGGACGCTGCTCCATGATGATATTCAGCTGCTCAGCACGTTCAAAAGAACTTCCTCCGACGCGTTGGCGTGCCATCTGATCGGCTATACGGATGAAACGGGGAACGGCGTATGCGGGCTGGAAAAGAGCCTGAACGACGAGCTGAACCGCTATCGCGGCGAATTGAAGGTGCGCTTTTCCTGCGACGCCTCCGGCAAAGTGCTGGCGGGCTCCGCAATCGAAACGCTTGACGATAACTACAACAGCGCGGGCGGAGTCGTGCTGACGCTGAACAAAACCTTTCAGCAGGCGGCGGAAAACGCCATGGACGCCTGCGGTCTGAAAACCGGCGCGGCGGTGATTCTGGATTGTTCCGACGGCGGCATCTGCGCCATGGCGAGCCGCCCGCGCTTTGACCCGACGAACGTCGCCAAAAGCCTGAACGATGAATCCTCGCCGCTGTTTGACCGTGCGCTGGCGGCGTATCCCGTCGGCTCGGTGTTCAAGCTCCTCATCGCGGCCGCCGCGCTGGAGCAGGGGATCGACCCGTCGCAGGAATGGCAGTGCGGCGGCTCCGTAACGGTCGGCGGCGCGTCCTTCGGCTGCCTCAAACCCCACGGCTCCGTCAATCTGCCGCAGGCGCTCGCATATTCCTGCAACTGTTATTTCATTCACCTGATGCAGCAGCTCGACGCCGAAGCGGTTCTGACGCTGGCGCAGAGCTTCGGATTCGGAAAAATGCAGGAACTTGCCCAAGGGCTGTTCTCCGCGGCGGGAACGCTGCCGACAGCGGAAACGCTCTCCTCCGCGGCGGCAAAGGCGAATTTTTCCTTCGGGCAGGGGAGCCTGACCGCTTCCGTACTGCAGGTGGCTTCTCTCTACGCGGCGGTGTTTGCGGGCGGCGATTATCACGAACCGTATCTGATCAAAGGCGAAATCGACGAAAACGGCAATTACACCGTCTCGCACAAGTCACAGCAGCCGTTCAAACTGATTAAAAAAGAAAACGCGCAGCTTCTGTCCGATTTTCTCGGTCTGGCCGTGCGGGAAGGGACGGGAAAAGCCGCATGGGTCGAGGGCGCCGACTGCAAAGGCAAAACCGCCACGGCGCAAAGCGGCGATTATTCTTCCGGCAAGGAGCGCCTCGTCTCGTGGTTCGCCGGCGGTTTCACCGTTCAAAACAGGCAATACGCCATGGTGATCCTGTGCGATGACGGAACCTCCGGCTCAACGGACTGCGCGCCTGTTTTCGCCGCGACGGTGCGAAGAATTCTTGCGGCAGAGCAATAAAACGATTGACTTTTCATTGGCGCGGTTGCTATAATGACCTTGCTGCTCAGCAAATAAAAATAAAGGTCGTGTTACCATGGTAAACGTTGCTTTAGTCGGCACCTGGCACGTTCATTTTAACGGTTACGCCAATGCCATTGCCAGAAATCCGGATTGCAAAATCACGGTTTTGTGGGACCCCGAGAAAAAAGCCGGAAAAGAAGCCGCCGAAAAATACGCCTGCGACTATGAGCCGGATTACGATAAGCTGCTCGCCCGTGCGGACGTGGACGCCGTGATGGTCTGCTCCTCGACGGATATGCATAAGGATTTGATTATCAAAGCGGCGCAGGCAGGCAAGCACATTTTCACCGAAAAGGTGCTGTGCTTCACCAAAAAGGACGCGCTGGAAGTCGCAGACGCCGTGAAAAAAAGCGGCGTAAAGTTCTGCATTTCCTATCCGTGGCGCAGCCGCGGCGACTTTTTGTGGATCAAAGACGCGCTGGATCGTAAACTCATCGGGGAAGTGAACTATCTGCGCATGCGCAACGCGCACAACGGCACGGTCGCCGGCTGGCTGCCGCAAACTTTCTATGACCCCAAGACCTGCGGGGGCGGAGCGATGATGGATCTGGGCGCACATTCCATGTATTTCATCCACTGGCTCATGGGCGACCCGCTCGCCTGCGCTTCGGCGTTCACCAACGTCCGCGTTGACAGCGTGGAAGACAACGCCGTGTCGATCTTCACCTATCCGAACGGCGCCATCGCCGTGAGCGAAACGGCTTTTGTCGCGCCCAATAACCCGTTTGAATTGGAGATCGTCGGCGATAAAGGCACCATTTTAGCGGGCGGTATGTTTGACCGCCTGTGCTACAACGTCGGCGAAGGCTGGGTCTACCCGAATTTGCCGAGGCGGCTGCCCGAACCGATCGACATGTGGATGGACGCCATGGTCAACGGCGGCGATATTCCCTACACCATTGACGACGCCGTCGGCCTGTCCCACATGATGGAACTTGCCTACGCCAACCGAATTTGAACACCGTTAAAAGCAAAACACCGTTGGTCGATCCAACGGTGTTTTTTCATATTCCCCCGAACGCGTCGCATAGATTGTAGCAACAACTGAATGAGGTGACAGGATGCTGACAGAATTGCTCAACGCGGTGCTTTCCCATTTGCTCTATTTTACCCTGCATTTACAGAACGCCGGTTCCTTCCCGAAACCGCTCAGCGCCAAAGAGGAACGCGCCTGCTTTGAAAAGATGAAAGCAGGGGACAAGGCGGCGCAAAAAAAGCTGGTCGAACACAATCTGCGTCTGGTCGCGCATATCATCAAAAAATATTATGCGCAATCCGGCGAAGAGGAAGACCTGATCTCGATCGGCACCATCGGCTTGATCAAGGCGGTCAATTCCTTCGATTACGGCAAGGGTACGCGGCTGGCGACGTATGCCTCGCGCTGCATCGAAAATGAGATTTTAATGTATTTTCGCGCTCAGCGAAAAACCGCGCAGGATATTTCCATGAACGAGCCGATCGACGCCGACTCGGAGGGCAATCCGCTGACGCTCAGCGACGTGATCTATGAAGAAGACGACATCGCCGAAAAAATCGACGATTCCATACGCACCAAAATGCTTTATACCCTGATCGAACAGTTGGAGGATGAACGGGAAAAGCGCATCGTCATCATGCGATACGGGCTGTATAACAGAAAGCCGCTCACGCAACAGCAGGTCGCGCAGCGGCTCGGAATATCGCGGTCATATGTTTCGAGAATTGAAAAAAGAGTGTTGGAACGGCTCAGGTCGCAATTGGAATGATTCAGCATTCCATGCGCACGAGCGAACCGTGCGGCACGTCGCCGTCAAAGGCAATGCTGAACGGCATCATCGGGTGCGGCACACAGTCGATCGGTTCACCCGCCGCGTTTTGCATATCTGTGGCGATCAAACGGATGGGCTCGTTTCCCGGGAAAAGAATTTCGATTTCTTCCTTTTCAAAAAAGCGGTTGCGCTGGGTCAGATAAAGCCGACCGTTTTCGCAGCGCTCGACAACGGCGACGACGCGCCAGTCGCGCTTGTAACCGCCCTGTGAGAAGATGTGTGCGTCCTCAGTCGGGGCGTTGAAAAAGAAACCCGTGCAGTAGCCGCGGTTGCTCATCCGGTTCATTTCGTCGACGATCCACGGCTGCGGTTTGTAATCGTCCGTCGGGTTTTTCAGATACCCGTCGATCGCGGCGCGGTAGGCGTTGGTGGCAACGGCGGTGTAATAAGCGGATTTGGCGCGGCCCTCGATCTTGAAAGAGGTGATGCCGGCGCTGACGAGCGCCGGAATATGCTCGATCATGCACAGATCGTTGGAGTTCATAATATAGGTTCCGCCGTCTTCGGTGATCGGGAAATACTGCCCCGGGCGCGTCTGCTCCATGAGCGCATACTGCCAGCGGCAGGGCTGCGCGCAGTCGCCGTGGTTGGAATCCCGCCCGGTCAGATAGTTGGAAAGCAGGCAGCGGCCGGAGAACGACACACACATCGCGCCGTGAACAAAGCACTCGATTTCCAAATCTTTCGGCGTTTTGGCGCGGATCTCGGCGATCTCGTCCAGGGAAAGCTCGCGCGCCAATACAACGCGCTTTGCGCCCATATCGTGCAGCGTGTTCGCGGCTTCGTAATTGGTGACGCCCATCTGGGTGGAAATATGGATATCGATCTGCGGCGCGTACTGCTTCGCAAGCGAGAACAGCCCTAAATCGGAAATGATGAACGCGTCGACCTGCGCTTCGCTTGCCGCATGGAAATAACCTTCCACGTCATTCAAATCGCGGTTGTGCGCCAGAACGTTGGCGGTCAGATAGACTTTCACGCCGTTTTCATGGCAAAAGCCGACCGCCTGCGCCAACGCCTCGCCCTCAAAATTCTGCGGGGCGGAGCGCATCCCGAGCCTTGACGCGCCGAGGTAAACCGCGTCCGCGCCGTAGCGAACGGCGGCTTCCAATCGCTCCCTGTCACCGGCGGGGGCGAGCAGCTCAGGCTTAATCATTCGCGCTTTCCTCGTTGTCTTTCAGCACCTGCGTCCAGTTGCGCTGGAATTCATCATAGGTCTTGGCAAGATAAATCTTGCCCTTGTTGTTGTGGCAGAAATAGAAATACTTGGTGTCGTCCGGATTCAGCGCCGCTTCGATGGCGTCGGTGCCGGGGTTGCAGATGGGGCCGGCGGGCAGACCGGAGCGCGTGCCGTTGGTGTCGTAGTTGGCGATATAGGCGGAGGCTGCTGCGGAACCGATGGCCTGCGTC
Source organism: Clostridia bacterium (assembly GCA_017453685.1). GTDB lineage: Bacteria > Bacillota > Clostridia > Oscillospirales > Acutalibacteraceae > UBA8612. The sequence continues at coordinate 40,444 of JAFTEL010000139.1, forward strand.
AGGTAGTTGGTCACGTAATTCTTGGTGGAGTCGCAGCCGAGCGTCGGGTAGGAGGCGGGGTTGTTCAGGCGGTTGTGAATGACCGACGAAATGGCGGTCATCTGTTCCTTGTTCGCCGCTTCCTTCTGGATGATCGACGCGATGATGATCACTTCATCCTGCGTCAGCCCCAGCTCTTTGGCGCGTTTGTCGTAAATTTCCGTCCATTTGGATTCAAAGTTTTTGAGGAGCTTGCGCACGATGCTGTTCGGGTTTTCGCCGATGCCGTGTTCTTTTTCGGAGACGAAGAAGTCATAAGTATCGGGGAACAGATAGCCTTCCAGATTGAAATAGCGGCTGCCGTCCGTCGGCAGATTCTCAATAAAGGCGTTTTCAAACGCCACTTCCCGCAGTGCGGTGTAGATGTATTCCTTGGGGCAGACGTTGTTTTTATCGAGCTTTTCGACCATCTGCTGGATCGTCCAACCTTCGGGGAAATACAGGCGGATGGTTTCATCCGACGTTTGGTTTTCCCGCATGGCGTTGAGCATTCCCTCAACGCCCATATCGGCGGTCAGATAGTAAACGCCATTGAGATATTTTTTCTTGTCGAATTTGCGAAAATCGGTGAACAGCTTGCAGAACCATTTGTGTTTGATCAGATTGCTGTCGCCGAGCGCGTCGATGATCTCTTCCGATCCCGAGCCTTTTTCAATGGAGACCGTCACCAGTTCGTCGCTGCGCCCGAGCGCAAGCACGTCGTTCAGGCAGGAGATCACATAGATCGAAAGCAGCGTGGAACAAAGCACGATCACACAGCTCGCCATAATACGCTTGAGCCGCGCGATCTGCTTTTTCTCTTTTTTGCGCAGTTCGTTGACGCGCTTTTTCTCTTCGTCATTCTTATTCTGTCCGGCGTTTCGACGCGCTGCTGCTGCGCGGGCAGGCTGACGGCTGGCAAAATAGATGGCTTTATCCTTGTGCTGCTGTTCTTCTTCCGACTGCTGATTGGTTTCGTGCAGCGCGTTTTCGTCGATATCAACACGAAAGTTTTTGACGACTTCGCGGCGGCTGATCGGGATATTACCGTTGGAATCCGCCCGATTCAGCTGGCTCTCCAAACTGCGGTTCGCGGCACTTTGCCGATCCTGCTTGGCAGCGTTTTGCTGCTGCTGCGCTTCGAGGGCGGCAGCTTTCGCCTGTTGGATCTTCCGGCGATACTGCTCCTCTTCGATGGCTCTTTGCTGATCGTGCTTTTCCAGCCAGCTTTCGAAATCATCGTTTTCAAAGTTGACGCCTTTGTTGTTGCTTTCGTCCATCACTTAACTCCTGTCAGTTGTTGCAAAAATAAGTATCGTTTTCCGTCACGATAATATCGACCTTTCGGTCATATCTTCCGTGCGGTATTTCTTCTTCCATACAGCAGCCGTAACTCAAACCGATGGTCGTGCCGCGGTAAGTTGACAAATGGCGATCATAGTAGCCCTTGCCGTAGCCGGTGCGATAGCCCGCTCGGTCAAACGCCAGACCGGGCACGATGCAGATGCTCGCCGTGTGATCCGGCAGGGGAAGGCAGTGTTCCTTAGGTTCCAGAACGGAGAGCATGCCGGGCTCCAGATCCTCCCAGGAGCGAACGATGAAAAAACCCATATCGTTCGTATCTTTCCGGCAGCGGGGGAGGGCGACGGTTTTGCCGAGCGCCCACGTTCGCTCGATCAGGTATCTGGTATCGACTTCCAGCAGCGTGGAACAGTAGAGCAGTATGCACGGGCTTTCCCGATATTTCCAGAGACCGAGCACTTTATTCGCGATCTTGAAATCCAGCTTCTGCTTATCGCTTCGCTTCATTTCTTTTCGCAAAGCAATCGCGCGCTGCCTGATCTGCTGCTTGATCGGTCTGATGTCGTCATTCATGGCAGAGCGACTCCCACAGCTTCTGCGCCATGTCTTTGCCGATAAACCGCTCCGCGATGGCTGCGCCGAATTCCAGCGCAACGCCGCAGGCTCGACCCGTGATCACGCTGCCGTCCACACAGACGGGCTGATCGGACACGTCGGCGCCTTCGAGCAGTCCCTCAAAACCGGGATAGCAGCAGGCAGTGCGGCCGCGCAGCATCCCTTTCTGACCGAGAATACTCGGCGCGGCGCAGATGGCACAAACCAGCCGATCGTTCTCATAAGCGTAATCAACGAACGCCATCACGTCGGCGTTGTTCTGCAGATTTGTCGTGCCGGGCATACCGCCGGGCAGAACGACGGCGTCCAGCTCATCGTTCATCACGGCCTCTTCTAAGGTCAAATCAGCCTGCACCGTGATCTTGTGCGAACCGCTGATCAGGCTGCCGCCGACGCCGACGGTCGCCGCCTCCAGACCGGCGCGGCGCAGAACGTCCACCGTCGCCAGCGCTTCCACTTCTTCAAATCCATCCGCTAAAAAAACGTAGATCATGTCGTTCTTCCTTTCATTCCATCGCTAAACCGATGTAGGCGTTATCGGGCATTTTCGCTTTTGCGTTCTCATTCAGCGGCAAAAGCATACCGCAGGGGTGTTTCTTTTCGGGGTCGGGAACCTTGATCGTGTTTTCATCCACACTGAACAGCATCCCGCTTTTTTCAGCCAAAGGGAATCCGAACGCTTCGGCTTCCTCTCTGATGTAGCGCAAATGTGCGTCGGACCACAAAAATCGGTCGGTCGGCAAATCAAAATCGGAACCGACCGACGCCGGTTTCGCATAGAACGCCGTTTGATAGCCGAATCGTTCATAATACGCAAACAGAGCAGGGGAGGCAGGCACCAGAGCGATATACTGACCGCCGACATCACGGCAATACTTTTCCGCCTTGTGCAGCAGCCGCGCCATATATCCCTGCCCGCGATACCGTTCAAACGTCGCCGCGGCGAACAGATAAAAGGCTTTGTAAGCCGAGCTGTGAGTCAGAACTGCGCCGTCCAGCAGGTAGAGCGCGGAAACGAGCGAACCGTTCTCGGTTTCGGTCAGCACGGCTGCGTCCTCGTGGCGGCTGAGGAAAAAGCGGATATACGCCTCGTCATCGTGAAAAGCCTCTTGCCACAGCTTCACGGCCTCTTCCGCCAGCCGTTCGTTTTCAAACGCGATCAATGGAACTCCTCACTTTTCAATGGCGTTGATCTTTTTGAGCCAAACGGTCGGGTGATAGGATTGTTTGGCACGCCGCAAACCCGGCGAGCCGGTGTCTTCTTCGCGGTTGATATAGACGAAATCCGACCGCAGTCGCCGCGCCATTTCGCGGTTGATGATCTGATAGGCGCCTTTGACGTCGGCGTACGCTTTTTCAAAATGCGTGCAAAACGTGGTATCGTTCAGCCTTTCCCCGAAAGAAAACGCAACGACTTTGCCGCCCGCGCGGATCAGCCCGCCGTAAAAGCCAAGCGTGTCATAGTTCGCCATGGCAATATTGAGCACGTTGTGTTCGGCGGAAAGCTGAACCTCGTCCTTATACTCATTCAGCCGCAGCCAGCGCTCATTCATCTCGGCGCATTGACCGATGTTTTCCTTGGTGATCTCTTCAAACGTCCAATCCGGATTGTTGCGCTCAAACGCGGCGATGTGGTTGCGCTTGTCGTGGTATTTGCGCCCCGCCAGGTCGGCAAGCGCCTCGGCGGAATAAACATACTCAAAATAGCCTTCGTCGACCTCAAAGGAAAAACGGTTCGGGAACAGGCGGTCGATTTCCTGCGCTTCCTCTTCGGAACAGCCGTAAAGGAAAAGCCTGCGGCCGTTTTGCCGAGCATGATCGGAAATCTCACGGATGGCTTTTTCAAAATTGCCGACGCCCTTCGGGCAGGTGTAGCTGGATTCCTCCGGCGTCTGATACGAGACGATCAGCATATCGTCGCAAAAGCTGATCTGCGTGTGATAGACCTTTTGCCAGATGAACAAATTGCCGAACGCGAATTCGCAGCTCTGGCTGCCGCAAGCGCGCAGAACGGCGTCAACGCGGGGCTTGTCCGCAAGGGCGATGCTGCGAAACTCAAGCATTCAAAAACCCCCTCGGCAGCAGGTCAAAGATCTGTTCCGCGATGGTCTCGATCGGCAGGGGCTTGTTGCCTTTTGAACAGGGGATGATATGCCAGCCGAGCTTTTGCGCCGCGTACATGGCGGCTTCCCGACAGCGCTGGAGATACGCCACGTCGGCCTCATGCACGTCTTTAACGGTGTTGGTCGCCAGACAGCGTTCCTTCATCAGCTGCTGCGACACTTCGACAGGCATATCCAGATAGATGACAAAATCGGGCTTCGGGATGCCGAGCTTGCCGTATTCAAAATCTTCCAGCCAGCTCAGATAGCCGTCCCATTCCTCTTTCGGCATTTTTTCGAGCTGATGGTAGGCGTTGGAGGTGGTGTAGCGGTCGGCCACGATCAGCTTGCCGCCCAGATAATCCCTGCCCCAATGCTGCTTGAAGCTGGCAAAGCGATCCACCGCGAAAAACACCGAAGCGGCGTAGGCGCCGACGTCCTCCGGCTTTTTGCCGAACGCGCCGCTGAGATACATGCGCACTAAGGTGCTGGAGGGGTCGTCATAATCCGGCAGCTTGATCTGCCGGTAAACACAGTTGATCTTGTCGAGCCTTGCTTTCAGTTGATCGATCTGCGTGGATTTTCCGCTGCCGTCCAACCCTTCGATCACAATCAGTTTGCCCATAATCGCTGCCAAACAGGAACTGTCGGCTTCCTTTCTGCAAATTCGCCAATGGAAGTTGTCGTGAAGTATAGCAGATATGTTACCAGATATAATAACATACTTATTAAAAATGTTCAATGTTTTTCAGCATTTTTGCGCGAAACTGCGTTTGAATGGAATGTTCTATTGAAAAAATTTTGACAATATGCTATGATATTGCGGAAAGTGAGGCGAAGCGTGTGGAAAAATCGACTTTTAACCGTAAACCCTTCAACATTCTCTGGCTCGTTTTAACGGCCGCCTACGTCATCTGGATGACGTTTTTCCTGAAATACGACACTTATCCCGGTGCGGAGACCGGCATCAACGGCAGCAAAACCGTTTACATTCTGTGGACCGTATTCTCGACGATCGCCCTGCTGATGTTCCCCATCTACATCAAGCTGTTCCTCGGCGAAAAGGAACCGGGCAAAGGGCTGCGCATCTTTTGTCTGGTCAATCTGATCTACGGCTGCGTTTTCGTCACGTGGTACGGCTTTTTCCTCAACCCGTTTGATTACACGGCGAGCATGATCGGTCTGGAATACCCGTGGCATTTCAAAATGTGGGGTTTGTTCGCGTCGCTCTCCGTTTTCACCAACGTGCTTTACGCCTACCGCATGAACAACTTTTTCAGCAAAGCCGGCGTCGCCTGCGCTTCCCTCGGCTGCGCGGCGATCTTCGTCACCATCAACGTGCCGTCGGCAGGGGAGGACCTGATCCTCAACTCCCTGCGCTGCATGTCCCACTGGACAGGCGCGCTCCTGTTCGCGTTCCTGATGGCGGCTTCGATCGTGATCTTTTTAGTCCATCAAGCCAAGCAGAAGAGTGTTCCCTATATCGTCGTCACCGTCATCTTCGGCGCGATTCTGGTGCTGATGCTCGTTCTTCTTGCCACCATCGGCAAGGACGGCGTGATCGAAGGTCTGCCGATGTGGGCGGCGTATCTGGTACTGTTCCTCATCAATTTCACCGGTCTGTTCCGCGGCAAAGACACATCCGCGCTCGAACAGCCGAAAGAAACGGTTACAAAATAAGCTTTTTATGCAGCAAAAAACAGCAGGAGGAAACTATGATCTTAGAAGAATTGACCGCCTTTTCCAACTTGTACGGTTCCAATGAAGACCTTGTTTTGGCAGGCGGCGGCAACACCTCGGCAAAAGACGGCAATCTGATGTATATCAAGGCGTCCGGCACGCAGCTCGCCACCATCACGGCGGACGGGTTCGTGGCGATGGATCGCGCCAAGCTCGCCGAGACTTTGACCAAAGAATACCCCGCGGACGATGACGCGCGCGAAGCCATGGTGCTCGCCGATCTGAACAACGCGAGAATGCCCGATCAGGGCAGCAAACGCCCGAGCGTCGAAACCGTGCTGCACAGCCTGTTTGAACAGCGATTCGTGCTTCACCTGCACCCGTCGGTCGTCAACGGCGTCACCTGCAGTCAGCAGGGCAGGGCAGCGGCGGAAATGCTCATCAAGCACCCGTTCATTTGGGTCGACGCCTGCAAGCCGGGTTACGTTCTTTCCAAAATCTGCGCCGATGAACTGGCGCGCTTCAAGGTCGAAAACGGCTGTCCGTGCGATCTGGTGTTTCTTGCCAATCACGGCGTTTTCTTCGCTTCCGACACAGTGGAGGGCTTGGGCAAGCTGCTCGAAGAAGTGCTTGCGTCCATCCGCGCCGCCATCGTGCGCGAACCCGATTTCAGCACCGGCGCTTTTGACGGCGAGAAGGCGGAAAAGTGCTTTGCCGCCATCCGCAAGCTCTACGGCGAGGATTGCGTGATCACCTATGAGCCGAGCGTGGAAGCGCTGAGATTCGCCGAAACGCCGGAATCAGCCGCGATCCTGATGAAGCCGTTTTCACCCGATCATCTTGTCTACTGCAAGCAGTTCCAAGCCTATGGCTTCTGTGACGGCTGTCTGCCCGGCGCGGTGAAGCGCTGCCTGGAAGAGCACGGCTATATGCCCAAGATCATTATCATCAGCGGCTGCGGCTTCTTCGCGGTCGATGAAACGGCCAAGGGCAGCCAAACGGCGGCCGATCTGTTTAACGACGCCATCAAGGTCGCGGTCTATGCCGAGAGCTTCGGCGGTGCGAAACCGATGAGCGACGCGCTGTCCGACTTCATCGCCAACTGGGAAGTGGAATCGTATCGCTCGAAAAAGCATGAAGGAGAAGAATAAACGATGCTCTACACGATCGAAAACCAATATTTGACCGCTCAGATCGACGATCTGGGCGCGCAGTTGCATTCGGTCAGGTCGCAGGACAGCGGCATTGAGTATATTTGGCAGGGCAATCCGGATATCTGGTATGGTCAGGCGCCCGTTTTGTTTCCGGTGATCGGTCAGCTGCTGGACGATAAATTCCGCTACGACGGTGCGGAATACCCGATGAATAAACACGGCTTCGCCAGAAAAACGCTCTTTGAAGCGGCAGACGTGGAAGGCTCCCGCGCCGTGTTCCTGCTGAAAAGCAGCGAGACCACCAAGGCGATGTACCCGTTCGATTTTGAACTGGAGGTCTGCTTTGAACTGGTCGGCAGAGCCATTAAAGTGACCCACACCGTGTCCAACACCGGCGACAAGACCATGTATTTCTCGCTGGGCGCGCATCCCGCTTTCAACTGCGAGATCGGGGATTACCTCGAATTTGAGGAAAGCGAAGAGGGCGCGGAAGTGGAAAAGATCGACAAGGAAAATATCATCATCGGCAGAAAGTTCCCCGTTGATCTGGTCGACGGCAACAAGCTCTATTTAACGCCCGATCTGTTTGACGATGACGCGCTGATCTTCTCCGATCTCAATTCCTCGGTCGTGACCCTGCACGGTCGGGATCGCACCGTTCGCTTCGATTTCGGTGACGCGCCGTTCCTCGGCATCTGGGCAAAACCGAACGCGCCGTACGTTTGCATCGAACCGTGGTACGGCGTCAACGACGACCGCATCCGCTATGAAGATATTTCGCAAAAGCGCGGGATTCAGGCGCTGGAACCGGACGAAAGCTTCGATCTGGTCTGGATCGCAGAAGTATAAGAGTATAAAACAATCCCCGCGGAATCAGCTCCGCGGGGATTATATTATGCCTTGATTCTTTTAGATTAGCTTATCGGGATCAACCTCGTATTTGTCGGTGAGGATCTTGACCAGATCGATAATGGCGAAAATGTAGCCAATGAAGAAGCAGCAGGACATCACGATCTTGAAAATGCCTTTTTTGGTTTCACCCATCATAAAATTATGAACGCCGAGACCGCCCAGAAAAAAGCAGAGCAGTGCCATGACGGTTTTGTCCTGACCGTTCAGGTACTCGGGGCTTTGCACGTTCGGTTTTGGATTCTGATAGTTTTGATATTGATAGTTCGGCGTCGGATTCTGATAGGCGGAGTTCTGATAGTTCGGAGCCGGATTCTGATAAACGGGATTCTGATAGGCGGCAGTCGATTCGGTTGTGCTCGGTTCGGGCTGCGGGTTGCTGTTCAGCGCTGTACCACAGTTCGGGCAGAAAGAGGCGCCCTCAACGACCGCCGTGCCGCAGCTTTGGCAGAACTTGCCGCCTTGGCCCGCGGCGGTGCCGCAATCCGCACAAAACGCCTGATTTTCGTTCATTTCAATGCCACAGTTTTTGCAATACATATTGATTCCTCCTGAAAATTGTGATTGGGACAACCGGATCATATGATTTTAATGAGCCATGTGACCAAAAAGCCGGTCAGGATGAAAGCGATCACCAAGCGGTCGATCTTCCTGCCGAACAGACGTCCGTCGGTGAAGAAATAGAGAATCAGCAGCGGCGCCGAAAACACCATCGGATTATAAGCGACAGCCGCTTTGACGTCGCCATGCAGAAGGGAGAGACCGGCTCTTGTGATCCCGCAGCCGGGGCACTCGATCCCCAGAAAATGCTTGAACAGGCAGGTGATGCCGAAATGCCCCATCACGAACACAAACAGGGCATAGGCGGCCAGAATCGCGCATTTTATCAAGATGGCTTTACGGTCGAGTTTTCGCATCATTTCAACATTCTTCGCGCTTTTTTCTTAGATTAACACAGTTGATTCGGTCTGTCAACTGTTCATCTGCTCTCGATCCGACCTATCATATCACCTCAACAGAAATATATAAAAAGTTCACAATAATGAAATCGAGCGTTTCACGCTCGGTGATATTAAATCCGTCCATTCACCACGCGAAGCGGGATTTCACCGCTGAAGGCGATTTCAACCATAGTAGGTGGATTTCACCCGTCCGCACGGACGGATTGAGTTAAAAAAAGCACGCTATTGCGTGCTTTTTTTGGAGGCGACACCCGGATTTGAACCGGGGAATCAGGGTTTTGCAGACCCATGCCTTACCACTTGGCTATGTCGCCGTATAAAATGGACGCTAATTGTTCATCAGCGTCCGTTTTTTTTGGAGCGGATGACGAGGCTCGAACTCGCTACCTCCACCTTGGCAAGGTGGCGCTCTACCAGATGAGCTACATCCGCAAATGGTGCCTTCGGTCGGAATCGAACCAAC
>JAFTEL010000140.1 GCA_017453685.1 Clostridia bacterium
CAAGGGTTTGCGGATTTTCAGGTGTTCTTTTTCCATGATTTTTGGCGCGAGAAAACCGTCGAAAAGGGGGTGTCGAATTTTAAGAGGTAACACTTGCGACAACACTTTTCCTATCGCATACCGACCCTGACAGAACGATTCGACAAGCAGAAAATAAGCCGCCTCATCTGACGAAATCAGAAGAGGCGGCTTTTGCTGTGTCAAGAGACACCGGCGTATCATGGCTTTACTTTGACGAACCACCCATGATATGCTTCCTCGATGTTAACTTCGCCACGCTCAATCAGCGGCTGTACCAGTTCCCGCACCGTCTCCGTGTCCGCGAAATCGAACGCTTCTCGCAGCTCGATGAACGAGATCAGCGGATGCTCCCGCAGAAATTCCCGCAGCGTTTCACCCGTAGGTGCTGCGCTCTGCGGCTTTCGCGTACCGTTTGTCAACTGCGAAATGACGGACGCGAAGTCCTGATAATCAAAGCTCCGCAGCAGCATGGCCTTGCCGCCATATTGAAGAAGATATGCAGGAAGAGAATGGATGCCCATGCTTTGCGTGAGACGCAAATCTTTGCTGAGCGCCGCTTCCGCGCTCCCGTCACGCAAATGCCGCGCAAACGCATCGGCGTCGATACCTGTTGTTTTTGCTACGTTCACAAGCTCATCCGTTTCCGTTGTCGGACGGCAGTCTACAATAGTCGCATAGCGCAGATTGTAGAGGAACCAATCGGCTTTGTCCGCGCCTGTCAGTCTCGCGGCGTGGTACGCGAGATTCAGCGGCAGCGAGGACGGCTGCTCCATCGAGAACAGGCAGAATTTTGTCATGTTGATCGGCATACCGCTGATCGGTTCCTCGCTCTCGTAGATTTTTGCCAGCCGTGCGTTGTAACGACGAATCCCCTCTACCGGCTTCAAAGCAAGCTCGTCCGGCGTCATGAAATCCCGCACGTTCCGCACCAGCAGCGCCATGACCGTGCGAAACTCGATCTGCCCCGTGAAGTGCGTTTCCAGCTTGCGGAAAATCGGCTCGCACTCCCAGCTCAGCCCCATCATGGGGTCGGTAAAGGTCGTGATGATGATTTTTTCGCTCATACCGCCCACCTCACCGGAACCGATTGCGGTCAAAGTTTCTGCCGCCCGCGCCCCAATCGGGGATGTCGGTATAGTTGATGTAGACGTTCTCCGGCGCGACGCCAAGCACCTCGTGGAACATCATCGTGACCTCTGCCGTAAAAGCGTCGTAGCCCAAATGCCCCTCGTTGCCGAAGATGTTCGCTTCGATATAGGCAATCGGCTCGCTGTCCTCGCCGCGCAGCCAGAGACGGCAGTTGTCCTCAAAGCCCAGCAGCAGATATTCCTCACTTTTCCCCGGTACCAGCTTGATAGCCCTGCCCAGCCGGGTTTTCAACGACACTTCCTGTTCACGGTTGATGGGGCGGTTGACCCGCGAAATGAGAAACGGCATCTATGCTTCCCTCCAATCCTGTACCAGCCGCAAAATATCGTCCGCGACCTCCTGATGCTTCATTTGATAGGTGTGGCCTGTCTTTTCGATAAAGATGAGCTTGTTCTGGTCGTGTGTCGGGATGTGGTCGTTGATGTTCCGCAGGAAGCCCGACGGGTCGCCGTAGGTGAAGTTGTCGTAGGTGCCGATCAGCAGCGCGCCCGTGTGCGTGATCTGTTCGCATTGGGAAAAGTCGCGGTCCGGCTCCACAAACACGTTGTTGAGCAAGCCCGAAAACTGCCAGTCGTAGGCGGTGTAGGCGATGCACTCCACCCAGCCCATAAACGGGAACGGCAGCATTTTGTCCCCGTCGCCGCGCTCCACCATGTCACGAATGATCTGCTTCTCCCGTTCGCTCACGCCGGACATCATGTAGGTGAGATTCGCGGGGCTGAGCAGCAGAAAGTGCTCCACTCGCTTGTCGTGGTTGTGCGAGAGATAGTAGATCACCTTGTTTGCGCCGAGTGAATGTCCGGCAAGAATGATATGCTTGTAGCCTGCGCTCTCGGCGTAGTCGAGATACGCGCCGATGTCCTCGTCGGTGTAGGAAAACCGTTCGTTCCAAGAGCCGATGATCTCCTCCTGCCCGGTCACGACGTTCCGCGTCCGAATCTGCCCGAAGGCGTCGTTGGTCTGCGCGTAGAGGAAGTCGATCCCGCCCGTGTTCAGCGTGTCGCCGATGTTGTAGTAGAACGGGTTGGAGTAGAAGTTCCCGTGGATGCCCGTGATATTCACTACGATGGTATCGGCGGGCGCTCCTTCGTGGAACAGCACACCGTTCAGCACCACGCCGCGCTTCGTGGCGACGTTGCACTCTTTCATCATTTCAAGTCCCTCTTTCTGAATACACACCGATGGGACGGTGAGGTATAGCAGGCGTTGCAGGAAACGCACTTGGAAACGGTGCTCTCTCCGCTTTTCAGCTTGTTCGGCCAGTCGGGCTCCCGCAGCAGCGGACGGGACAGCGACAGGAACGCGATCCTGGTATCGTTCAGCACGTTTTCCATGCGCCCAATACTTCGCCAGCCGCCCACGCAAATGACAGGAACGTTTACCTTTTCGGCAAGCGCCGTCGCGAAAGGTGCAAAATACCCCTCGCTTTTTCCCGCCCGAACGCCTTGCACCGAGGTGCCGTTGCCGCTGACCTCGATGGAGTCGATTCCCGCTTCCGCCAGAACCTCGCAGATTGCAAGACTCTCTGCCTCGTCCAGTCCATGATAGGTAAAATCGCTGCAATTGATCTTGACCGTCACATGAAGCCCGGGCGCAGCGGTACGGATGCCGCTCAAAATGTCGAGCAGAATACGCATACGGTTCTTCGTCGAGCCGCCGTAGGCGTCG
>JAFTEL010000141.1 GCA_017453685.1 Clostridia bacterium
ATACTCCAGATTCCGCTATTTAGAGGCGTTTGAGGAACACAACACCTATTCCTCCGCCGTGTTCCTGGAGCACTTGATTCAGGCGTTCCCTTTCCCGATCCATTGTGTTCAAACGGATAATGGGACCGAGTTTACCAAACGGCTGCTGCCTACCGAGCGTCGGACGCCCACACTGTTTGAGGCGCGCCTCAAACAGTGTGGCATTGAGCACAAGCTGATCCGGCCGTACACCCCACGACATAACGGAAAAGTTGAACGCTCTCATCGCAAAGACAACGAATACTTTTATGCCTCACACAAGTTTTATTCCTTCGATGATTTCAAAAAGCAGCTTGCTGTTCACAGCAGAAAATACAACCATTTCCCCATGCGTCCCCTCGGCTGGAAATCTCCCGCCGATTATGTCAACGCCTTCGTCTCCAACGGCGAAGTCTTTTAATTGCCTTTTTGTAACACATCATTGACAAACCAACAGCTCAAACGGCTGTCCGCCAAAAAAACTCTTGACGACCGTGAAAGCAAGTGCTATCATGATTTAGTATTGTTTATTTTATTATTGGGAGAAATGCATCATGTTTGAGAAAACGGACGCTCAATACAGCATCGCCGAAAGCGAAAGCGAAGTGCGCGCCTTTTGGGAAGAGAACGACATTTTCTGCAAAAGCGTGACGAAAAACGAGGGCAAGCCGGAATTCACCTTCTACGACGGGCCGCCCACGGCCAACGGCAGACCTCACGTGGGTCATATTCTGACCCGCTCCATCAAGGACCTGATCCCCCGCTACCGCACCATGAAGGGTTACCATGTGGAACGCAAGGCGGGGTGGGACACGCACGGACTGCCCGTAGAGCTCGAAGTCGAAAAAGAGCTCGGCTTCAGCGGCAAGGCCGATATTGAAAAATACGGCATCGTGCCCTTCATTGACAAATGCCGCAAGAGCGTTTGGAAATACAAAGACCTGTGGGAGAACATGAGCGAGCGCATCGGCTTCTGGGCCGATTTTGAAAAGCCCTACATCACCTACGACAACAGCTACATCGAATCCGTCTGGTGGGCGTTCAAGCAGCTTGACGCCAAGGGGCTGCTCTACCACGGTCACAAGGTCGTGCCCTACTGCCCGCGCTGCGGCACCGCGCTGTCTTCTCACGAGGTCGCGCAGGGCTACAAGACCATCAAGACCCGCTCCATCTACGTACGCTTTAAGGCAGCGGATGAAGAGAACACCTATTATCTGGCGTGGACGACGACGCCGTGGACGCTGCTGTCCAACGCCGGTCTTTGCGTGAACCCCGAAGCGGAATACGTCAAGATCAAGACCGCCGACTGCTGCTATATTCTGGCGCAGGCGCTGGTGGACGGGCTGTTTGAAAAAGACAGTTATGAAGTGATCGAAACCTATAAGGGTACCGATCTCGAATACCGCAAATACGAGCCGATCTTCAAATATGTTGAGGATAAATACCGCGGCAAGGCGTGGTTCGTCACCTGCGACGGCTACGTCACGCTCGACAGCGGCACCGGCGTGGTTCACATCGCCCCCGCCTTCGGTGAGGACGACTCGCAGGTCGGCAAGCGCTACAACCTGCCGTTCATCAAAATGGCGGATGAGCGCGGCTGTTACCCCGACGTGTGCGGCGAATACGCCGGCCGCTTCGTGATGGACTGCGACCCCGACATCATCACCCGTCTGAGCAACGAGGGCATCCTGTTCAAGGTGCAGACCATCGAACACCAGTATCCCTTCTGCTGGCGCTGCGACAGCCCGCTGATCTATTTTGCGCGCGCCTCGTGGTTCATCGCCATGAGCGAGCTGCGCGATCAGCTCACGGCTGACAACAACTCCGTCAACTGGTTCCCCGACACTTACCGCGAGGGACGCATGGGCAACTTCGTGAGCAACGTCATCGACTGGGCGATCTCGCGCGACCGTTACTGGGGCACGCCGCTGCCCGTCTGGGTATGCGACAAGTGCGAAAAGCACCACGTCATCGGCAGCGTGGAAGAGCTTTGCCAGCTCACCGGCGCACCCGCCGACCTCGATCTGCACAAGCCCAGCGTCGACCCGCTGATCTTCCCGTGCGAATGCGGCGGCACCATGCGCCGCGCGCCCGAGGTGATCGACTGCTGGTTCGATTCCGGCTCCATGCCCTTCGCCCAGCACCACTATCCGTTTGAAAACAAGGATTTGTTTGAAAAGCAGTTCCCCGCCGATTTCATCAGCGAGGGCAGCGACCAGACCCGCGGCTGGTTCTATTCGCTGCAGGCGATCTCCACCGCGATCTTCGGTCAGTCGCCCTATAAAAACTGCGTCGCCCTCGGCCTTGTCAACGACAAGGACGGCATCAAGATGAGCAAGCACAAGGGCAACGTCGTCGATCCGTGGGAGGTCATGGACAAGCACGGCGCCGACGCCATCCGCTGGTATTTTTACGTTTCCTCCGCGCCGTGGATCAGCACCAATTTTGACAGCGACGCCATCAACGAGCATCAGCGCCGCTTCATGGGAACGCTCTGGAACACGTTCCATTTCTATAACCTGTATTCGGGCATTGACGGCTTCAACGCCGCCGGTCTTTCGCCGAAGGACTGCGCGCTGACGATGATGGATCGCTGGATCCTCGGCGCACTGAACACCCTCGTCAAAAAGGTCGACGATGAACTGAGCGGCTACCACATCACCGAAGCCGCCCGCGCCCTGGTCGATTTTGTCGACATCATGTCGAACTGGTACGTCCGCCGCTGCCGCCGCCGCTTCTGGATGAGCGACGTGACCGAGGACAAGAAAGCGGCTTATGTCACGCTTTACACCGTGCTGGAGACCCTCATCCGTCTGGCGGCTCCGTTCATTCCGTTTGAGACCGAGGCCATTTACCAGCGGCTGGTGCGCAAGCTCAACCCAGACGCGCCCGAGAGCGTCCACCTGTGCGATTATCCCGAATGCGACGAGTCGTTCATCGACGAAACGCTCGAACATGATATGCAGCTGGTCTATGACGCGGTGGGCATCGCCCGCAACGCGCGCAACCTCGCCAACCTCAAGATCCGTCAGCCGCTCAGCCGCCTGATGGTCTGCCTGGGCGACGACGACAGCTGCTTTGACGACGAGATGCTCTCTATCATCGCGGAAGAGCTGAACGTGGAGCAGGCGGAGCAGATTGCCTCCACCAAGGGCTTCATTTCCCACACCATCAAGCCGCAGCTCAAGACACTGGGACCGAAATACGGCAGAGTGCTCAACGCCATTCGCGAATATCTCGCGCAGGCGGACGGTGACGCCATCCTCGCCGACATCGAGGCGAGCGGCGCGCACACCACAACGCTCAACGGCACGGAAGTCGCTTTCGGTGCGGACGATCTGCTGGTGAGCACCGGTCAGAAGGAGGGCTTCATCAGCGCGGCGGACCGCGGCATCACCGTGGTGCTCGCCACGACGCTGACCCCCGAGCTCATCCAAAAGGGTTATGCGCGTGAATTTGTTTCCAAAGTGCAGAACCTGCGCAAGAGTTCCGGCTTTGAAGTGATGGACCGCATCGCGATCACCTATGAGAGCGACGACGAGTTTGAACAGCTCCTCGCGCCCGGTCTGGCGGGCGTTTCCAAAGAGCTGCTCGCCGATTCCATCACCCGCGCCGAACAGGTCGAGGCGGAAACCTTCGACATCAACGGCAAAGACGTGAAGATCGCCGTCAAGGTCGTCGGATAACCGAAAAGCCACCGGCTTTGAATCAAAGAAATTTCAATCAGGAGAGTTTACCTATGCTGGACAAATACGATTTCCGAACCGCCGAAAAAGAGATGCAGAAGCTGTGGGAAGACAAAGACGTTTACCGCTTTGATCCCGACAGCCCCAACAAGATTTATTCCATCGACACGCCGCCCCCGACCGTGAGCGGTTCGCTGCACATCGGCCACATCTTTTCCTACACCCAGGCGGAAATGGTCGCCCGCTTCCGCAAGTTCACGGGCTACAACGTGTTCTACCCCTTCGGCTTTGACGACAACGGTCTGCCGACCGAGCGTCTCGTCGAAAAGGAAGAGGGCATCAAGGCCAAGGACCTGCCGCGCGACGTGCTGTATGAAAAATGCATGAAAACCACCGCGAAATACGTGGAGGAATTCACGAATCTGTGGAAATCCCTCGGCTTTTCGGTCGACTGGAACCTGCGCTATGAGACCATCAACGAGCGTTCCCGCCGCATTTCACAGAAATCCTTCATCCGTCTCGCCAAAGAGGGCAAGGCCTACGTGAAGGAGTCGCCCGTGCTGTGGTGCACCGAGTGCCAGACCTCCATCGCGCAGGCGGAGCTGGATTCGGCCGACATCAAATCCACCTTCAACTACATCTATTTCATGGTCGACGGTGAACCGCTGACCGTGGCCACCACCCGCCCCGAGCTGCTCTACGGTGTGGTCTGCCTGTTCGTCAACCCCGAGGACGAGCGCTATAAAAAGTACGTCGGCAAGAAAGCCGTCGTGCCCGTGTTCAATTACGAAGTACCGATTCTCACGGATGAGATCGTCAGTCTCGAAAAGGGCACCGGCGTGGTCATGTGCGCCACCTACGGCGACCAGACCGACGTGGAATGGTGCGAGAAGCACAACCTCCCCTACCGCAAGGTGCTGACTCCCGAGGGCAGGCTGGATGAAAGCGTGCCCTATGTGGCGGGCATGAGCGTCTACGGCGCGCGCAAGGAGCTGCTGCGCCTGCTCGAAGAACAGGGGCTGCTGGAAAAGGTGGAAGAACTCGTCCACACCGTGCAGACGCACGAGCGCTGCGGCAAGCCGATCGAGATTCTGCCCAGCCGCCAGTGGTATATCGACATTCTTTCTCACCGCGACCTGTTCGCCGAGGCGGGCAACAAGATCAACTGGTACCCGACCTTCATGAAGAACCGCTACGACGTGTGGGTGGAAAACCTGAAATGGGACTGGTGCATTTCGCGCCAGCGCTATTTCGGCGTTCCGTTCCCGGTTTGGTACTGCAAAAAGTGCGGCAAGCCGCTGTTCGCCGATGAGAGCATCCTGCCGGTCAACCCACTGGAATACACGCCCGAGGCGACGTGTGAGTGCGGCTGCACCGAATTCGTGCCCGAATCCTCCGTGCTCGACACGTGGGCGACCTCGTCCATGACCCCGCAGATCAACGCCCATTGGGAAGAGCCGGACGGCACCGATATTTCCGAGACCCTCGCTCCCATGACCATGCGCACGCAGGCGCATGAGATCATCCGCACCTGGGCGTTTTACACCATCGCCAAGAGCCTGTATCACACGGGCGAAGTGCCGTGGCGCGACATTATGGTGTGCGGCTTCGTGCTGGCGAAGAAGGGCGAAAAAATCAGCAAATCCAAGGGCAACGCCGTCAAATCGCCGCCTCAGCTCGTCGAAGAGTTCGGCGCGGACTGCATCCGCTACTGGGCGGCGAACACCAAGCTCGGCACCGACACATATTTTTCCGACGATGAGCTGAAGATCGCCAAGCGCTTCCTGACGAAGCTGTGGAACGCGTCCAAATTCACGCTCACGCATCTGAACGATTACGACAAGACCGATGCGGTCGAGCTGCTGCCCATCGACAAGTGGATCGTGGAACGCTGCAAGCAGACCATGCGCCGCTGCATCAGCCTGCTCAACGAATATGAGATCGGCTCAGCGCGGCACGAGATCGACGACTTTTTCTGGAAGGATTTCTGCGACTATTACGTGGAGATCAGCAAGGAAAGACTTTATCAGCCCGACATTCACGGCGTCGAGGCGCGCCGGAGCGGTCAGGCGGCCATTTATTACTGCCTGCTCAACATTCTGAAGATGTACGGCGTTTTCGTGCCGCACATGACCGAGTATATTTATCAGGATGCCTTTGCCGCGAAGGAAGGCGTCGACTGCCTGCCGCGCAACCTGTGGTCGGTGGACGGCGAGGACGATGAAGAAGCCATCGCGTTCGGCGAATGCGTGAAGGCCGCCATTTCCGAAGTGAGAAAGTTCAAGAGCGAGAACAACATTTCCATGAAAGCGGACGTGGAGAGCATGACGATCGTCACACCCGAAAAATTCAAAGCGGCGTTCGATCAGACGCTCGGTGATATTGTCGCCTGCTGCCACGCCAAAGAGGTCAAATTTGAAATTCAGTGAAAAAAGCGGAGCTGAAAAGCTCCGCTTTTTTAATGCGGAAGGCGGAGTGCGGAATGCGGAATGAAGGGTCGCTTCGCTCCGGATTGTAATTATTCATGATTCATGAGCGAAGCGATTTCATTCTTCATTATTCATTAAGAAACCGTTTATCATCCTGTATAAACTGAAACGAAAAACAACGTGAATGAATGATGAAGAATGAATAATGAAAAATGAATCATTCAATGACACCTCTTCCTTCTTAACTCTGACCTCTGACCTGACATCATTCCGCCTTCCGCATAAAATTTAGTTCTTGCTATTTTAACAAATATTATATATAATAAAGGGTAATACGATGGGGAAGTGTTGATCGGCAGCGCTTCTTCACAGAAAAGAGGAAACCGGCATGAGCCATGATCGCTATGAAAGCCCGTTGAATTCCCGTTACGCAAGCCAAGAGATGCAGTATCTCTTTTCGCCCGATTTCAAGTTCAAGACCTGGCATAAGCTGTGGATCGCTTTGGCGGAAAGTGAAAAAGAGCTGGGGCTGGATATCACCCAGGAACAGATCGACGAAATGAAGGCGCACGCCGACGAGATCGACTACGAGACCGCCGCCGCGCGCGAAAAGCTGGTGCGGCACGACGTGATGGCGCACGTTTACGCCTTCGGCGAACAGTGCCCCAAGGCCAAGCCCATCATCCATCTGGGCGCGACGAGCTGCTACGTGGGCGACAACACCGACGTGATCATCATGACTGAGGCGCTCAAACTGGTGCGCAAAAAGCTGGTCAACCTGCTCGACGCGCTGTCAAAATTCGCGCTGGCGCAAAAGGATCAGCCCTGCCTGGCGTTCACCCATTTCCAGCCGGCGCAGCCCACCACGCTGGGCAAGCGCGCTTCGCTTTGGATGATGGATCTGCTCATGGACTTTGAGCAGCTGGAATTCATGCTCACGCAAATGCGCCTGCTCGGCTCCAAAGGCACCACCGGCACGCAGGCGAGCTTTTTGGAATTGTTCAACGGCGACCATGAAAAATGCCTCGCGCTTGACCGCAAGATCGCCGAGAAGACGGGCTTCGCCGCCTGCTTCCCCGTCACGGGGCAGACCTATCCGCGCAAGCTCGACTGGCAGGTGACCGCCGTGCTCAGCGGCATCGCGCAATCCGCCGCCAAGTTTTCGAGCGACCTTCGCTTATTGCAGCACATGAAGGAAGTGGAAGAACCGTTTGAAAAGAACCAGATTGGCTCCTCCGCCATGGCCTACAAGCGCAACCCCATGCGCAGCGAGCGCATCGCATCGCTGGCGCGCTACGTCATCGTGGACGCGCTCAATCCCGCCGTGACCGCGTCGGCGCAGTGGTTCGAGCGCACGCTCGACGATTCCGCCAACAAGCGCATCAGTGTGCCCGAAGCTTTCTTGGCCGTTGACGCGATTCTGGAACTGTATATCAACGTGGTGAGCGGGCTGGTCGTTTACCCGAAGATGATCGAACGCCATCTGCTCGCCGAACTGCCGTTCATGGCCACCGAAAACATCATGATGGAAGCGGTCAAAAACGGCGGCGACCGGCAGGAGCTGCATGAAAGAATCCGCCAGCACTCCATGGAAGCCGGCAAGGTGGTCAAGGTGCAGGGCGGCGAAAACGACCTGATCGAACGCATCGCCGCGGACGAGACCTTCGGCATGAGCCGCGAGGAGATCCTTGCGCTGATCGACCCCAAGGCCTTTGTCGGCCGCTCCCCCGAACAGGTGGAGGAGTTCGTCGAAAGCGCCGTCAAGCCCGTGTTAGACCGTTACGGCGACCTGCTGGGCATTGAAGTCGAGATCAAGGTCTGATCCACTCCGAAGAAAGGCACGATTCGTTAAACGCTATGAAAAAACTGTTCAAAAAAATCTTCACCAAAAAAATCATTCTGTACTTTGTGTTCGGCGTGATGACGACGGTCGTGAACTTAGGCGTTTTTGAAGTGATGAAACGCCTGACCGGCTCGGTTCACGCGCGGAATATCGTCGCGTGGGTGGCGGCGGTCAGCTTCGCCTACGTCACGAACAAGCTCTTTGTGTTTGAAAGCAAAAGCTGGGCGCCCAAACTGGTGGGGCGGGAAGTCGTCAGCTTTTTCGGCGCGCGGCTGGTCACGCTCGGCATCGAGGAACTCGGTCTGTTCATTTGCATCAATCTTTGCCATTTCGACCGCTTTCAACTGCCGGTCTCCTCGATCTTTATTGTCGGCAATTTGCTGAACAAGCTCGGTCTGCACACGGACTTCGCCATCGGCGGCGACCTGCTGACCAAGGGCGGGCTCGCCGTGATCGTGCTGGTGACGAACTATCTGTTCAGTCAGTTCATCATTTTCCGCAAAAAGAAGGAAGAAACCCCGGAAGAGACCCGGGAGGAACCCGTGGAGGAGGAACAAGCATGAAAAAACTGATCTGCGTATTCAGCGCGTTCGCTTTGCTGTTTTCGCTCGCCGCCTGCGGCAGGAAAGACACGCCCGTGAAGCCCATCGAACCCGCGACCACCGTCAAAGACGAATACATCGCGGCGGAGGTCGGCGAAAACCTGCAGAAAACCGAGATCGTCAAAACCGACAAGCAGAGCTATTACCTCACCACCGTGGAGGGCAAGCGCGTATTCTGCCGCACCGATCTGCAGGGGCGGCTGAAAATCCTGCTCACCTTCGGCGACAGCGAGCCGAAGTTCTTTTCCGAGACCTTTGCGCGCAGCGGACAGAAAATGATCTATTATACCTATCTGAATAAGGGCGACGAAACGGCGAGCCTTTACGCGTTCAACTTCTCCACCGAACGCGCCGTGAAGGTGCTCGGTTCACCCTGCAGCGACTTTATTCTGCTCGACCTGCCCGAAACCTATGAAATGTATCCTTACGGCTTCATCGCCGGCACGGACGGCGTGAAGGTCATCGACCTGGTCTCCGGCGGCGCGAGCAGCCATTATTCCACGACCATCGGTCAGATGAAAATCTTCTTCGTCGATCCGGATTCCTACCCTGCCGTGTTCTTCAGCAAGAACCTTTCCACCACGATCACCGATATGGGCGACCGCTCCCACATCCGCATTGACACGACCGAGCGCAAGAGCAACGGCGAAGTCAAGCGCCAATGGTCGGTCTCGTTCTCGCCCGCGCTGAGCGTCGCGCAGGAAATCAAAGAATAGCGGAAATCTGAACCTGTCAGATTTCGCTCGATATACGCCTGCGGCGTTCGATATATTGTCCTGCGGACAATTCGATATATGGAACTTACGTTCCATGCGATATGTTCGGCTTTGCCGAACAAGAAAAACTTGTCCCGACAGGGACATATCGAGCCGTCAGGCATATCGAGCGCGGTAAGCGCATATCGAATTGCGCTGCAATATCTCGAGTCGAGCTTCAGCTCGACAAATCAAGGGGTGAACACGCTTGCTCGGCAAAAACATCGGCATAGACCTCGGCACGACCTCTGTCATCATTTACGCGCAGGGGAAGGGCATCGTTCTCGACGAGCCGAGCGCGGTCGCCTACAAGACCCAGACCAAGCGCCTGTGCGCCGTGGGGCAGAAGGCGTTTGATATGCTCGACCGCAACCCCGACTCCCTGCGGGTGGTGCAGCCGCTGCGCGACGGCGTGGTGTCCGATTTCACCGCCACGCGCCAGATGCTCACCCGCTACCTCACCAAGGTCTGCGGCAATTCCATTTTCAAGCCCAACATCGTGGTCTGTATGCCCTCCGGCGTGACCAATCTGGAAAAGCGCACGGTGCTGGATATCGTCACCGCCGCGGGCGCGGGGCGCGCCTGCCTGATGGAGGAACCGATGGCGGCCGCCATCGGCGCGGGGATCGACACCGCCAACGCCACGGGCACCATGGTGGTCGACATCGGCGGCGGCACCACGGATATCGCCGTGGTCTCGCTCGGCAGCATCGCCGTTTCCAAATCCATCAAGGTGGCGGGCAACACGTTTGACGAAGCCATCATCCGCCAGGTGCGGCGCGAACGCGACGTGACCATCGGGCACAAAACCGCCGAACTGCTCAAAACGAAGATCGGCTGCGCCGTTTTGCCTGAGGCGGAGCTGTTTTTGACCGTCAAGGGCAAGAACTACATCAGCAATCTGCCGGCAACGCTGGAGGTCTCCTCCACCGACTGCTTCCTCGCCATGCGCGAACACATCGAGGCCATCAGCGAAGCGGTGCGCACCCTGCTGGAGGTCACGCCGCCCGAACTTGTCGGCGACATCGGCTCCAACGGCATCGTGCTCACCGGCGGCGGCGCCCTGCTGCGCCGCATGAGCGACGCGATCGAAAACAAGACCGGCATCAAGACCCGCGTGGCGGAAAACGCGCGCACCTGCGTCGCCCGCGGCATCGGCAAAGCGCTCGCCGACCTTGATCTGCTCACCGAGCAGGGCTACATTTTCAAAAACCGCGAAGAGATCACGGGATTTTATGAAAGCTGAAAATCATAATTTGTCGGGCTGACGCCCGACTCGATATATCGCCTTACGGCGATGCGATATATTTGCTTCGCAAATTCGATATATGCTCACTTTTGTTCGCATGCGATATGATATAAATTCCTTTCTTGCCCCGCAGGGCATATCGCGTGCGAAGTACATATCGAATCCGGCAGGATATATCGAAAATTCCGTCAGGAATTTATATCGCTCGGAATTTGCAAAGCAAATTCCGACAGCAGAGAGAAGGTTTTTCCATGCGTTCCAAATTAAGGCGGTTATGCCTGAGAATGCGCAAAATTTTTGATTCCGAATACTTCATCCTGTTCCAGCTGCTGCTGGCGGTCGTCATCACCACCTTTGATTTCGAGGTGGTCGGCGCGGTGATCTTTTTGATGATCTTAGCGGCGGTGCTGTTCGCCTGCAAGGACATCACCAAAACGACGCTGCCGTTTTTGCTGCTG
>JAFTEL010000142.1 GCA_017453685.1 Clostridia bacterium
ATGGGCGAAAGCTCGCTGTCGGTGATGGAAATGACCGTCGCCCCTTTGTCGTGGATGAAATGCAGGGCGTTGATGGTCTGATTGGAATAGCGCGGAAAGCTGATGGCGATGCAGATGTCGCGCTCGTCAATGCGGAAAAGCTGTTCAAACACTTCACTGGCGCGCGCGCTGTCCACCAGCACCACGTTATCATAAACGGGACGAAAATAAAAGGCCAAAAAATTGGCAAGCGTCGCGGCGGAACGCACACCTAAAATGTAGATGTTCCGCGCCTTGTTGATGGCGGCGACCGCCTGATTGAAATTCTCTTTGGAGGTCTGATCGAGGGTCGCTTTGATCATGGCGGAATCCGCATTGAGCACGGTTTCGAGGATCTCATCCTGCGCGATGCGCACGCTTGCGCTCTGCATGCGCTGCACACTGGTGAGCTTGCTGCGGATGAGTTCCTGCAGATCGCTCTGCAGCGCCGGATAGCCCGAAAAGCCGAGCTCCGCGGCAAAACGCACCACGGTGGATTCGCTCACGCCCACGGTCGCGCCCAGCTTCGCCGCGGTCATAAACGCCGCTTTATCATAGTTGACCATGATATAATCGGCGATTTTTTTGTGTCCCTTGGACAGCTTGGTGTAAAGCGCGTCGATTTTATTGAGAATGGATTTCGTCATAATCTTCTCCTGCGGAAAAGTCCTTCAGTTTCATCACGGCACTCTAATTAAATAATATAGCTCTTTTTATGCAAGCTGTCAAGCAAGGACTTGCAAAACGGCTCGTTTTGACCCAACGAAACAAATTCTTCAAAAAGAATACCCATCGAGGATCAAAAGCCCTCGATGGGTGAATAAACTCTGAGTGGATCAGTTGGATGAAACGGACGTTTTTGCGATGAACGGGCTGATTGCCATAGCCGTTTTCACGATCGGCATCGTTTGCAAAATCACGTGACCCGGTCCTTTGACAACCGTGTTGAACAATCCTTCACCGCCGAAAAGAACGTTTTTGACGCCCTTAACGGTTCTCGTGTCGATCGAGCAGGTGGCGTCCATCGCGGCAAGGTACCCCGTGTCCACAATTTTGCAGTCGCCCGCGGGAATATCATATTCCACAGCCGATCCGTCAATTTCAATAAACACGATCCCCGTGCCGCTGAACTTCTGCATCAGGAAGCCTTCGCCGCCGAAAAAGCCTGATTTCATCTTTTTCTGAAAGAACACGGAAATGTCAATGTTGCCGAAGCTGGCAAGAAACGCGCTTTTTTGCGCAATGACAGGCTTATCGGGCGTTACCTCGATGGCTCGGATGGAGCCGGGAAAAGAAGAAGCAAACGCAATTTCGCCGGGTCGTTTTGCAACGTATCTGTTTTGGAACATGCTTTCGCCCGTAAACATTCTGCCGAAAACTTTACCAACGCCGCCGCCCTCCGTTTGCATTTCGATCTCATCATCCATCCAGCTCATGGAACCGCCTTCACAGACCATCTCTTCGCCCGCTTCGAGCTGGCAAAGCAATACCGGAAGATTTCCGCCTTCGATTCGATAATTCATAACCTTTCTCCTTTATGTTTATTTTTGATAGGACATTTTGTTGTGTTACGGGCGAATAATAGCCTTGATCCCCATCGCTACGCCGATCAGCGCGAACACGGCGCCCACCGCGATCATGATGGCAGCGTTGCCGGTGAGGTCGCCTTCCGCAATGTTTTCGGGATTCGCGGATTGGTACAGGATCTCAACCTCGTCGCCCTTATGCATGGAAGAATTATAGCTTGGGTATTGCACGTTTTCATACTTCTTCCCGTCGATCTCATAATCAACGTAGACGGTATAGTCATACTGGTCGTAGCCGTCCGAGTCCGTGCCGGTCCATACCCGCTCGATTCCCACGATCACGCCGGTCGTGGAAGCGTCGTACAGTTTTTTGCTGTTCATCTTGTTGACGCCCAACACGACCACGACGATTCCGACCGCAACGGCAACAATGGGAAAAATGACGTTAAAAAGCTTACGCATGGGTTTTGCCTCCTGTTAATGGGATTATTGATATTATAATTATAGCATTTTCAAAGCTCAATATCAACAACTTTTTAGCAGAGAACGTGATTGATTTGTGTTGTTCTGCTTTTTTAGCCTTGTAAAACGACTGGTTTTGACAAGCGCCGCAAAAGTTGAGCGGGAAGCCTTGATATAATTTGAAATCTGCAATATAATGGAACTGCTTCAACGAACCGGAAAAAGGAGACGACCGCATGGAACAAACCGTGATCCAAAAGAAAGAAGGCCAAAAGTTCGTCAAATCCAGTGAACTCATTCTCTATCTTGTCGCCGTGTTCTTTTACACGAACATGACCGGCATGGTCGGGAACTACCGCAACGCTTACATCGTCAACGTGTTGAGGCTTTCCGACAGCCACGCTTCGCTCTACAACACGCTGCTCAGCCTCATCCCCTTCTTCCTCAACTTCTTTATCGCCATGTATATCGACGGCCGGAAGGTCGGCAAAAAGGGCAAGTTCAGACCGCTCGGTCTGTACGCGGCCGTACCCGTCGGCATTTTGCTGGTGTTGAGCTTTTTCACGCCCAAGTTTTTGACGGGCACGCTGCTGATGATCTACATCGTGACCATCGGCGTCGCCTACGCCATTTTCACCAACTTCGGCAATTCGGTCAACATGGTCGCCATCGTGATGACGCCCAATATGAAGGAACGGGACAACGTTCTTTCGCTGCGCAGCATCGTTTCGGCGGTCGGCAATTCGGCGCCGCTGGTCATTCTGCTGGTGATCGGTCTGATCTGGAAGGATAACGAAGGGCTGCAGTACATCATCGGCGCGGGTCTTTGCGGCGTGGTCGGCGTGATCGCCATGCTGCTGGGCATGTCGGCGGTCAAAGAGAGAGTTACCTACACCGCCGAAAAGAAAAACCCGTTTTTAGGCTATAAAGATATCGTCACGAACAAATACGCGTGGGCGATCATCGCCTCCGATTTCTTAAAGAGCTTCCGCAACATTTCCACCTACCTCGGGCCGTTCCTCGCCGCCGCCATCCTCGGCTCGACCTCGAAATTCCTGCTCTTCGGTCTGCCCACCGGTATCGGCACCGCCGTCGGTATGCTCGTGATCAAATTTCTGCTCAAAAAGTTCAATTCCAAAGTGCTCTATATCGCGAGCGGCATTTATTCCGTCATCATCAACGTCGTCGCGTTCACGATCGGTTATATCTACTTCAACAGCGGCAACAAGGCGCTGCAAATTGTATTCATCGTTGCGCTGTTCCTGATCGGTCTGCAGTTCGGCGCATCCAACCTGCTGCCGACCATGTTCCAGGCCGACGTGCTGGAAGATATCGAGCTGAAAACCGGCAAGCGTCTTGACGCGACGCTGCCCACCGTTATCGGCGTGGGCACCATGATCAGCGGCACGATCGCCAGCGCCCTCGCCCCGCGCATCCTCTACGGCGACCACTCGATCATCCATTATATCCAGCCGACGGATGCGATCCCGAATCCGACGCAGAGCCTGCAGACGAAGATCGCCATGCTGTTCTTCTACACCGTGTTCCACGGGCTGATGATGTTCCTCGCCGGCGTTCCGTTCTTCTTCTATAAGCTCACGGGCAAGACGAAAGAAGACGTCCACAACGCGGTCATGAAGCAGAGAGAAGAATTTGAAAACGCGTAAAAACTCATAAACAGCAAGGCACGCTGCCAACAAGAACGGCGGCGTGCTTTCTTTTCTTTCTTTACTACTACAGAAGTAGGATATGGGTGAAAGCAAAAGCCCGCAACCCAAGAGAACTGTCTCGGGCTGCGGGCAATTCAATGTCTGTATATTGTTAATACCAGATCCAGCCGAACAGGACGATGACGATGATCCACTGCCACCAGGTGTAATTGACGGTGACGGTACATTTCGCGGTCTTTACGTTGCCGCTTTCATCGGTGACGGTGCAGGTGATGGCGGCGGTGCCGCGCTTGAGACCGGTGACGACGCCGTCGTCGGTCACGCTGGCGATTTTTTCATTGCTGCTGGCGTAGGTGATCTGACATCTCGCGCCTGCGTCGGCCGTAATGGTCGGGCTGAGTTTCTTTTGCTTTTTGCAGATCAGCGTTTCATCGGTCAGTGAAACGGCTCTCACAACGGGTTCGCCTGCCTGCGTTTTCAACTGGTCGTAGGCTGCTTCCGCTTGCGTCAGCTTGTCGGCGTTGGTCACCAGTGCCTTCTGGTCGTCTGTGAGCGCTTTGTAGGCAACGCTCGCGTCGTTGATTTTGGTTTTGCTGTCGGCGGAGTAATCGACCGTGCCGATGGCGTTGATCTTAGCCATGGCCGCGTTGGCCGCCGCCTGATCGTCCGCCGCCTTTTTCAGTTCGGCATATTTCGTTTCGGCTGCCGTCAGGGTCGTATAATTGGTCACCAGCGCCTTTTGCTTCGCGTTCAGCGCGTTGTAGGCGCTTCTGGCCGCGTCGATCTTCGCCTTGCTCGCGGCGGCGGCACTGACCGTGCCGATGGCGTTGACTTTGGCGATCACCGCGTCGGCGGCGGCCTGATTCGCTGCCTGCGCGGCAGCGGCCTGATCCGCGGCTGCTTTCAGCTTGGCGTAAGCCGCTTCGGCTGCCGTGAGCTTATCAGCGTTGAGCACCTTTGCCTTTTGCGCGTCGGTCAGCGCGTCATAGGCGTTTTTCGCCGCGTCGATCTTCGCCTTGCTTTCGGCGGTGTAGGCCACCGTGCCGATGGCGTTGATCGCGTCCGTCGCTGCTTGTATTTTTTCCAGTTCCGCATAGGCCGCTTCTGCCGCCGTGAGTTCGGCGTAATTGTCCACGAGCGTTTTCTGCGCGGGGGTCAGTGCGTTATAGGCGTTTCTCGCTTCGTCGATTTTTGCTTTGCAGTCGCTTGTGAAGGCCACCTTGCCGATGGCGTCGATCTTCTGCGCCGCATTCGCGACGGCGGCTTTGTCCGCCGCTGTCTGATTGGCCTGCGCCTGCAGCTGTGCATAGGTTTCTTCTGCTGCCGTGAGCACGGCGTAGTTGGTCACCAGCGTTTTCTGTGTGTCGGTCAGCGCGTTGTAGGAGGTTCTTGCTCTGTTGATTCTCAGCGCGCATGCGTCCGAGTAAGCAACCGTGCCGATGGCGCTGATCCTGCCGATCACGTCGTCCGCGGCGGCTTTGTCGTCGGCGGCCTGTCTGAGCTCATCATACCTTGCTATGGCCGCCTGAAGCACAGCGTAATTCTTCACAAGCGCTTTTTGATCGGCCGTCAGACCGGCATACGCCTTTTTCGCAATCGAGATCTTTTTATAGCATTCGCTGTTGTACCTGATCGTGCCCAGATTATTGATCCCGGCGGTCACAAGATTGGCATTGCGGGTATCCTCCTGGCTTTTGAGCTGTCTGTATATGGCCTGAGCCGCTCTGAGCGTGCTGTAATTGCTGACAAGTGCCTGCTGCTCGGCGGACAGCGCTTTGAATGCGGCCGCTGCCGCGTCGATCTTCGCCTTGCTCGCGGGGGTGAGCTCGACCGTGCCGATGGCGTTGATCTTGCCGATCACCGCCGCGGCGTCCACGTCATGCACGTCGCAGTTGCCGCACATATGCGTCGCTTCGTTGTAATCGAGGTCGCACATCGAACAGAAATCGCCGCAGTTGATGCAGATATCCGCGCACGCTGCGCAGTTATGGCAGTTTGAGCATTGATCCTCGTTGCCGCAGCTTTCGCAGGTTTCGCCGCAGCTGGGGCAGGCCGTGTCGCCGTTGCAATCGCCGCAGGTGTCGCAGTTGCCGCACCAGCCGTCCGCGCAGTCGATGCACACGCTGCCGCAGCCCGTGCAGACTTTGGTGCAGTCGGCGCAGAGGTAGCAATCGTGGCATTGTTCGAGCGTTTCACATTCCAGACAGCTCTCACCGCAGTCGGGGCAGGCTGTGCCGCCGTTGCAGTCGGCGCAGGTGTCGCAGCCGAAGCACCAGCCGTCCGCGGCGCATTCCATGCAGACTTCGCCGCAGATGCTGCAAAGCAGCACGCAATCGGAGCAGGTATGACAATCTTTGCACTGCGGACTGGCGTCGCACAGCGCGCAGGTTTCGTAGCAATTCGGGCAGACGCTGTCGCCGTTGCATTCGTTACAGGTGTTGCAGTTTTCGCAAAAGCTGTCGGCGCAGTCGATGCAGACTTCGCCGCATTCTTCACAGATCGTTGTGCACTGCTCGCAGGTGTAGCAGTCGTAGCACTGGCCGTATTTGTTGCATTCCATGCAGGTTTCGCCGCAGTTCGGGCAGGCCGTGTCGCCGTTGCAGTCGCCGCAGAGCCCGCAGCTCTGGCACCAGCCGTCCGCGCAGTCGACGCAAATATCCAGACAGCCGTCACAAAGGATCGTGCAGTTTTCGCAGGCAAAACAAACCTGGCACTGATTAGAATTGCTGCATTCGCCGCAGGTCTCGCCGCAGTAGCGGCAGGTGGTGCCGCTGTTGCAGTCCGGGCACAAGCCGCAGTTGTCGCAGAATTCGGACTCGTCCGCACAGTTGGTGCATGTTTTTCCGCAGTTCTCACAAATGTAATCAACGCAATTCTCGCAATAGAAGCAGTCGGCGCATTGATCATATGTGCTGCATTCGCCGCATGTCTCGCGGCAGCCGGGGCATGTTGTATCGCCGTTGCATTCGCCGCAGCGGCCGCAGCTTATGCAAAATTCGGAATCGTCTGAGCAGTTAAAACATGCTTTGCCGCATTCGGTGCAGATCATTTCGCCGCAGTCTTCGCAATAGAAACATTCGCTGCAGTAATTCTTGCTTTCACACTCGCCGCAGTTTTCCTGACAGCCGGGGCAGACCGTGCCGCCGTTGCAATCCCAGCAGCGGCCGCAGCTGAAACAAAAATCATCTTCATCCGCGCAGTTGTAGCACGCCTTGCCGCATTCGGTGCAGACGCCGCCGCTGCAGTCCTCGCAGAAGAAGCACTCGCTGCAGAAGTTTCTTGCCTCGCATTCGCCGCAGGTTTCTGTGCAGCCCGGGCAGGCTGTGTTGCCGTTGCATTCGCCGCAGCGCCCGCAGGTAATGCAGAATTTGGAATCATCCGCGCATTTGAAACATTGTGAATCACATTCGCTGCAGATGATTTCGCCGCAGTCGGGGCAGGCGCCGCATTGGTCGCACTGCTCCCCGGCGCAATAGGTGCACTCGCCGCAGTACGGGCAGGTGTAATCGGCCGCGCAGTCGATGCACATGCCGCAGTCGTCGCACGCGACCCAATCGTCCCAATGGTATTTGCCGCAGACGGGGCAGTCCATGCCGTCGTCGTAATCAGCGTGCGCGGCCGGAACGCAGCTGAGCATCATGACCAGCGCCAGCAGCACCGCAAGGATCCGTTTGGTGTGTTTCATCAAAATTCCTCCTGCAAAACATTTAATATGTATTACATAGATGATTGTAGCATAAGTTTTCCGCTTTTGCAACATAACATCGGCGGCTTTTTCTTTTTGATGGACCTGCATGGATTCGATTCGCGCGCCTGCGGGCGCTTGGTCGCTCGCGGTCACAACCGTCCACCGGACGGTTGCTCTGTACCGCTCGTCCTTCAAATCCCTTCCCCTGCTGCAAAACAAAAGAACCGCCAAATTGGCGGTTCTTTTGTTTTGGTGGACCTGAAGGGATTCGAACCCACGACCTCTCGGATGCGAACCGAACGCTCTCCCAACTGAGCTACAGGCCCATACGGAACATGTAGCATTATAATACGCCTCATTGCGTTTGTCAAGCCTTGCAAACAAAATATTTTTGAGATATAATAGACAAAATTCTAATGATGAGGTGTACCGTGAAAAAGATCATTGCCGTTCTTTTGATCGGGCTGCTTCTGTTCGGCCTTTGCGCCTGCGGCAGCCCGGGGAATATACTGGAAGAACTCGCCGTAACGACGGCGGGGCCGCAGACGATACGCGTCACCTTCCCCGAAGGGCTGACGGCGCCGGAATACGGTCAACTGCTCGAAGAGAACGGCGTCTGCTCGCAGGACGCGTTTCTGGACGCGGTGAACAACCCCGAGGGCGACACGTCGTTTTTGCCCGAGATCGGCAACGCGGACGAGCGTCCGTTTCTGCTGGAGGGCTATCTGTTCCCCGACACGTATGAGTTCTATCTGCTGACTTCGCCGCAGACCGTCGTCAAGAAAATGTTGGTCAATTATCAGAGCAAGATCACCGACGAATACCGCGCCCGCGCGGCGGAACTCGGCTACACCATGGACGAGATTCTGCGCATCGCTTCCATCATTCAGGAAGAAGCCACCACGTCCGAAATGAAAAACGTGTCCTCCGTGCTGCACAACCGCCTGAAAAACCCCAACGGCAAGCTGGAATGTGACGTGACGATCTTCTATCTGGAAAAATACGTCAAGCCTTACGTCGAAGATATTGACGTTTACACTGAAAAATACAACGCCTACAAATGCGTCGGTCTGCCCGCGGGGCCGATCACCAACGTCGGGATCGACGCCATCGAAGCCGCGCTCTACCCTGCCGACACCGATTATTTCTTCTTTGTCACCGACGAGGAGATGAATTTCTATTATGCCGTGACCTATCAGGAGCACCTCGCCAACGTCAAAAAGTACTACAAAAAGTAATGAAACGCCGTTCGGCGTTAAAATTGAAAGGAGAGATTTCCGTTGAAAACCATGAAAGCCGTTCTGTCCGTTCTTCTCGCCGGCTGCCTGATCATCGGCTTTGCCGCCTGCGGCAGCAAAGAATCGGAAGAACCCACCGCCGCCCCCGAGGAAACCACCGTTATCGAAGCGGAGGAGACCACCGAAGCCGCGCCGGTCGACGAGACCACGGTGGAAGATGTGTCCGCCGCGGAAGAAACCTCCGTCGAAGAAGAATCTTCTGCTGAAGCTGCAGAAGAAAGCTCCGCCGCCGACGAAGCCACGACCGAAGCCGAAGCGCTCACCGTACCGACAAGTCAGGCCGACATTCTGGCGCTCTACAACGACACCGTCAATGACGCTTACAACAAAAGAGTCGGCTACCACAAAGAGCGCATCACCGACAATGAGAACCTTGACGCGGGCGTCGCCTTCAAGACCTTCAAAGGTCTCGTTTACAAGTTCATGGGCATCGGCGCGGACAACAAATATACCATGGACGTGAGCAAGGGTCAATGGGCGGACGACGAACCGCACCGTTACCTGCGCAAGAGCACGCTGACCGCCGCTGATCTCACGGGCGCGACCTGCAAGCAGTCCGGCAACAATCTGGTGGTTACGCTCAACGTGAAGAACGGCTCCACCGTGGGTTCCGCCAACTCCACCAAAGCCAGCACGCCCATCGACAAGTGCGGCATCTGCGTGGGCAACGAAGACAAGGATTACTATGACCACAAGACCGGTCCCGTTGTTTACAGCGCCATCGGCGGCACCTTCAGCAAGGCCGTCGTCAACGAGAGCTATAACAACGCGAAGGTCGTTGCCACCATTGACGCCGCCACGGGTCATTTGGTATCCCTCAAAGTGGAATACAACATCAAAATGACCATTGACACCGGCTCGATCGGCACCGCCAACGCGACCGGCACCACGCACATCACTTACAGCAAATTCAAGTATTGATCGACCAAAGCCATAAAAGGCCTCCCGTGTTTGAAACGCGGGAGGTCTTTTATCATATCGACCGTTTTATTTGAACAGGTTTTTCAAGGCGAGCATGGGGATTTCGGAATAGCCGTTCGTGCCGTAATGCTCA
>JAFTEL010000143.1 GCA_017453685.1 Clostridia bacterium
ACGGGCGCGGCTGCACGGGCTTTTCGCCGCTCTTTTCGATCAGGGTGCAGTGCCATCCGAGATCGGCGCAGGCTGCCTGCCTGCGTTCGATCGCATCGTTTTCCAGCGCTTCGGCGGCTGCTTTGCCGAAGGTCTGCGGGGTGGCAAAGCTGCGCCCGCCGCGGTTGTTCCAGCACAGGAACAGACCGTGCGCCGTGTCGGTGATGGTAAGCTGTTCGGGCGAAAGGGCGGTCTCATAAATCGTTCTTCCGGGCGCGCTGCCGAGGTCGTCGCTGCTGCGGCTGCGAACCAGACAGATGCGGTTGACGATTTGACCCTCTTCCACGGCGGCACAGGCAAAGGCGGCGGCAAAGCTGCCGTCAAGACATTCGGTGACACAGGGCGAGGTGCAGCCGGCGGGGTGTTGACTGCTCTTGCGGCAGAGGAAACTCTGGCGGAGCACCTTCACGGCGGGAGTCTGATCCTCTTCAAGCAGGCGCCGAAGGATGGTCAGCACGATGCTCGCCGCCAGCGTGAACAGCTTGATCGGCGCGCGCAGTTGCCGCAGGAACCCGATCAGATCTCTGATTTTTTCCAGATCCATTTTGCCGCCTCCCGAAGTAATGGAAGTAATATAAATTATCATACCACGAATCCGTTTCGTTTGCAAGAAAGAAGACGGCTGCTTTTGGCTGCCCGCGGGAAAAAGTTTGAGTTTTGAACTTGACAGACCCTTTTCCGTGTGCTATAATTCACAACTGTCAAGCGAGAGTGGCGGAATCGGCAGACGCGCACGTTTGAGGGGCGTGTGGTAATCCCGTACGGGTTCAAGTCCCGTCTCTCGCACCAAAAAAAGGACACACCGGATGGTGTGTCCTTTTTTTGGTGCGAATGATGTGTTCCGCTGTCGCGGAACATGATGTGCCCTGCTGGCATGATGCTTGCTTCGCAAATGATGTGCGCTGCGCGCGTGAAACGGAACTCATCACATCATTTTGCGGCAGAGCCGCAAAGCATCATTGTGCCGCAGGCACAGCATCACTTGTCGCAAAGCGGCAAACTTCACGCGAAAAAAGAAACGAGACGGATTCATCTCCTTGCATCTGTCTGCAAGTTGTGTTATAGTCTGGAAAGAAAGCAAATCATTGATTCGGAAAAAAGGTGATCTGATGCAGTTCCCCGCTTTTATTGCTCCCGACTTTTCAAAAGAGCCGCTGCTCTCCGCGCCGGACGTGAAAACCGAAGCGGCAGGCGACGGATTTTTGCCGGAAAACTTTTACGCGACCACGATCTATCCCGAATACTTCAAGATCAACGGTCAATGGACGATGCTGCATAAAAGCCGCATGGACTGCGCCGTTGTGATTCGGGAAGGTATCCCCGTCGTGACCGAGCCGCGTCGGGTCAAAGCCGGTGATCAGGTCGTCGTGGGCAGAAAAGACGACGGCTCCACGGGCGTTTACGTGCACGCGAACTGTTTTGTTGATCCCGAAAAGAAGCAAAACGCCGCATTTGCGTTCCGAACGGGGCAGTCGCGCGAGACCTCTTTCTCGCAGGAATACGATCAGCTTTATGAAATTCTCCGCCACGACAAAGACCACGGCTATATCGTCTGGGTGCTGGGTCCCGCCTGCGTGTTCGACCACGACAGCCGCAACGCCATGACGAACCTGATTAAAAAAGGCTACTGCGACTGCCTGTTTGCGGGCAACGCGCTGGCTACGCACGATCTGGAGGCTGCGCTCCTGCACACGGGACTCGGGCAGGACATTTACACGAAAAAGCAGGTGGAAAACGGGCATTATAATCACCTGCACACCATCAATCTGGTGCGCAAGGCGGGTTCGATCAAGCAGTTTCTGGAAGAGCACAAGCTGGACACCGGCGTGATGCACGCGCTGACCACAACGAACACGCCCTTCGTTCTCGCGGGCTCTATCCGCGACGACGGGCCTCTGCCCGAGGTGATCGGGAACGTTTACGAGGCGCAGAACGCCATGCGCGAGCACACGCGCAAAGCGACCGCCGTCATCTGCCTTGCCACCCAGCTTCACACCATCGCCACGGGGAACATGACGCCCTCCTATTGTGAAACCGAGGAAGGCGTCCGACCGGTCTATATCTATTCCGTGGATATTTCGGAATTCGCCGTCAACAAGCTCCACGACCGCGGCTCGCTTTCCGTCAAAGGCATGGTGACGAACATTCAGGACTTTCTGGTCAATCTGGAACGGAATCTGTAATCTATATAAAAATCGGACCCGCCGTGACGCTCCCCTTTCAAAAGACGTCAGGCGGGTCTTTTCGGCTCTGAGCGAAAGCGCCCAAAGCGTTTTTCTTATCAGGCGTTGAAAAAGGGTCTTCTAATCTGCTATACTGAAGAAACAGGGAGGTGTCCCAAAAGAAAAATGCTGCCATACATCATCCGTTTTCTCGCTTTTCTGACTGCATTGAGCAACTTTTTCGGGGTGAATATGAAAATCAATCTTTTTGCCGTGCCGGAGCAGACCGTGACGGGATTCGGCACGTCCGCCTGCTGGTGGGCGCAGATGATCGATGAGGAAGCCGAACGGCAGTATCTTGCCAAAGAACTGTTTTCCGAAGAGGGACTGGGGCTGAACATTTACCGCTACAACGTTGGCGGCGGCGTCAACCCCGGGAAGAACCGCATTGGCGAACCCTCCCGCCGAACCGAGAGCTTTCTTTATTACAATGAAGAAAGCGGTCAATTTGAATATGATTTCACACGCGACGCCAACGCGCAGGCAATGCTGTTTGAAGCGCTGTCCTACGGCTGCGTCGACACGGTCGTACTCTTTGCCAATTCGCCGCATTACTCCATGACCGTCAACGGCGAGACCGCGGGCAGTCAGTCGGGCGGCGTGACGAATCTGGACGAAAGCCGCTATCAGGACTTTGTCGATTATTTTCTGACCATCACCGAATATTTCCTTTCCCGCGGCGTTCCCGTCAAGTATATTTCACCCGTCAACGAGCCGCAGTGGGATTGGGGCGGCGACTGGGTCGGGCAGGAGGGCTGCCACTATTCCGCCGAGCAGGTCGTCAAGCTCATGGAGCTGTTTGCCCAAGGGATTGCCGAGCGCGGGCTTGACGTGAAGCTCCAGACGCCGGAAAGCGGGCAGATCGGCGCCAACGACACGCCGTATGTTGACGCGCTGCTGGAGAATAAAACCGTTATGGCGCAGGTCGGTTCGCTTGCATATCACAGCTATTGGACGGACACGAACGCCGAAACCAAAATGGAGTTCGGCGTCCGCCGCTGCCGAACGCTCGGCCAGTATCAGGTGGATATGACCGAGTGGTGCGAGCTGCCCTGCAAGCACGACGTGGCGGACGTGGAAGCCGCGCTCATCATGGCGCGGGTGATCGCGAACGATTTCAATCTGGCGCGGTGCAACTCCTGGTCAAGCTGGGTCGCCGTCAATATCGGCGGTACCGATAAAGAAGGCAGGCGGCTGTCCGACGGGCTGTTTTACGCGGTCGACAACGATTACCGGGAAGTGAAGCCGACGGCGCGGTTCACGGCGCTCGCCCACTTTGCCAAATTCGTTCCCGTGGGGTCGAAATCGCTGACCGCCGTACCGAACATCACCGACATTGCCGAAGACGGCGGCGGAGGGCGGTATTACCCGTTCAGCCTCGCGGCGTTCCGAACGCCGGAGAGAAAGACGGTGATCGTCATCGTCAACGAAGCCGAAGAGCGGCTGGTCACGCTGCCGACGCTCCTCGCCAAGGGAATGGCGGTCTACACCACCGACAAAGACCGAACGCTGGAAAAAACGTTTGACGGCCGGTACAGGCACCGGATCACCGTGCCCGAAAAGAGCATCACGACGGTCGTGATCGGCTGATTCCAAATCCATCCAAAGAGCTATCTGTTGGGATAGCTCTTCTTTTTTTGCGAAAACTTAAAAACCTTTAGGTTCGCTTTAGGTTGAGTCCTCATAATCGAGCCAACATCAGAACAGAACAAGAAAGGAGGGCTCAAAATGGAACAGAGCAAGCCATACCGTCACGAACTCAAATTCGCCGTTCCCTACGCCGACTACGTCGCGATGCGAAAACGGCTGCAAAAGATCATGACCGTCGATCCGCACGTTAGTCCTTCCGGCACCTATCATATCCGCAGCGTCTATTTTGACAACAGCGAGGATAAGGCGCTGAAGGAAAAGCTCGACGGCGTGGAACACCGCGAAAAGTTCCGTATTCGGTATTACAATGACGATCTTTCGTTCATCACGCTGGAAAAGAAGATGAAGATCGGCAACCTGTGTCTGAAATATGACGCGAGACTGACGGAAGAGGAATTCCGCAGGATCGTCAGCGGCGACCTCGCCTTCATGAAAGACAGCCCGCAGGAGCTGGTGAAGGAATTGTACGCCAAGATGAACTATCAGGGGCTCAGACCCCGCGTGCTGGTCTCCTATTTGCGGGAACCGTACGTCTACCCGGCGGGCAACGTCCGCGTCACCTTCGATTCGCAAATTCGCACCAGCCTGTTTTCCCGCGCATTTCTGACGAAGCAGATTTCGGACGTCAGCGCGACCGACACGCCGCAGGATATGATCCTTGAGGTGAAATACGACGCGTTTCTGCCTGAGATCATTCAGGATATGATCCAGGTGAACGGCATGAGGCAGCAGGCCTTTTCCAAATATGGGGCGTGCCGCAGATTTGGTTAAGTGAAGTAACCATTGATTAAAAACAATTAATTTAAGGAGGAACCTCAAATGACATTCAGCGATATTTTCAAATCCAGCTTTCTGGAAAGCGTAACGGAGTTTTCCGCCATTGATACCCTCATCGGTATGGCTTTTGCCCTTGTGATCGGGCTGTTCATTTTCGTCATCTACAAAAAGACCTTCAGCGGCGTGATGTATTCAACGGGCTTTGCCATGTCGCTCATCGGCCTGTCGCTGGTCACAACGCTCGTGATCATGGCGGTCACGTCCAACGTCGTGCTTTCCCTCGGCATGGTCGGCGCCCTTTCCATCGTGAGATTCCGCGCGGCCATCAAAGAGCCGATGGAGATCGTCTTCCTGTTCTGGGCGCTTGCCGTCGGCATCGTCATCGGCGCGGGCATGATCCCGCTGGCCGTCATCGGTTCCGCGATCATCGGCGCCATCCTCGTTCTGTTCGTCAACAAAAAATTCCGCAGCACGCCGTATATCCTCATCGTGGACTGCAGCGATGAAGCCGCCGAAAAGGGTGCGCTGGACGTGATCGGCAAAGCGGTGGACAAATACATCGTCAAATCGAAGACCGTCAACGAAGCGGGCATTGAACTGACCGCGGAGATCCGCGTGAAAGACGCCGTGACCGATTTCGTCAACCGCGTGAACGACGTGAACGGCGTCAAGAGCGCAACGCTCGTGACCTTCAACGGCGAATACATGTCTTAAGGCAACACCGCACAAATTGCGGCGCACGCCTTAAAGGAGGTTCCTGCAATGGCTGAAAACAAGCACATCAGCAAGATCATCATCGCCGTCACGGCTGTTGCGGTCGCACTGTGCCTGCTGGCGGTGGGCTTTTCAGGCACGCTGAACGAACTGTTCGGCGGCACCGGCGTCAAGATGGAATATGAAACCAAGCTGTTCAACACGGATGAAGTCATGAGCGTGGACATCCAAATGGACGAAGACGAATGGCAGAAAATGCTTTCCGGCGCCATGACGGAAGAATACTACGTCTGCAACGTGGTCATCAACGGCAAGCGGGTCAACAACGTCGCCATCCGACCCAAGGGCAACACCAGCCTTTCCGCCATCGCCATGGATTCGGAAACGGACCGTTACAGTCTGAAGCTGGAGTTCGACCATTTCGTGGACGGGCAGACCTGCTACGGTCTTGACAAGCTGATCCTCAACAACAACTACGCCGACGCGACGAACATGAAGGAAGCCGTGATCTACGATATGTACCAGTATCTCGGCGCGGACGCTTCCCTGTATAACTACGCGAAGGTCTCCGTCAACGGCGAATACTGGGGCGTTTATCTGGCGCTGGAGGCGGTGGAGCAGAGCTTCATGCTGCGCAACTTCGGCACGCAGAACGGCGAACTGTATAAGCCTGACACCATGGAAATGGGCGGCGGCAACAGTTCTTCCAAGAGTTCTTCTTTCTCCAAATCCATGCCGAATATGGATCTTTCCGACATCGACCTTTCCCAATTTGAAGGAAAGACGCCGCCCGACAGCGGCGACGGTTCCGACGGCGGCTTCTCGTTCGACCCGAACAACATGCCCGACATGGGCGACTTTGACCCGGGCAATATGCCGGATATGGGCGATTTTGACCCCAATAACATGCCGGAACGAAACAGCTCAGACAAAGGGAGCAGACCCGACCGCAGCGGTTCCGATTCCGAAACGGGCAGCGCGCCCGAGCAAAGCGGTTCGGACGCCGACGAGAGCGCCACGACCGCCGAAACGGAAAACCCGTTTGCCAGGAACAACTTCCGCCCGCAGGGCAGAGGCAGCTCCTCCAAGGGCGGCGGCGCCAACCTCAACTACACCGACGATGAGCTGGACAGCTACGGCACGATCTGGGACGGCGCGCTCACCGGCACGAGCACGGCGGATCACCGCCGCGTGGTGACGGCGCTGAAAAACGTCAGCGAGGGCACGGAGCTGGAGACCTATCTCGACGTGGACAACATTCTGAAATATATGGCCGTTCACACGTTCTCCGTGAATCAGGACAGTCTGTCCGGCTCGATGGCGCACAACTACTACCTGTATGATTACAACGGTCAGCTCAACATCTTCCCGTGGGACTATAACCTTTCCTTGGGCGGCATGTCCATGGGACAAAGCGCCGACGCGACCGATATGGTCAACGACGCGATCGATACGCCGTTCGCGGGCACCAAGTTCTTTGACGTGCTGCTTTCCAACGAGGAATATCTGGAACGGTATCACGCCTACCTGCAGCAGCTCGTCGACGAATATATCAACGGCGGCCGCTTTGACGAGGTCTACAACCGCATCCGAAACCAGATCGATTCGCTGGTCGAAACAGACCCCACCGCGTTCTATCCCTATGATGAATACCAAACGGCAGCCGAAACGCTGTATAAAACCGTCAAGCGCCGCGGCGAAAGCATCCGCGGTCAGCTCAACGGCACCATCCCCTCCACGGACGAGGGACAGCGCGCGGATTCCTCGGCTTTGATCGACGCGTCGGATATCGACGTGAAAGCCATGGGTCAGTTCAGCATGGGCGGCGGCGCAGGCGGGTTCGGCGGGTTCGGCGGCAGGTCGAGCAAGAAAGACGAGCAGACCGCGGCCGAAAAAGTAACGGAGCCCACAACGGAACCCTTGACGGAAGCTGTGACCGAACCTGCGGCAAAAAACGCAACGGTCAATCTGCTGAACACCGCGATCGGTGGGCAGCAAAAGAGCGGTTCCAGACCTTCCTCTCCGCCTAACGGCGGAGGGCGGCCTGACATAGGTGATTTCGATCCCAACAACATGCCCGACATAGGCGATTTTGACCCGAACAACATGCCGGACATGGGCGATCTCGACCCGAACAACAGGCCCGATCAAACGCAGGAAGAGGAATCTCAGGCAGCCGAGCCGGAAGAGAGCACTTCTTCGGACGACGCCTCTTCTCAGACGCGGAGAAGCCGACCGGATTCGGGCATGCCCGATC
This sequence comes from Clostridia bacterium, assembly GCA_017453685.1. Lineage (GTDB taxonomy): Bacteria > Bacillota > Clostridia > Oscillospirales > Acutalibacteraceae > UBA8612. The sequence continues at coordinate 7,660 of JAFTEL010000143.1, forward strand.
AACAAACCTCTTCGACGAGGACGAAAAACCTCATCACTTACGGCATCTGCTTTGCAGTCATGATCGCTGCGCTGGTCGCCGTCACGCTCCTCAAGCGCAAAAAATAACAGCCAACACCAATCTTTCTCTCCCATACCAAAGGGCGCGCTGCAAACAAATGATGCAGCGCGCCCTTCCTACCGGATGGAAAGAACGATTTATTTGGCTTTTTTGTCGTTGAGAACGCGGAAGAGGACGGCAGCCACCGCGGCGCCGACCAGCGGACCGACCCAGAAAACCCACACAACCTTCAGCGCGTCGCCGCCGGCGATGAGCGCCGGACCGAGGCTTCTGGCAGGGTTGACGGAGGTGCCGGTGAGCGCGATGCCCAACAGGTGAACGGCGGTGAGCGCCAGACCGATGACCAGCCCCGAAGCGCTGCCCTGCGGATGCGATTCGGAGGTATACAGCACGACCAGTACGAACACGCAGGTCAGAACGATCTCCACAAGCAGGGAAAGACCGATGCTGTCGTTATACAACCCGTTCGAGCCGAGACCGGAATCCGCGCCGAACAGAACGCGCAGAATGCCGGCGGCTGCGAGGGCGCCGAGGCACTGACCGACCACGTAGCAGATGAATTCTACGGGCTTCAGGGTGCCGGTGATCAGCTTGGACAGCGAAACGGCGGGGTTGATATGGCAGCCGGACAGGTTGCCCACCGAGTAGCACGCGGCGATGAGACCGACGCCGAAAGCGAGCGCCGTGATCAGATAGCCTGCGCCGAGCCGGGCGTCACAGCCCACCGCGCAAGCCGTACCGCAGCCGATGAGCACGAGGATAAAGGTGCCGAAGAATTCCGCAATTGCTTTTTTGACCAATGACATAACAATTTCTCCTTTCATTTTTTCATTTGGTATATTACCGATTTCATCTTACCCCCTGCCTGTATTCTTGTCAAGCATAAGAAAACAGAATCACAAATGAAATCTTTTAAGATAGTATCGGCATCTCCTGCCGATCTCATTGACACCCGACTCAAAAATGGTTATACTGAATTCAGCAACGACCCTTAAAAAATACGATGAAGGAGACGATCATCATGAACAGATTTATGCTCAACGAAACCTCTTACCACGGCGCAGGCGCGATCGGCGCCGTTGTCACGGAAATACAGAACCGCGGGTTCAAAAAGGCGTTCGTCGCTTCCGACCCCGATCTGGTCAAGTTCGGCGTCACCGCCAAGGTCACCGACCTGCTCGATCAGGCAGGCATCCCCTACACCCTGTTTTCCGAGATCAAGCCGAACCCTACGGTTGAAAACGTGCAGAGCGGCGTAGCCTGCTTCAAGGCTTCCGGCGCGGACTGCATCGTCGCCATCGGCGGCGGCTCCTCGATGGACACCTCCAAGGCCATCGGCATC
>JAFTEL010000144.1 GCA_017453685.1 Clostridia bacterium
ACGGCGTACAGCCCGTACCGGCGGCACATCTCCACCGCCCAGTCCAGGCGGGAGAAGTCCTTCTCCCCGGCTTCGTTCAGGATCCACGTGCCCTTGTCGTCGCTCTGGAAGTTGCGGTACCAGAAGGGGATGCGCACGCAGTTGAAGCCCATGGCGGCGATCTGCGCAAAGTCGTATTCCGTGATCCAGTTGTTCCAATAGATGTTGTAAAGCTCATACGCTTTGTCAACGCCGAAGCGTTCGATCAGCGTTTCCAGCGTCCAATGATCGCCGCGTTTACCGTTGTCAGCGGGGCAGAACCAGTCCTCCTGAATGAGCCAGCCGCCGAGGTTCACGCCGCGCAGGCGCACTTCCTCACCCGCGGCGTTGACGAGCCGCTCGCCGTCAGTCTTCAGCGCGTCGGCAGCGGTGACGGCGGTCGTGCCGCCGTCCTGCGCGAAGGCAAAGACGAACGAGGCGCCGAGCACCGTCAGACAGAGAAGCAAAGCCAACCATTTTTTCATACGGAACCCTCCTTGGATATTTGATGAAACAGAAAAAGCCCCTGCGCAAAGCACAAGGGCGTCCATTCCGTCGGGATTTCTTTTATGTGCTACCCTCGCACCATAAGTTACTTATAAGTATAAAGAAAGATAGAATTTGTGTCAATATATCCGAGGAAAATATTCTGATTGAATCATCTCGAATTGTCTGGTATAATAAACGAAACAAACTGAAATCCGATGAGGTGAAGAAATGAAAAAGGTGATTGCTTTGATATTATCTGCTGTTTGCTTTCTCTTTCCGAATCTGACGGCGCTGCTGACCGTCGGCGCAACGTCCGTGCTGCCTGCCGCTCCGGCGGATCACGGCGGCGACTGCATCCATTTTTTGAACACGGGCAGTTCCGACGCGATCCTGATCGAGAGCGACGGTCATTTTGCCCTCGTCGACGCGGGGGAGGATTCCGACAATCCGCGCAATTTCGACTGGCTCGTTTTCGATGGGCATGAAAAGGAAGTGCTCGCCTATCTCAAAAAGCACGCGGCGGACGAAAACGGCAAAGTCCACCTAGATTTCGTGCTGGGCACGCACGCTCATTCCGACCACATCGGCGGGTTCGACACCATCATCCTCGACCCCGACGTTACCGTTGACCGCGCCTATTTGAAAAAGTATGACAGCAGCAAGATCAATGAATACGAGCTCGAGCAGTGGGATAATCAGGAGGTCTATGATCAGATGATCAACGCGCTTGCCGCGCGCAATGTTCCCGTCATTTCGGATATGGACGGAACGCCGTTTGACCTCGGCAATTTCACAGTGACGCTGTTTAACACCGACGATCCCGAAAACCCGGAGAGAGTCGGCGAAAACGACAATTCGCTGGGCGTTCTGTTTGAGAAGAACGGTTCAAGGATATTCCTCGCGGGCGATATGGACGACTACACGGGCGATGAAACGCGCCTTGCGCCCGAGATCGGCAAGGTCGATCTGCTCAAGGTCGGACATCACAGCTACGCCGGTTCCACCACGCAGACCTTTATCGAAACGCTTCTGCCCGACGCCTGCGTGATCACGAACAGCAAAAGAAACGGCAGCACCAAGGTCGTGGCGGGAATCGTGAAAACATGCCGCCATAATCGCATTTACATCACGGGCAATGAAAACGGCGTGCTTGCCGTGATCGGCGACAACGGCGATATTGCCTATTACGGTCAGATCTTCAATGATCTCGACGTTGACGCCTGAACAAAAAATATCATGCCTAAAGAGGAATCTTTATGAAATCACTGACAATTATTCAAACCATAGCCAAAATCGGCAGAATTCTCAGTAAAATCATCGAGATTTGCTGCATTGTGAGCTTCTGCATCTGCATCGTGAATCTCATCACCTGCGCGGCGCTGAACGGCGAACCGTTCAAGCTGGGCGGCGTCACGATCCTCAGCATGCTCGAGAGCCGCGCCCAGATGAATCTGCCCACCGTGGTTGCTTATTTTGCCGTCGGCGCCGCTTTTTCTGCGGCGTATGCCGTGCTCGGCAAAAAAGCGGAAACCTATTTCAAAAATGAACTGGCGGACGAAACGCCTTTCACCCTGCGCGGCGCCAACGAGCTGATGCGCCTCGGCATTCTTACCGCCGCTGTTTCCGTCGGCACGGCGATCCTCTGCGCCATCGGCGTCGCCGCGGCAAGTCACTTTGTTCCGGAGATTCAGGAAATCTCATTTGAGGAGTATTCTGCCGTCGGCGTCGGCTTGGCGATGATTATGCTGTCTCTTTTCTGTCGCTGCGGCGCGGAGCAGCTCGAAGAAAAAGCCGCGATCCCCGAACCTCCCGCACAGCAGGAAAATGAAATATAACACGGCAGCCGCCCATGAGGTTCACGGGCGGCTCTTTCTTTGCGGAAAATTCTTGTTTTGTGTTGCAAAACGCGGCTCATATTGCTATGATTGAATCGAAATACAAAGATTCACAACGCAGAGGAGGAGACGTATGAAGAAGGGTATCGCCGTCATACTTGCGTTTTGCTTGATGATCACGGCTTCGGTTCTGCCCGCTGCGGCAAGGAGCGGCAGGCTCGACGATGCGATTGCCGCCGAAACCAGAGCGCTTGCCGTTGAGATCGAGGCCGAGGGCGTGGTGCTGCTGAAAAATGAAGAGAACGCGCTTCCGCTCGGAGAAAAGCGCGTGAATGTGTTCGGCGCGGGCTCGGCGGAGCCGTTTTACGGCGGCGCGGGCTCCGGCGCGGTGACGACCGACGATCCCGTCTCGTTCTACGAGGCGCTCGACACGGCGGGGATCGCTTACAACACGGAGCTGAAAGACCTGTATGAGCGGCATATCCGTTCCTTTACACCGAAAACGGACAACACGGTCATCAATAATCTGCTGCAGCTCGCGCTGGCCAAGAGCGCGCTCTCCGAAATGCCGATTAAATACTTGACAAAGACGATCCTGGAGCGCGCCAAAGCGTATTCCGACACTGCGCTGCTGGTCATCAGCCGCACCAGCGCGGAAGGACGCGACCTCAGCGCGGACACGCTGCGGCTTTCTGACGAGGAAAAACAGCTGGTTCAGCTTGTGACAGGCTCCTTTTCCGAGGTCATCGTCCTGTTCAACACGGGCAACCTCATGGAAATGGGCTGGCTGGAAGACTACGACAGCATCAAAGCCGCCATGCTGCTCTGGATCCCCGGCGAATACGGGCTTGAGGGCGCCGCAAGGGTGCTTTCCGGCGCGGCGTCGCCATCAGGCCGTTTGGCGGATACGGCGGCTTATCATGTGGAAGATCACCCGTCCACACCGTTTTTCGGAACGCACCAATATGATAACGGCGAATATTTTGTCGAATACAGCGAAGGCATCTACGTCGGCTACCGTTACTTTGAGACCTTTGCGCCCGAAAAAGTGCAGTATCCGTTCGGCTATGGACTATCCTATACCACTTTTGAAAAAACCGACGCCGTTTTTAAGATGAACGGCGACGCCGTCACGGCGGAAGTGACCGTCACGAATACGGGCTCCTGCGCGGGCAAAGAAGTCGTTCAGCTCTATTTCAGCGCGCCGTATACGGCGGGCGGGATCGAAAAGAGCGCGGTCGAGCTCGGCGGCTTCGCCAAAACCAAATGCCTTGCGCCCGGTGAAAGCGAGCGCGTTCAAGTGAGCGTTTCCCTGCGTGATATGGCGTCGTATGATATGGCGCAAACGCAGGCGTATGTGTTAGAAGCGGGGGAGTACCGGCTGTTCTTGGGCGACGATATCCGCACGCCCTATGCGGAAAAATCATTTTCGCTTGCCGGGACCGTCTACCGAACCGATGACGCTTCCGGCGCGCCGATCCGGAATCTGTTTTCCTGCGCCGATAACGGTCTGCCCGTTCTGTCGCGGGCAAACGGCGTTCTGCCTGCGCCGCGCGCGCTGACGGCGGATGACGCGGTCAAAAACAAGGACGCGCTGCCGCCAGTCACCACGCAGGGCGAAGTGCCGAAAACGGGCGTCAAGTATGACCGACCGATCACGCTGCAGGATGTGGCGGTGGATGAATCGCTGTGGGACGCGTTTTTGGATCAGCTCACGCTCGACGAAATGATCGATCTGGTCGTTCACTCCGGCTATGAAACGCAGGGCGTGGCGCGGCTCGGGATCCCCGCGACCGAGGATAACGACGGGCCGTCCTCCGTCAAAGGACGCCACGGGCTGGTCTATGTGGACAGCGGCACAGCTTACCCCTGCGAGACGGCGATCGCCTGCACCTGGAATGAGGAGCTTGCCGAAAAGATGGGTGAAGGCGCGGGCAAGGAAGCCGCGGATATGGGCGAGGACATTTGGTACGCGCCCGGTCTGAATCTGCACCGCAACCCGATGGGCGGCAGGAATTTTGAGTATTTTTCGGAAGACCCGCTGCTCTCCGGCTGCATGGGCGCGGCGATCGTGCGCGGCGCCAACCGCTATGAGCTGGTGACGACCGTCAAGCATTTCGCACTTAACGATCAGGAATCCCACCGCAACGGCGTATTCACCTGGGCGGATGAGCAGACCATTCGGGAGCTCTATCTGCGCGCGTTTGAGCCGTCGATCAAAGAGAGCAAATCGGTCGGCGTGATGAGCGCCTATAACCGCCTCGGCACGGCGTGGTGCGGTGCGAACAGCGCCCTGCTGCGGGATCTGCTGCGCGGCGAATGGGGCTTTGACGGCTATGTCATTTCGGATTATTCGTCCAATTTCACAGGCGAGGGCTATATGAGTCCCGTCAACGCGGTTTACGGCGGCGGCGACACCATGCTCACGGGAATCTGGTCGCTGCAGAAGCCGTCCCAGTTTATCGCCATGAAGCGAGCCTATGAGCGCGATCCCGTCGGGTTCGGCTCGGCGCTGCGGGAATCGGTGAAGCATCTTTGCCAAGCGAAGATGAGCACCAAGGCGTTCCTGCACCCCGAGCGCACCTATGACGACTCCTTCCTCGGTTCGCTCGTCAGCCTGTCCGAGTGGCAGTTTTCGTTCCCGTATTCCCTTTCGATGCTGCGTTATTTGCTGAATAATCTTACGAACATGGTCATTTTCCTGTTCCGCTATATTCTTTGATTAAGGGTGATTTGATTGAAAATCATTGATGTTGACGCGCTTGTCTCCCTCGTTCGGGAGCACGCGCGGCAGGAGCTTCTTGATAATAGAATCGGCGCAAAAGAGATCATCGTTCACCAGAACGGTCGGCGTTTGATTCATGAAAAGTTCGGCGAGACCTTTGAAAATGAAAACCGGCTGATCTTCCGCGCGGCGTCGATGACAAAGTCCATCACCGCAGCGGCTGTCATGCAGTTGGCGGAAAGAGGTCTGCTCGATTTGAATGAATCGGTCAGTCGGTATTATCCGTCGATGAAGCGCATGCAGATCGCCGCGGTTGAAAACGGCAGGATCGTGTCATTACGCCCCACACAAAATGACATCCGCGTTGTCGATCTGCTCTGCCATATCAGCGGCGTCGGCTGCGAGCCCGTTCTTTCGGCGCTTGAAAAATCCACCGCGAACCTGCCGCTTTCCGAAGCCGTGCAGGTGATCGCCGAACAGCCGCTTTCCTTTGAGCCGCGCACCGCGCAGGCCTACAGCCCCACGGACGCTTTCGATCTGGCGGCGGGGATCGTGGAACAGGTTTCGGGCACGGCGTTTGACGAATATCTGCGCCGCCATCTCTTTGAACCGCTCGGCATGATCGACACGACCTTCGCGCCGAACGAGGAGCAGCGGGCGAGAATGGTTCCGATGCATAACCGCACCGAGCAGGGGCTCAGCGAGATCGCCGCCATGCCGGATCGCCGCGTTTTCGCTGACTTTATCCCCGAACGAATGGCGGCGGGCGCCGGACTTGCCGTGACGGCGGAGGATTATATCCGTTTTGCCGATATGCTCTGCCTCGGCGGCGTTTCTGCTGATGGCACGCGCGTGCTGTCGGAACGTTCGGTGCGGCAGATGGCGACGCCCTGCGTGCCCGAAGAAATCGAAATGGGCAGCGAACGCTGGGGGCTCGGTATGCGGGTCGTGGTGCGCGACGATTATCCGCACGGGCTCTGCGTCGGCTGCTTCGGCTGGAGCGGCGCTTACGGCACGCATTTCTGGGTCGACCCGAATAACCACGTCAGCGTTGTGATGATGAAAAACTCTCTGTATGACGGCGGCGCGGGCAACCGCTCCGCCTGCGAACTGGAGCGGGACGTTTCCGCTTGCTTAAAATAAATGAACCGCTGCGATCCGAAAGGACGGCAGCGGTTCTTTCTTTATGATTGAGTTTCCGTGTGAACGACAAAGTCGCCTGTGAATCCGTGCCAGTGGGCGTAGACGCGGGTCATGCCTTCGCTGACGGCATAGATACGGGAGCCTTCGATCCGGATGATCGATTCGTCATAGCCGTCAAAGGTCACGCCGGAGCGAATCGGAATGGTAAAACCGTCCGTATCATACGCTCTGATCTCGATTTCCTCGCTCTCCGTGATGTGGTAGACCTGATGCTCGGCCTTGATGGTCGTGATCTCGGGGATGAGACGCACGCTCCGCCGCCGGACGGAGACAGAAGAGCTCTTTTCACCGGCGGGATCATTTTTCGGCGCGTCGGCAAGCGAAAGCGTCACCCGATGGATGCGGGTCGACCACTTGCCCCAGGCGCCGTCGCCCGCGCCGCCGTAAGCATAGGAGAGGTAGACGGGATCGCCGGCGCCGATATGACCGTCCGCTCTGCCCGAAATGCCGCAGTTGTGCAGCTTGGCGGCGGTGTTTTCCTTGACGGCGCAGCATCTGCGGAAGTGGATGCCGTCAAACGATTCCCATACGGCGACGTAGCTGTCGTCGGAAAAACGCTTTTCGGTGTAGACTGCCACGAAGCGGCCGTATTCATCCGCGTATTTGACGTCGGCGGAGTCGGCGGCGTCGATCTTGCCCGTGATGCAGTCGCCGTGTTCTACGATCGTGGCAGGCCAGTTTTCATCCGTTGCGTCAGCCGTGGCGACGCGGGTGGTGGTCGCTTCGTCGTTGACCCACGAATAGTAGATATAAAGCGTGTCGTCCAGCACCACGAACGAGGGCTCGCCCGCGCCGAAACGCTCGGGATTGTCGGTGTAGCGGATGATCGGAGCGGGTTCAACGCCCCAGCCGCTGCCCGTCCATTTTTCGAGGAAAGGTCCGTCGGGCGTCTTGCAGCGCGCCACGCACACGTCGTTGTTCACCCCGCGCGGGTCGTCCGTGGTCGTGTAACCGATGTAATAATATTCGCCGATCTTGATCACGCCCGGGTCGCAGGTCCACATCTGATCGTGGGTCTCCGGCGTTGGCTTGAGCGCGATCACTTCCTTCGTGCAGCGCTTTCCGCCATCATAAAGGCGTTTGTAGCTGACGAGATCGATGATATCGCCCGGGCCGTTCGACGCGCTCCAAAGGTCGATGCTGCCGTCTTGATTGAGGATCATGGAGGGTCCGTAGCGGTAGCCGCCGTGGATGACGCACGGCTGCCAGGTGTCTGTGCCTTTGTCGTCTGCCGCGATCTGCAGATATTTGTCTCGGTCGTCCGCCTGTACCGCATCGGACGGGGGAAAGTCCCCGCCGCCCGCGATCGGCGTAAAGCCGATGCCGGCAGCCGTCAGCCAAACCATCAGTTTTTTGAAAAACAAAACGATTCTTTCCATATCAACTGCTCCTTTGTTTATCGCTGTTTACTGCGTGATATTCGGCAGCATGAAGACGATCATTCTGAGAAATCCCAGCAGCCTTGCCCAAAAGCCGTTTTGAATGGTGACCCACTCCGATTCGCTTTCGGCGAGAACGGTCACTCCGTCCTCATCAATGAGCTTGACCTGCACGGTGTAGTTTTCTTTTGCCCGCTTCATGGTGAAGGTCTCGCCCGTTCCGCAGTCCACGTCGCTGATGAACCAGTGGATGGTCGAACCCTCGGGCGGGATGGTCGCCGCGGCGGAAAAATGGATCGTCGTCTTGTATCCCTCTTTTCGGTAGGAGGTGTAATTGTTGATCGAAACCGTCGGGGCGATCGTCTCTTCCACCAGCAGAAATATGCCGAAGCTGTCGACCTCAACGATGAAATAATGCCCGTCCTCGGTCATGGCGAAAGGTCTGACCCCGCTGCCGTCCTTCGGGTTGAGCTTGTAAGAATCCGTTTGCGCGCCCGCGTCGCCCGTGATGTGACACACGCGGCTTTTTTTGGCGACCCCGTTTTCGGGAACGGGAATGAACAGCGTCACGGTCTGCCCCTCGCTGAGCATCGCGTTGCTGCCCGCTTCGTCTAAGATCCGGATGCGGTACGCAGCCTGGAACGTTTCACGCGGGTTACACGCCAGTCCCGTTTCGTATGCGGGGAACTCGCTCGCCACCTCGTCAAGGGACAGCGGCTCTGCCAGCAGGAAAACGTCGCCGCTGAACGCGCCGCTCTCATATTCCGCGTTGATTTCCAATAGAGACTCTTCGTGATGCGGCACGAGGATCGGATGCCTGCCGCCGCAGACGTGGAAGGGGACGCTGTTATCGGCGGCGTAGGTCTTGGCGTAACAATTCCCCGTATCCGCGCAGAGGTAGGCGAGGTTGGGGCAGTTGTCAAAAACGCTCCAGTCCATATACTCGATCAAAGAAGGAACGTGGGCAAAGGCAAGGTTCGTGCAGCCGTAAAACGCCTGATAGCCGACGTGGGTGACGTTGTCGGGAATAATGATCTCGGTCAGACTTTTGCAGTTGTAAAAGGCATAGTAGCCGATGCTCGTCAGACCGTCGGGCAAAACGATGTTCATCAGGCGGTCACATTCGCGGAACGCGTCGCCGCCGATGAGCGTGACGCTGCCCGGGATATTCACGGTTTCCAGCTTTTTGCAGTAATAAAAGGCAAATTCGCCGAATTCCGTCAAACCGTCCGGAAGAATGACGCTTTGCAGGGCTTCGGCGTAGCCGAACGCGTAGGTGCCGATTTTTGTGATGCCGTTCGGCACGGTGAACGAAGTGCGCGCGGCGCCGGCGGGGTATTGCACCAGCACGGTCTTATCTTTGCTATACAGCACGTTTTCGTCAGTTGTGAACGATTCGTTGTTTGCGTCTACGGCGATCTGTGTCAGGCTTTTGCAAAGGCGGAACGCGTTGTCGCCGAGCGCCGATAAGCCTTTGCCGAAGGTCACGCTCGCGAGCTTCGAGCAGCCTTCAAAAGCGCCGAAGCCGATTTCCGTCACGCCGTCGGTGATCGTCATGCCCGTCAGCCCCGCGCAGAAATAAAACGCGCTTTCCTCGATCTCCGTTACGCTGTCCGAAAGAGAGACGCTTTGCAGATTCCTCGCGTGCGCGAACGCAAAAGCGCCGATGGTCGTCACGCCGTTCGGCACGGTAAACGCGGCAGCCGTTTTGCCCGTCGGGTATTGGATCAGAACGGATTTGTCCTTGCTATAAAGCACGCCGTTTTCATCGGCAGTGAAGGCCGGATTGTCCGCGTCGACCGTGAACGCCGTCAGGCTCGTACAGCCGTAAAAAGCCTGTTCGCCGATGCTCGTTATGCTCTGCGGAATGGTCACGCCCGTGAGCTTTGAGCAGGAGGAAAAGGCGCTTTCTTCGATGCCCGTCACGGGATAACCTTCCACAGTGGAGGGGATGACGAGCGCGCCGCTGAAGGACGAATCGCAGTCGATCACGACCGCTTCTCCGTCCACAATATCAAAGCATAAGGCGCTGTCCTCCGCCGCGTCCGCCACCGGCAGCGCCGAAAGCAGAAAAAGTATGAGCAAAAGGGAAAGAACCCGTTTCCATTCGGTCGATCGGATGATTTTTGTCATCATCGAGTATCCTCCGTTGTTTATTTTTCGCGGACGCGCTTACCGATGTATTTCAGCGCTTCCACCTGCTGCGGATCAAAGTTCCCGTGACAATCCACGAAAATATCCACGGTGATCACGGCGCCGGCAGCGTTGTTTTGCCGGATATAATCCGCCATATATTCCTTGCTGCGCCGCACGCCCGTGTTTCGCCAACCGGCGCAGACGTTGCCGTCGCGGTAGTCGCCCATGGGGATGAGCAGATGGTTCTGCGCGCCGTTCGTGAAGCGGCTTTTGAAGATGTATGTAAAATCGTTGTCTTCGCCGCAGGTGAAGGTCTCGTTTTCATACCATTTGATCGGCGTATCGTCGCCGGTCTCGCTGACGAAGGAGGCCGTGCCGCTGTTGAACGCGCATAGCACGTTCGGGTTGCCTTTCAGCATCGCGCTGTGATAGATCGAGAGCAGGTCGTTGTTGTAGCCGAGCGACTGATAACAGCCGTCGACCCACCAGCCCTTGACGAGGTCGCCGTAGCGCACGGCGTATTCTTCCAGCACGGACGCCCAGTTTTTCACGAAAGTTTCGTCAACCTTGCCGTGAATGTCCGCTTCATAATCCTCATACAGACCCATGGCGGGTCCCGCCGTTTTATCGAAATGAGAGCCGTCGCCCGTGTAATAGAGGAAAAGGTCGACGTCATATTTTTTCAGCGCCTTGCCGATGTCCGCGATCAGATCGCGTTCGCTGCAGGCTTCTCCGGGTCGGATGCCCGTGATCTTCGTATAGGCGGCGTTGGGCGCGAGCAGGAAGCGCGTGCCCTGCATGACGGTGATGATATAGTAACCGCAGCCGATCTCGTGCAGCGTTTCGGCGAGTTTTTCCACGTCGAACGAGCGGGTCTGCTCGTTCCATTCCGCCGCCATTTTGCGTATTTCGTCTGGGCGTTCCCCGCGAAAGTCGGTGTAGCCTTTTTCGCTGGAATACAAATAGTGGTTGAAAATGCCCCATTTTTTCTGCATCATTCTGTCCTGTGCGTCCAAAGCCTGTTCCTCCTTATTTCTTTTCCGCGGCGTTCCACGTTTCGCGGCTGTATACGCCGCTTGTGGCGTGCAGCGTTTGCGCTTCGATCGTTTCGCTCTCCACGCAAAAATAGAAAAGACACGCCTCGTCGGGAATGTTGATCTGCGCTTTGCCGTCGGGCGCTTCGCAGCTTATTTTTTGCCAGAGCTCTCGCAGTTCTTTGTCCTCATAGATGAGGTCTTCTATCTTGTAATAGAGCGAAACGCGGGCGTTCTTCACGTCGTCGGGCAGGGTGAAGGAAACCGCTGCATTGTTTTCCGTGCCGGATATTTCCGTGATTTGAATGTTCCTTTTGCCGCGTCCGACCTGCGATTCGGCGAAGCGGAACAGCTCGGGAATGGTCGAACCTTCGATCTGCCCGTGCGTGAAAGCGGGCAGCAGCGTCAGGCTTCCGTTCGGCGCCGCCGCGGCGCAGGCGGTGGTCGCGTTCGCGTCAAAAAACGGGTCGCGGTCGCTGTTGAAAAAGCAAAGGGGCATGGTCACTTCGCCGAGCAGGTGCTTCGCGTCCCACAGGTCGATGATGCCGCTTTCGCGGAACGGCTTGCCCCAAGCCGTTTGGGACACGTCCTGAAACCCGCTGCCGTATACCGGCGCGGCGAAAGCAAAGCGGTCGTCATAACAGGCGGCGATGCTGCCGGCGTAGCCGCCCCAGGAGATACCCGTCATGCCGATCTGTTCGCTGATCACGCGATCATCCGCGCGCAGCAGGTTGTTCGCCAGCAGGATATCCGCAACAAAATAGGTGAAATTCTGCTTATCAAACGGCGTTTCGCCGTCGATGAAGCAGTCCATCGGCGGATAGGCTTCGGGGTCGGCCGCCCAGAAATCGAGCGACGCGTCGTAGGTGTGCGGCGCGCCCGTATAGACCTGACAGAAGCCGTCGAACGAGATCGCGGCAAACCCGTGATCCACCCAATCCTGCACCCATTCGGCGTAGGCGTGACCCGCGCCGCCGTGCACCAGCACCATGGCGGGCACAGGTTTTTGAGCGCAGGCGTTATCGGGGAACCCGATATAGGCGAAAGCCGAGGTCTCTCTGCCCCCGTAGGGCAGCGACGAAAAACGGATCGCTTTGATCCTTTCATCGTTCGGAAAGGGATCGAAGGACGGGCACGCGGCGATCTGGGGCTGTACCTTTTTCACTTTCTCGAAAAACGCCAGCAAGGCGTCCGTCTTTTCATTCCCGCCGGACAGGCGATGTTCCGAATAGTAAAGCTGTTTCATTGTGTTTGTTCTCCCGCTTGATTGATTTCAGTATAACAAAGCCGAGGAGTCAATGCAAGCGAGAAATCCGCGCCGCGGTATTGAAAAAAGCGGAACGATTGTGCTACAATATAGAAAAAACATCGGGAGGGCAAAAATCGTGTTTATCAAATCAATGGCTAAAATCGTCAGTTTGCTTTTGACGGTTGTGATGATCCTGTCGTCTCCGCTGGGGCTGCTCACGGGCGCCAGAGAAAAGCGCATCGCTCGCGCGCAGGAGGACTGCCGCGTCAGCTTTGCCGCCATCTCCGATATCCACCTGCGCGACAACTTCAAGCTGATCTTTCAGGGGATGCTTGATCTCGGGCTGAACGACATGGCGAACGCGAAAGACAAGCTGGACGTCGTTGCCTTTGTGGGCGATATCACCGACCACGGCTATATCGGTCAGTGGGACGTGTTCGCGGAGGCTGTTTCCCAGTATGATATCGCGAACAAGACCATGGTGGTCGTGGGCAATCATGACACGTGGGGTCCCAACCGCGACGAATTCGACAACCCCGAGGACGGCGTGAAACCGACGTTTATCCGCTATAACAAGGAAATCTCCGGCCGTGACATCACGGAAATGTACTATTCCGATATCGTCAACGGTTATTACTTCATCGCACTGGGTTCGGAATCGGACAACGTCTGCGCCTATCTCAGCGACACGCAGCTGGAATGGTTTGCGGGTGAAATGGAAAAGGCGGGCGAAACGGGTCTGCCCATCTTCGTGTTCATGCATCAGCCCATCAACCAGACCCACGGTCTGCCCTATACGTGGGGGCTGAAAAAAGACGATCCGCTGGATGAGGGCGGCATCGGCGACCAGTCCGCGCAGGTCGAAGCGATCCTCAAGCAGTATGACAACGTGTTCTACGTCAGCGGTCATATCCACTCGGGCTACAAAAACGCGGGCAACAAGATCATCGCCGAATACGCCAGCGTGGAAACCCTTGACAACAACAACGGCAACCCGATCACGCTGATCAACCTGCCGTCGTATATGTATTTTGATTTCATCCGCGGCGGTCATCTGGTCAACGGCTGCGGCTGGGTCGTCGAGGCCTATGACAATGAGGTGCTCATCCGCGCCCGCAACTTTGCCACAGGCACTTGGCTGACGCAGTATGATCAGACGATCAAGCTGGTCGGCTGATCGCCCGATAAGATCATTTCACTACCGGATCAAAAAGACGGAATATGGTTTGATCGTTATTACAGCAGCACCGTCGCAGACGGCAAGCGGTAACGGCGTCATGTCATGATCTTCGTCGAGCAGCCAAAGCGATTCTCCGCCGTGAAGCCCCATTACCGTGACGGTTTTCGACTCATCGAGATCGTCCCGGTAATAGGCGGCCATCACGGCGGTTTTTCCGTCCTGATCCGCCGCTCCGACGGCGTAGATTTCGTCGTCATCCGACAAAACGGCGATTTGTTTTCCCAATTGATACAGAGTCGAGAACATCAGGAAGGGATAGTACGGCTTTTGCGGGCGCATCGTATAAAAGTTGAACGGACCGCAGAAAACGCAGGGGCGGAAATCGTAATACATCAGCATGTCGATCGGCAGGTTTTGCCCGCTGAGCATGGTGGCGGCGGTGTAGGCGGCGCCTTTCAGCCCGTTGATGGTCAGGATACTGTCGATGAAATGTGTGTCCCAGTTCTTCACGTAGTTCCACTCGTTGCAGATGCTCTCCGTTTTGTCATAGCCAAGCTCGTCCAGCTTTTTGCGCACCTGTTCGGCGCCGTTGAGCGTGCCTTGAGGCGTGGTCGAATAGGCGTGCCATGAAAAGAAATCCAGCGGCACATGATGCTGCGCGCAGTAGTCAAGGAACTCAAACGTCCACGGTCTGCTGTTGCAGCACACGGCGGGACCGCCGATTTTCAGCTGCGGAAAGCACTGTTTCAGATGCTTGGCGGCGATGGAAAACAGCTCGAAAAACTGCGCCTTCGTGCCGCCCCAGCACTTTTTCCAATAGGGGTCGTCGTCATCCTTCGCGCCGTCAGCCTCGTTCCAGATTTCCCAATAGGTGATGTTCAGTTCGAGTCCGTTTGCCCAGCCTTCGTTGTAGTGGCGAATGATGTGTTCACAAATACGCGCCCATTTGGCAAAGTCGGGCGGCGGCAGCGTACCGTACTTCTTCGTTTCGTGTTCAATGCGGGTGCCAAGCCGATAGAAAGTCTCCGTTCCCGCAGCCAGCGTGTTTAGAATGTATTCGTCCGTTAAATGAAAATCATAGGCGGCGGGGTCGTTTTCGTCACGGCTGAAATCGGGAAAGACCGCGCCGATATCCACGCAGTGAGGACCACCGTAACCGGCGAAAAAGGAAGCGTCGTGATTGCGTGCGTAGGGGATTTTGAGCGCTTTATATGCTTCAAAATTGCCGCGCACCTGATCGGTTCTGGCGGTACACGGGCCGTTGTTGACGCAGTGCATCGGCTTGATCGTGCCGATAATCTGATCGCTTTGTATCGTGATCTGGGCCATGATTTTTACCTCCTGTGTTCAATGAGCCACGCGCAGGGCTCGCATTTGAAATCCTCAAATTCATCATAGACGGAATGAAAACCGACCGCGTAACGCCTGCTTTCCGGCTCCCATCGACCGTATTCCGCCGCGGCGCGCAGCAGGCGTTCCCGTCCCTGCGGCGACGGCGTGATCTTTTGCAGTTTCACGTCATCCGGCGCGGGCAGCAAAATCATTTCAAAGTAGTATTCCAGCTCGGCACACTGCTCCTCGGCAAATACTTCGCCCGCCGCCAGCGCGATTGCTGTGTGGTCGGGATTTTGATGCCGCCAATCGACAGGCAGCAGCGTTTTGATCACCGTCTGTTCGACGGGGCAGAAGCTTATTGCGTCCCGTATGATGCGCTTTGCGGCGGCGATGTCGCAGCCGCTGTCGGGCGCGCGGAACGGCGGGATGATGATATGATCCGGCTTCACGCCCAGCGCCAGACAGCTCGCCGTGAATTCGCGGTCGCGCGCGGCGGAAAACTCCTGTCGGCTCAGGCTTGTCTCATGCCGTCCGTCGTGCCACGCGCAGGCGCTTCCGTCTGCCAGCAGCTGTCTTGCGCAGGAGGCGCCGCCGTCGGTGCATAACACGCAGTATACTTCGCGCCCTTCCTCCAGATCGGCGCAGATCGCCGCGCCGAGATTGGTCACCTCGTCGTCCTGATGCGGCGCAAAGTAAAAATAACGTTTTGCCATGATTCCCTCCGAGAAGCACGTCGTTTCGGTTGCCTTTATTGTATGGTCTGTTAAGTGAAAAATCAACTGTTTTCCTCATTTTTCGCCGCACGGTTGCATTGTTGCCCGCTTTGCGTTATAATCACACTGAACTGAACCGGAATTCGCAGAATAACGGTCGTTTCCATCGGCGCGGGTGCGCTGAAAACAGATGGCTGATGAAAGGAAATGCAACGATGAAGAAAGTCATGTCTTTCAAAGAGATCGCCGGTTATTCCCTCGGCTTGTTCGGGTTTCAGGCGATCGTCGGGTTCCTCAATTCCTATCAGGCGGAGTTTTATCACGCACAGATGGCGGCGAATCTGGCGGTCGTGGGGATTCTCATCCTCGTGGTCAAAGTGGTCTCCGCCGCTTTCGACCCCGTGGTCGGCAACCTCATCGAACGCGGCAAAAGCCCCAAGGGCAAGCTTCGCCCCTTCATTCTCTATTCGCTGCTGCCGCTGCTGGTGATGACCGTGGTCATTTTCATCCGCGTCGGGCTTTCGGGCTTCGCACTCTATGCCTACATCTTTGTTACGTTCCTTCTGTGGAGCATGGCGATGACGCTGGGCGACGTGCCCTCGCAGGCGATCGCTTCGGTATTAACGCCCGACCCGACCGAGCGCACCAACGTCATTTCCATCGCCAACACCTTCAAGCAGGTCGGCTTTGCGGCCGCCGCCGTGTTTGTGCCGATCGTTTGCATCCTTGTGCCCGGCGGTTCCCGCGTGTTCGGGGTTCCGAAAGGGGAGAAGGACGCCCCGATCAGCGCGCCGGAATATTTTGCCACGGCGGTTTTCGTGGCGGTAGTCGGCTGCGCGCTGTTTTCACTGATCTACTTCTGGAACAAGGAACGCGTGACCTATTCGTCCGAAAAGATGACGTTCCGCGAGATGTTCGCTTCGCTGCGGGAAAACAAACCGCTGATGCTGGTCATCGTTTCCTACTTCCTCGGCGCGGGTCGCCAGATGGCCATGGCGATCCAGGTGCAGGCGTCCAACGCGCTGCTCGGCAGTGAAAACTACGTATTGGCTTTGGGCATTTCCATGGCGGTCGGCAGCATGCTCAGCATGGTTCTGACGCCGATTCTGATTAAAAAGCTGGGCGAAAAAACCACCTACATCGCGCTGTCGCTTTACGGCTTTATTTCCTCGATTCTTGCTTTCTTCATTTACGCTTTTGTTACGACCAACATGGTCGTCATGTTCGTCTTCCTGTTCCTGACCGGTCTGCAATTCGGCGCCGTGACGCTCATGCCCATGATCATGGTGACGGACTGCGTCGATTACGAGGAATACACGACCGGCAAGCGCCGGGAAGGTCCCGCCTTTTCCGTGCTGACTCTGACCATCAAGGTTTGCCTTGCCATCGGCGCGGCGCTGGGCTTGATTTTGGTGCAGGTCTCCGGCTATCAGGCGGAAGCCGCCGAGGTGACGAGCTACACGAAGAACGTCATCTACTTTGCCTACGTGGCTCTGCCCGGCATTTTCAGCCTGTTGTCCATCTTCCCGATTTTGAAATATGACATTTCGGGCGAGAAAAAGAAGCAGATCGCCGAAGCGCTGCAGCAGCGCAGAGCAAGCGCGGAAGGATAAGACAGATGATAAAAAAGAAGGCTCTGTGAGTTCAATTCAAGAACACACAGAGCCTTTTACCGTATTTCCTGCTCCAGTTCGTCAAAAAGGGGAGAGTTGAAGAATTCGCGCAGGCTGATCTCCCAGCCGTCACAGAGCTTTTTGATTGAAACCACGCCCGGGTTTTTGCTTTTTTCGTTCAGCATACTGTAAATCGTGGAGGGCGAAACGCCAGAAGTATTCGCAAGCGCGTTGATTGCCATATTACGTTCTTTACAGATTTGAATGATTCGTTCTGCTACGGCTTCTTTTGTGTTCATAACAGTCCTCCTTTCGCGATTTATCGCTAAAATTTTAATAATTTCTGCGATCAATCGTGTGGGATGTATCGCATATTTGTGTTTTGTGTGTTATAATTGCGATATATCCCACAAAGAAGGGCTGAATCTCATGACTTGTACTTTTTTCGGACATCGGGATGCGCCGAAAGAAATAGAGCCGACCTTACGATCGACTCTGTTAGAGTTGATTGAAAACAACGGTGTAGATTTGTTTTACGTTTTGCGATTACTTATCGCAATAAATGGATGATTCGTCAATCCGATTTTGTTGTAACTTATGTGACACATGATATTGGTTCCGGCGCTGCGCTGTTCAAACGTATGTCGGAAAAATCGAATAAAACAGTTGTCAATATTTCTTGAAGTTAAAGCGGTGTTGTGGTAAAATTATATCGTAATGTGATTGAATAAGCTTGCGAGGTGTTATCATGACAGAAAGATTCACGGATGAATACGTGTCCCGCTGTCCGTACTGCGGCGGCACGGAAATGATCGAAACGTTTCAAACCGCCTATGGCGCGGTGTCCGCCACCAGCAACAAGCTCAGCGGCTGCTCGCTGTATCACTCGATCTGCCGCAAATGCGGCAGCGTTGTCAGGAGCTACGTGAAGGAGCCCGAAAAGCTGCTCAAACGGAAGGACAGAGTATCGGAATAAAGAGAAAAGCAGGAGGTTCAACCTCCTGCTTTTGTTGTTTATTGAAGCGTTACCGACATCACGACCGGGTTGTGATCGGTGTTCCTGAAGCCCAGATCCAGCGTTTCCAGTCGGTCGATCGTGGTATTGTTGCTCACGATGAACCCGTCGATCATGTAGTACTGGAAATTCGCCTTATCGGCGTTGCTGTATGACGTAAACAGCGAACGGCAGGTCGGGTGCGTGTCGTCCATGCGGAAGGTGAAGGACGGATAATCCTCCGCCGCGATCACGGGGCAGACCCAGTCGTCCCGTTTCGGATACTTCTCATAGTTCGTGGTGGAGAAGGTCTGGTTAAAGTCGCCGCCCGCGATCACGTAGTTGCCTTTTTCATATTCCGCCTGCATGGTGTCCATGAGCATGGCGAGCTGCTTTGCCTTGCCCGCGCCGTCGTCATAGGCTTCCAGATGCAGGTTGATGAGCACCAGTTCCTTGTCGCTGTCTTCGATGGGCAGACGGTTGATCAGCAGGCAGCGTTTGAGGTTGAACAGCTTCATCGGCCAGGAGAACGGGATCGGGAGCTGAACGCGGGTCGCGTCGCTGACGGTGTATTTGGAAAACGTGGCGATACCGGCTTCCACCCGTCCGGTCGGGTTATACAGCGGAAGCGGCACAAAGCCGGCTTTGAAATTCTCCGCAAATGAATTGGAATAGGTCTCTTCGGCAAACGTTTCTTTGAACGACGCCAGCTCGTCGATGCGGTAGGAGCGTTTGGCGTTTACGTCGACTTCCTGCACAAAGAAAACGTCGGGGTTCAATTCCTGTATCTTGGCTTTGAGAGCGTTCACGTTTGCCTGCACGATCTCTTTGGATTCACCGACCACGCCCTTGCCGCCGTCCCAATAGCAGTCCTGCCGTTCGTCCAGTGCACCGTAGCCCATGTTCCACGTCAGCAGGGTGAGGGACTGCGCCTGTTTCACCGCGGCGGCAGCGTGACCGTTGATCGCGATTGCTTCGGTGTCCTGTACCTTCAGCGTCGTCGCGGTGGCAAAGATCAGAAAGCAGCCGACGAACGCGATCACCAGCGCCAGCAGCGCGCCGATGGCTTTCAGAATGATTTTGAACGGTTTGCTTTTCTTCATGATATAACTCCTCTCTGCGGATGCTGTCTTTTCGCTACTCATTGTATCACAAAAAAAGCGCAAAGGCAACCGCTGAAGAAATCATTGAAAACGGGCGCGCGATATAGTATGATAGAAAAAACGCAGCATTTTTTGAGAAAAAGGAGAATTCCATGAAAAAAACGCTTTGTCTCGTTTTGTCTCTTCTGCTCCTTTTTACGATCTCGCTGCCTGCTTGGTCGGCAGGGGAGAGTGAGCCTCTTCTCGCGTCCCGCAGCGCGACCGATTACCGCATCGTGCTTTCGGCTGCCGCCGAGCCCGCCGAGCAGACCGCCGCGCAAACGTTGGCGGATTATCTGAACCGTATCACGGGCGCGGCGTTCCCCGTGGTGACGGATGCCGAACCGACCGCGGAAAAAGAACTCGTGGTCGGCGTGACCAACCGCGAGGGAACGCGCTTTGCCGACAGAAATGCCTGGGATGACGACGCGGTGCGCCTTCTGACCGACGGGCAGACGCTGTTCCTCACCGGCGGGTCGGCGCGCGGAACGCTCTATGCGGTTTATACCTATTTGGAGGATCAGCTCGGCTGCCGCTGGTTCACGCATGACCTGACCGTGACGCCCGAACAGGAAACGCTGCCGCTCCCCGACGTTGACTACTTCTACGAGCCTTTTTTTAAGCTGCGGCAGACCTTCTGGATGTTTTCCACCATGTACTCCGATTACTGCGCCGCGCACAAGCTCCACGGCGTGATGGCGGGTATGCCCGAATCCCTGGGCGGCGGCCGCTATGAGCTGGCGATCAGCAGCGTGCACACCATGCAGCAGTTCGTGCCCAAAACGCTGTTTGACGAGCACCCCGAATACTTTGGCGCCGATGAGAACGGTGTGCGCAGCCCGAACCGCCAGCCCTGCCTGCGTAATGACGATGTGTTCCGCCTCGCGCTGGAATATGCCAAAACCTATTTCGCGCAGTATAACGCGATTCTGAGCGTTTCGCAGAACGACAGCATGGATTTTTGCCAATGCGAAGCGTGCCGCGCTTTCAACGATGCGCACGGCGGCGTGGACAGCGCCGCGCTGCTCGATTTTGTGAATCGTCTGGCGGCTGAGATCAGGCAGACCCACCCCACGGCGCAGATCGAAACGCTGGCGTATCAGCGCTCACAGCAGCCGCCCGTCGGGCTGACGGTGGGCGACAACGTGGTCATCCGCCTTTGCGCGATGAACACCTGCACGCTGCACGATCTCGATGATCCGTCCTGCCCGCCCAACAAGGCGTTCGACGCCGATTTTTCGGGCTGGTCGAAGCTCACCGACCGGCTGTATATCTGGGATTACAGCACGGATTTCCAGTATTATTACGCGCTGTTCCCGAACCTCACGACCCTGCAAAAGCGCTATCAGTATTTCCGCGACCATAACGTGGTCGGCGTGTTTGACAACGGCTGCGGCGAAGTCGCCGTGGCGGGCGAATTCCACGAGCTGCGCGTCTATCTGCTGCTTAAATTGATGTGGGACCCCGATACTGACGTCGAGCGGCAGATCCGCGAATTCTGTGCCGCCTACTACGGCGCCGCGGCGGACGACGTCATCGATTTTCTTAACTGTTTTGAAGCGAACGTCGGCGGCTTCAATCCGCGCACCGCGAAGCAATGCCACAACAGCTGTCAGGACGGCGGCATCAGTCTGCTCAACAACGCCGCGCTTTCCGGTCGGAACGTGAAAAAGCTGGACGGTATTATGGCTTCCGCCAAAAGCAAAAGCCTTTCCGCCGATCAGGCGAAGCGTTTGCAGGGGCTGGAACTGAGCTGGCGCTTTGTCAAAAACGCGCTCTTTGTCGGTGAGTTCAACTGGTTTTCGGGCTTCACCGATCCCGCGGCGGCGACGAAGCAGCTTGTGGCTGATCTGCGCGCCTACGGCGTGACGATCCTGAGCGAAGGCTGGGGGCTGTATCTGCGGGAGGACGAGCCCGATGCGCGCATGATGCCGACTTTCTGGTATGCCGATGAGGATTCGCTCCCGACGGATATTAAGCTGGATATGAAGCTGCGCGTGGCGGCCAACCGCGTTTTGCGCGCGATCTGCGCGCCGCTGCGGTTATTGAGAGAACGGAACGGAGGATGATAAGCATGTATTACCGCAAAAAGCCCCTGACGGGTATTCTGCCGCATATGCCGGACGAGACCATGACCCCGGGCCGTATGCGCATCGACACCAACGGC
>JAFTEL010000145.1 GCA_017453685.1 Clostridia bacterium
GTGCTGATGCGCTTGCGCACCTGATCGGAAAGCGTGATGTCCATGCTGGTGGGCACGACGATGTCAAACACGCGCGCCGTGCCGTTGAGCGAATTCGCCGCGCGGCTGACCGCCGAAACATACCGATCCGCCGTCGCCTTGGAAAAGTTGTAATACTCATACCCCGCGTCATCCACGATGAGAACAGACGAAAGCTTTTGGATGAGCGAATCGTCCACGTCCTCATCTGCCGGATCGATCGCCGTTGTCTGCGCGGCCGGATTCGTGGGCGCGGCGGTGACTTCGTTCGCGTCGGGAATATCGTCCGCCGGAACGTTGGGAAGTTCACTGACGGTGTTGCCGATGCCGTAAAACGATTTCATTTTGCTGTCGACGTTCATGAACATCTCGCGCCACGGGAAGGTGTCGGCGTACCATTCGCCGATGTCCTTGAAGTAGCTGCCGCTCGCCAGAGCGGAAAACGAAAATTTCGGAAATTTGGTCAATTCCCGCTTTTCCACCTCGGAATACTGCGGGCGCAAAGGCAGCCAAAGCGCCACCAAAAAGCCGACAAAGAGCAAAAGGAAGAAGCAGATGATCATGGGTCTGCGGTTGATCTTTTTGCGCTTTGGGGGCGCGGGACGCGCATTGGGCTGATAGCTTTGATAGTCTTGTCTCATATTCTAAACCTCAGGGTCGGACTGTTTCGATCAGAATTGGAAATACAGGAACGGATTGTAGCTGTTCCCGACGAGAGCCGCCGTGGAAAGCAGCAGCATCACGCAGGGATAAACCGTTTGCAGCACGGTCGCCGCGATGTAACCTGCCCTGCCCTTTTTCGCCAGCGCGAAGAGCAGCGCTTTGGCAAGCTTGGCGACCGGCGCGCAGGCAATGATCGCCGCCAGAAGCAGGAAGATATGGCTGCGGAAGATCAAGCCCGTTTCGTAGCTGGTGAAGGAATTGCCGTTCAGGCAGATCATCCCGCGCAGCACCGCGCCGACCAATGGCATACGGTCGAACTTGAACAGCACCCAGCCGAAGAACACGACTAGCAGCGTGAGGCACTGAGAAAGCCGCGGTCTGGCGGCGAGTTTGTCCTTGAGGAAGAACTTTTCCAGTACCAAGAAGCCGAAATAGTACAAGCCCCACAGCACGAAGTTCCAGCTTGCGCCGTGCCAAAGGCCGGTCAGCGCCCAGACGGCAAACAGGTTGAACACGGTGCGCGCCGTTCCCTTGCGGTTGCCGCCCAGCGGGATATAGACGTAATCACGGAAGAACGAACCGAGGGAGATATGCCAGCGGCGCCAGAATTCCGTGACCGAATGAGACGTGTAGGGATAATCGAAGTTTTCACGGTAGTGGAAGCCGGTCATCAGACCCATGCCGATCGCCATATCGGAATATGCCGAAAAATCAAGATAGATTTGCAGCATGTAAAAGATCATGCCGATCCACAGCGCCGCCGCGGGACGGGACGTGAGGATCTGATAATTCTGCGTGAGCTGTGCGAGATCGCTCATCGCGGCGTCGGGCAGCAGGAGTTGATCGACCAGCGCGCCGCAGCTGTTGGCGAGCAGCGCTTTTTTGCCCAAGCCCACGGCAAAGCGGCTGACGCCGTCCGCCATGTCGGCGGGGGTGGCGCGGCGGTCATGGATCTGCGCGGCAATATCGCGGTAGCGCACGATCGGACCCGCGACGCACTGATGGAACAGCCCCGCGTAAAGCAGCACGTTGGCAAATTTCTCTTCCGCTTTGGTGTCGCCGCGGTAAACGTCGACAACATAAGTCAAGAGCTGGAAGGTGTAAAACGAAATGCCGATGGGCAGCGCGATGGAAACGACGGGCTTGGAGGAACCGATGAGGTGATGAAAGTTCTCCTGAATAAAGCTGCCGTACTTAAAAATGCCGAGCAGCCCAAGATTCACGACGCACGCCGCGATCAGCGCCGCCCTCATTCGCTTTTTATCGCGGCGGCTGTTTTCCATGATCCTTGCCAGACACCAGTCGCAAAACGCCATCGCCACAAGCAGGAACACATATTTCGGTTCGCCCCACGCATAGAATATCAGGGAGAAAACGAGCATCACCGTGTTGCGCGCCGCTGTGGTTTTGCACAGGTAATAGACGCCCAGATTCAGGGGCAGGAAGAAAAACAGAAAGAATAAACTTGAAAAAACCATGGTAACTCCAACCAACAAAACATTCTTGTTCAAAATAATATAATAGGACAAGAAACAAAAAAAATCAACAGATATAACAAGATTGTAAATAATTATCTTTTATATTGTGTTTAATCATTTTCCGCGCGTTTCATACTTGTCATATGAAAACTTTTCGTGTATAATGGAAAAAATTAAAAACAGGCAGCCGCCGGCTTTGTCGGAAGCTGCGCAAGGAGAGAAAACATGGATCCGATCAAGGTTGATTTTACCGGCAACGGCGCCAAGAGCAATTCCGTTATCATTCCCCCCAGCAAATCGGGACTGAAAACCGTTATCAACATCCTCGGCACGATCGTCGCTGCCGTCGTCGCGTATTACTTCTATCTGCCGGCGTTTAATTTCAAGGCCATTGAGATGTATATCTATTTCGGCATCATCCTTGCCGCCTACTGCGTCATGACCTTCATCACCTCCGGCGCAGTCGCCGCCCCCGAGTATTCCCCCTACGCCCGCAAGCAGGCACGGATCCCGATGATCATCGGCGGCGTGATCCTGCTGGTGGTCGCCATCGGTTTCTTGGTTTCCAGTGTGTTCTTCCGCGCCAAATCCTACCACAACATCATCAAAGTGGAAAACGCCACCTTCGGGGAAGACATCGCCGAAGCGGATTTCAAGAGCGTTCCGCTGCTCGATCAGGATTCCGCCGCGATGCTCGCGGACAAGGCGCTGAGCAATCTGGTGGACGACAACCTCGTTTCCCAGTTCACCGTCTACCCATCCTACACGCAGATCAATCTGCAGAAAAAGCCCGTTCGTATCGCTACGCTGAAATACTCCAACATCATCAAATGGTTCACCAACCGCAAAGCCGGTCTGCCCGGCTATCTGGTCATTGACATGACCACGCAGGAAGTCGAACTGAAAAAGGTGAGCGGCGGCATCATCTACTCCAACGCCGATCACTTCAATCACCTGCTCAAGCGTCAGCTCCGCTTCCAATACCCCACCGCCCTGCTCGGTGAAGCGGTGTTTGAAGTGGACGAAGAAGGCAATGCCTACTGGGTCTGCCCGATTCTCGACAAGACCATCGGTCTGTTCGGCGGCACCGACGTCAAGGGCGTCGTGCTGGTCAACCCCACGACGGGCGAGTGCAAAGACTACACCGTGGCTCAGCTTCACGACGACGCGTCGCTGCAATGGATCGACCGCGTTTACGCCTCTGACCTTCTGGTGGAACAGTATAACTATTTCGGCAAATACGGCGGCGGCTTCTGGAACTCCATTCTGGGGCAGAAGAACGTGATGATCACCACCTCCGGCTACAACTATATTGCCCTGAACGACGACGTTTATATGTATACCGGCATCACCTCCGTCAACGCCAGCGATAACTCCATCACCGGCTTCACGCTCATCAACCAGCGCACGAAGGAAGCCAAGTATTACCGCGTGAGCGGCGCGACGGAAAACGCCGCGCAGAGCGCCGCCGAAGGTAAGGTGCAGCAATATGAATACACGGCGACCTTCCCGCTGCTGCTCAACATCGGCGACGAGCCGACCTACTTCATGGCGCTGAAGGACAACACGCAGATCGTTCAGCAATACGCCATGGTCAACGTCAAGCAGTTCACCACCCTGCTGACCACCGGCACCTCGATCGACTCCTGCCTCGAGAGCTACACCGCGCTGCTCAAAACGGCCGGCATCAACACCAACATCGACCCCAACGCCGTTGTGACGCCCACGCCCGATCAGCCGGATGTGACCGTCACCGCCAAGACCGTGACCGGCGCCGTGACCGCTGTGAAGACCGCCGTCATCGGCGGCAACAGCATGTATTACCTCAAGCTCGACGGCGACGCCTATTACGCCGTGAGCGCCGCGAAATTTGAGGACGTTGTGATCGCCGCGGTCGGCAGTCAGGTGGAGATCACCTTCAACGAAACCGACGCCAAGATCATCCCGGCAACCTCATTTAAGCTGAAGTAATCCAAAGGCTGCACGGCAAAACAAGCTGTGCAGCCTTTTTTCGGAGGAACTGTTATGAAAACCCTTGAAACCGTCACGGAAGCGCTGCCTCAGATCGAAACCCTGGAAGATGTTCCCGCGTTCACCAAATGGCTGACGCAGACGCTGCCGGAGCAGATATTCAACCTGCTGCCGAAGATCGCGGTCGCCGTCGTCATTCTGGTCATCGGCTACTTTTTCAGCAAATTAGCGGGCAAGGTTTTGAAAAAAGTCATGGTCAAGCGCCGCGTGGATGAAACGGTACATTACTTTTTGTGCCGTATGCTGGTGATCACGCTGCGCATCATTTTCGTGCTGTTCGCGCTCTCGGCGGTCGGCGTCAACATCAATTCGTTCATTGCCGCTTTGGGCGCCGCCGGCATCACCGCCGGTCTCGGGCTGCAAAGCAGCATCGCGCAGTTTGCCAGCGGCATTGAAATCCTGTTCAACAAGCCGTTCCGCAAGGGTGATTTCATTGAGATCGACGGTGTGACTGGCACGGTGGAAGAGATCCATTTTATGAACACGACACTCATCACGCTCGACAACAAGCGCGTGATCACGCCCAACTCCCACGTGACGTCCAACAGCATCATCAACTACACCGCGCAGAACAAGCGCCGCCTCGACCTGAAATACAGCATCGCCTACGGCGACGACATCGCGCTGGCCAAAAAGGTGCTGCAGGAAGCGGTGGAGGCCTGCCCCTACACGCTCGCCGATCCCAAGACGATCATCGCCGTGAGCGAACATTCCGACAGCGCCATCGTGCTGGACACCTTCGTCTGGTGCAAGAGCGAGGATTATTTCCCGACGTTCTACGATATGCAGGAGCGCGTCAAGCTCGCCTTCGACAAGGCGGGGCTGCACATTCCGTTCAATCAGATGGACGTCCACATTATCAACAACTGAAAAAGACAAAAGAAAAAGCGGAGCGTCATCGGGCGCTCCGCTTTTTTATTCACATCAGTTCAAACAAATCGTCGTCACTGCCGATCGCCCGCAGGCGGAAGGAAAACGAAAGGTTGTTTTCATCCCAGACCCGCGCGGGCTCGATCTCATCAAAGATGCCGTGTCCGCCGAACGGTTCGATATAGGCGTCCGCCGTGACAAAGGTGTTTTCGCTCGGCATCAGTTCGTCGTTGTGCGCCGCGGCATTGAGCATGGCGGTGGAATAATGAGAGGCGTTAAACAGGATGCCGCGTTCCTCGCAGGCGCTGACCATCAGCCCGCAGCCGCTGCGATCTCTGACCGCGCCGAAGCGCGTGGCGGCGTGGGCGGAATTCTCGCGGGGTCTGACATAAGGCACGAAGTTATCCGCGACCCGAGAGGTGAAGTGATCCATGCGGGAGGCTTTCATGCGGTCAAGATAAGCTTCGTTCGGTCCCAGCCCGAAGTATTCCATGGTTTCATACCCCGACACGAGCGGCACGGTGAAGCCAAAGCGCGGCAGCGTGGGCGCGAGACGGTTCTTTTCGCCCGTGAAGGAAACCGTCACGGAACCGTCGGCGCAGATCAGCCATGTGATCGTGCCTTTGATGAGCGGCGTTACACGGGCGCCGCCGAGCGCGATCTCGGCCGTCACCGCCACGTCGCTCCCCTTTCGCTCGAACGCGAAAGAATAGGTTTTCTGATAGACATGATCCATCGAGCCGAGCTTGCGCCGCTCGACGGTGGATTCGACCAGATTGCGGGGATGCGCCATCCAAAGCTGAATTTCCATCGGCGCGGCGAACAGGTTTTTGCCGCCGACAAGCAGCCCCGTGAGCTTGCCGTAGGCTTTATCGAACACGCAGACCGAACCGTTGGCGTCCAGATAGAGATTGCGTTTTGTCTCACGCACACCGACCGGATCAAAGGTACCGATCGGCTTTTCCATCGGTTTGGCGTCCAGCTTGAACTGTTCAAACCCGATCTCAAAGCCCGCCTGCGCCCACGGCGCGGACGCGACCTGAACCATGCGGACAGTCAGGTAACATTCGCCCGTCAGCTCGGGCAGTTCGAGCGGCAGAGCGATCTCTTCACTTGCGCGCGGGGCAAAGGGCAGCGGCGCGGTCTCGCCCTCGGCGATCACCCGGCCGTTTTGCGCGACGCTCCACACCAGCTTCATATCGGACAGATCGGTGAAATACCGCTTGTTGAACACGGTGAGTGTATTTCCGTTTTTTGTGACGGTGAAGGGCTGATACGCCCGCTTCATGTCATAATAGATCGGTTTGGGCGTGCGGTCGGCGAAAACGAGCCCGTCGATGCAGCAGTCCCTGTTGTTCGGCCAGTCGCCGAAATCGCCGCCGTAACGGTAGGCAGCTTTGCCGTCCTTCCCGACGTTGAGGGCGTGATCGTTCATTTCCCAGATGCACAGCCCGAACAGGTTGTCATACCTGTCCGCCAGTTGACAATGACCGAGGATGTTGCCCGTGGAATTGTCGCAGACGTATTCGCAGAAATAAAACGGCTTAGGCGGACTGCTTTTGAGGTATTCCTCCGTGTATTCCAATGACGCGTACATGCGGCTCTCCACGTCGGAAATATCCGCAAAGTTCTCGCCTTCGGGCACCGCCTTGAATTCCAGATGCGCGTTTTCATAATGCACGATCGCCTTCGGATCGCGGGATTTGATATAGTTTCTCATGGCGCGGTGGTTTTTGCCGCAGCCCGATTCGTTGCCCAGCGACCACATCACCACGCAGGCGTGGTTCTTATCGCGTTCAAACAGGCGTTTGGCGCGGTCAACGTAGGCTGCTTCCCATTCGTCCACCGTGGAGAGCTGTGACCAGCGCATCCAATCCCAATCGTCGCCGTATTCAAAGCCCATGCCGTGGGTCTCGATATCCGCTTCATCCACGATCATAAAGCCCAGTTCGTCGCACAGTTCCAAAAAGCGCGGGTCGTTCGGGTAGTGGCTGGTGCGGATGCAGTTGCAGTTGGCACGTTTGAGCAGATACAGGTCTTCCAGCATTTCGTCCACCGTGGCGGTGTAGCCGCCCGTGGGGCTGGAGTCGTGGCGGTTGATCCCCCAGAGCTTGACCGTTTTGCCGTTGAGATACACCTTGTCGCCGATGATCTCCAGCCGTTTGAATCCGATCTTCTGCGCGATATATTCACCGCCGCAGGCGATGACCAGCGTGTAAAGCGCGGGCTGCTCGGCGTTCCAGAGGGTCGGGTTTTCAACCGAAAAACAATTCTCTTCGGTGACGAGCAGCTTCCTGCCGTTCGGGTCAAAAAGCGTAAAGCGGCAAGCCCCGCCGCCCACCGTTTCCACGGTGACATCGGCGCGGGTGAGTTCCCGACTGACTTCACTTCTGATATAAAAATCCGTTAAGCCGTCCGCATCCCGACCGAGCAGATAAACCTCGCGGAAAATACCGGAAAGGCGGAAGCAGTCCTGATCTTCCAGATAAGACCCGTCGCACCATTTGACCACCAGCACGTCCAAACGGTTCGGTTCGCCGTGCGGGTTCAAATATTTCGTCACATCAAATTCCGACGTGCAGTGGCTGACCTGACTGTAACCGACGAACTGCTTGTTGACGAACAGATAGAAGCAGGACGCCGCGCCTTCAAAGTTGAGCAGCACCCGCTCGGCAAAGCCTTCGGGCAGCGTGAACGAGCGGCTGTAATGCCCGCAGGGGTTTTCATCCGGCACGTGGGGCGGATCGATCATGAACGGATACCATAGGTTGCTGTAAAGCGGCACATCGTACCCGCGATCGGTCAGCACCTGCCAGCACAGCGGCACGGGGATCGTCTCTTCAAACGGGCGGTTCAAAAAGTCATCCTCCACGTCTTCAAAACTCGCATACCAGCGAAAATCCCATTCGCCGCAGAGCGAAACGAAGCGGTCGGACGCCTCGCGGCTGTCCTGCAGGGCGCCTCGCTCATCGGAAAACGGGATAAAATAGCTGCGCGGCTCCTCACAGCCGACGTGCAGCGCGTTCAAATCTTTATGATAAACAGGAAACATGTTTCAACCTCTTTTACACACCGAGAACGTCGTGCGCAATGCGTTCGAGCGAATGGCCATCGCACGCCGACATGTAGTCCGCCTTGAAGCGACGCACCTTGTCGAGATCGCAGGCGGTTTCGACGTTTTGAATGGCGCGGATGATCTGCTTCGTGTCCGTCACGATCGGGCCGGGCACGAAGTCTTCATACTTGAAATAAAAGCTTCTGGCGTCGTCGTATTCTTTCAGATCGTAGGCAAAGAACAGCATGGGACGCTCAAGCAGAGAGTATTCAAACACCAGCGAAGAATAGTCGGAAATGACGATATCCGCCGCGCAAAGCGCCGTGTCGATCTCAACCGAGCGGGTGGCGTTGAAGACGAAATCGCCCACAATCTCTTTGACATGGGACGGGATGCGGAACGCCTTCGCCGTGCGCGGGTGCAGCTTGAGCACGAGCACGTATTCATCGCCCAGCGCTTCTTTCATCTTGATGAAATCGAGCTTATTTTCGTTGTAGGATTCCAAAATACTGTTGCCGCGGAAGGTCGGCGCATAGAGGATGATCTTGCGGCTGCCGATGCGCGGGAAGCGCTTGAGCAGGATCTGACGGGACGCCGCGACAAAATTCGGGTCAAAGAACACGTCGGTACGCGGCACGCCAAGGGGTTTGACAATGCTTTCTGGGCATTGGAACGCCTCGGCATAGGCAAACGAGACCTTGGGAGAAGACACGCAGACGTCGGTGTAGGTGTTGTGGATGGGAAAACGCTGCAGCTCTTTTCTGCTTGCGCCCCAGCTCTTGTCCGCCGTGGAGTAGCCCCATTTTTTGAACGCGCCGCAGGCGTGCCAAAGCTGCACCACCCGCTGCCCCTCACGGGGCTTGCAGGCGTAAGCCGGAAAATAGAATTCGTTGAGGAACAGCGCCTTAGCCGTGCAGTACTCACGGAAGAAGTCCTCGCACACCTTCAGCCCCAGCAGCCTGCCGAAAAAGCCGTGGCGCGCGGCGGGGTCGTTTTCGGCGTGTTCGATCGCCACGCAGTTGTAGCCCTTGGATTCCAGATATTTTTTCATGCAGCGCAGATTATCCGGAATTTTCTTGAAGGTGTCGGCGTAGGCGAAAACGACCTTCTTTTCGTCGATTGGCTGCTTGCTGTATTTGCGGAAATAATGCGGCCAGATCACGTAATAGAGGATCGTGCGGCGGATCAGGCTCAGCGTTTTTTTGATTTTCTTTTTCACGTTCTCAACCCCGGTTCGGAAAAAAGTTTCAACATTGAAAAAGAGGTCGCCAATGACGACCTCTCAATCAACACAGTGCATCAGACTGCACGGGTGACCTTACCAGAACGAAGGCAGCGAGTGCAAGCGTAGACCCTTTTGGGCGAGCCGTTTACGACAGCCTTAACGCGCTTGATGTTGGGCTTCCAGGTTCTGTTGGAACGTCTGTGCGAATGCGAAACTTTGATACCGAAAGCCACATCTTTACCGCAGAATTCACATTTTGCCATTTGCGGCACCTCCTTTAATAATTCTATAGACAAACGAACAAAAGGTATTTTAACAGAAACACTTGCAAAATGCAAGCCTTTTTTTCACTTTTTTTGAAATCGGGTCATTTGACCGACGCGAGCGCCTCGCACAGCCAGCGATTGGCGGCTGCCGCCCCCTCTTCGCTCGCCTCGAAAACCTCTTTTTTGATCTTCTCTTTGTCAACAATGTCGTAGGCCTGCCAGCCGAGATACCACTCAGCCGTGATCCTGATTTCTTCCTCCTCGCTCTGCGGCGCTGCCACCGTGAGGCGGTAGCGAAACGCGTCGTCGAAAAGTCCGGCGGGTTCGGTCAGCGTCACCGAGCCGAAATAGTTGTTCGGCTTGCCCTTGATCGGCACGGCGCCGAGCAGGTATTCATACGTGATCAACGGAATACTGCTCATCACACGGTCACGCTTTCTTTAATCTCAGCCGCTTCGGCTTTCTGCGCGTCCTGCGCCAGAAGCGCGTCGATGCGGTCATCTACGTTGCGCTTGCCCTTGTGGTTGTAGGGGTAGATCTTCAGGAAGATCATCACGATAACGATGCCGACCGTGTTGCTGATGGTGTCTTCCATCGTATCCATCAAAGCGAAACGCTCACGGGTAATTTCCGGAATAATGTTGGGGGGCATATGCGTTCCGTATTTTTCCGCCGCGATCTGAGCAAGCTCCCACGACCAGTGCTGACTGTCGCCGGCGCCGATCTGATCGAAGGTGAACTCAAACAGCTCCCAGCCCGTGCAGACCATGAAGCAGAGCCCTGCCGCCGCCCAGATTGCGATCGGGATAGTGGTTCCTTTTTTTCGGTCACGCAGCTGCATGGCGGTGACCGCCTCATAGCCGATCCACGTGCCGGCCATGCCGCCGGTGAGGTGGAGCAGCAGATCGTAAAGACGGATGGAATAGTAGAAATTCAGAAACGCGCCGCCGAACGAGGCGAGCGTGAAGCTGACGGCGGCATAGTTCTGGATATAGGCCGGCAGATAGCGCATGAAGCATTTTTCACTCGTCATCTGCGCGATCTCCCACGCGAACAGACCGACCAGATTGGCGCACATCTGCATGACCTGACGCGAGCGGGTGATGCCCTCGGGGAACTCCTTCTGGAAAAACGCCGTGTAGACGATGCCTCCGATCATAACGAAGCGAAGGATCCACCAGAAAATCTTTTGATATGTTTTGGAATCCCGATTCAAGCGGGAAAAATACTCTTTCATAACTTCCTCCTTCAAGTGGTGACCCTATTCTATCAAAAAACGCGGCAAAAGGCAAGCACCATTAATCGGTAAAGGAAAATTGTAATCAATTCTTTCTTTTATCGGGCAGATTGTTAATAATAATGGCAAGAAACATGATCGAGCAGCCGACGATCTGGCGCAAGGTGAGGGTGTTATGCAGAACGATCCAATCCGTCAGCACGGCGAAAACCGATTCCAGACACATGAGAATGGACGCCACCGCCGGTTCGGTGTGCCTCTGCCCGACGATCTGCAGGGTGTACGCAGCGCCGCAGCTGAGCACGCCGGAATAAAGTAAAGGGAAAATGGCGGCGTTGATGTCGGCGAGCACGGGCGTTTCAAACAACCCCATGCAGATCACGCCGAGCGTGCCCGCCACCACGAACTGCGTGAACGACAGCCAGATGCTGTCCACCGTGGCGACCACGTGGTCGATATACAGAATATGGATGGCGAAAAACACCGCGCAGGAAGCGGCGAGCGCCTCGCCCTTGCCGAAGCTCATTTTTTCGGACACGCACAGCAGATACGCGCCGAAGCAGCCCATGAGCACCGTGACCCACACGCGGGCGCGGGGCTTTTGTTTGAGCGCCAGCCCGAAGATCGGCACAAGGAGCATATAAAGCGCCGTCAAAAAGCCGATCTTGCCCGGGGTGGAATAGTGGAACGCCGCCTGCTGCAAATTGCCCGCCGTGAACAGGATCAGACCGCAGATGACGCCGCATTTGAGCTGGTGTTTGCGCTGCGCTTTCTTTTCTTCGGCGGTGCGGGTATCGGTTTTGCGCTTTTTGAGCGTGATCACCATGAGCAGCGGGATCAGCGCCGCCGCGCCCATGAGGGTGCGGATGCCGTTGAAGGTGAAGGAGTCGATCTTCTCCATGCCGACGCTCTGCGCCACAAAGGAACTGCCCCAGATAAACGCCGTCAAAAGCAGGATCAGACTGCCGCCGAGTTGTTTCTTTTTACCTTGTTCCATTCCTGTCATAACCTTCGTTTGTCAACTGAAATCAATGCTTGCCAATAAAAAAACACGGTAACTTAAATCATTACCGTGTTTCGGATTCGGAAACAGAATCAGAAGATCGTGATGATGATCTTCGCCGCCAAAGCAAGGACAAAGAAAGCAATGCCGATATACTTCGTGAGCTTCACGAGCTTTGCTTCCATGGTGCGGCCCTTGTTTTTGCCGAAGAAGGTTTCGGCGCCGCCGGCGATCGCGCCGGAAAGACCCTTGGAGTTGCCTTCCTGCAGCAGGACGAGGACAACAAGGAGAATGGAGAGGATGATTAAAACGACACCGAAAATAATTTCATATGCTGCCATGAGAATTCACCAAAAGCCGTAAAGGCTTAACCCTTTCTGTGAGAATACATAACGATACTTTGCTATATTATCACATCGTTTTTGCAAATGCAAGCGTTTTTTTCAAAAAGCCGAAAAACAGGTAAAATTTTTCTGTGTTATTCCCCTGCCGGTGAAACAAACTACCATCAGCGGACAGGAAGGTCGTGGCCGAACCGGCCGTAAAGCGTTTGTCGACCGGCATCTCCGCTGGCTGTTAGCGGCGGGGAGGCCCAAGGCTAACGGTTACATAATCGGCAACCGCTCTGTTATTCCAGCTTCAGCTGCTCGGCGCTGTCCTCTTCGGAAAGCAGCGCGCCCAGCGACGGCAGCGTTTTTGTGCGGTAGCGGTAAGGTTTGGCGAATTCGCCCGGGCGGTGATCGCGCACCGTCATCAGCCGCTGACCTTTTTTGAGCGTCATGACCGCCACGCCCTGCGTATCCTTCGTGGTCTTGGCCGCGACCGCGCCGGAATTGAACAGCAGATGACGCCCGGCGGAGGATACCAGAACGAAATCGCGATCCTCTTCGATATGCCGCACGGCGACAAGCGGGCTCTTATCGCTGTAAGCCTTGATGAGCTTTTTGCGGTTGGTCTTGGTGTCGTAAGACGCCAGATCGACCTTGGCGACTTTACCGTTTTCAAAGAAGAAGAGCACCCAGCCGGTGTATTTCTTGGTCACGACGGTGTCAAAATAGCTTTCGCCTTCGTCCATGCCGAGCTTGGAGGGCACGAACTCGCCCAAAGCGCTGGCCTTGGTGAACTCGAAATCATCCACCTTCGCCTTATAGACCTGACGCCGGTCGGAGAAGAACAGCAGTTCCATATCGTTCGTGGTATCCCACGAAGCGGCGATCTCGTCGCCGTCCTTCACCTTCTGTTCGCCGCTCATGCGCAGCGATTGAGGCGAAATCTTTTTGAAATAGCCCTGTTTGGAAACGAACAGGTGCACCGGCTCGTCGGAAACGGTCGGCTCCTCGTTGAGCTCTTCCAGCTCCACCTGATAGACGATCTCGCTGCGGCGGTCTTTGCCGTATTTTTTGCTCACGCCGTCGAGCTCTTTGATGATGATCTTTTTCACACGGCTCGGATGCGACAGGATGTCTTCCATATCCCGGATCGCGTCCTGCAGCGCCTCGATATCCTTGGTGTGCTTGAGGATATATTCGCGGTTGAGATGGCGCAGCTTGATTTCCGCCACGAATTCCGCCTGCACCTCGTCGATGCCGAAGCCGATCATCAAATTGGTGACCACTTCTTTTTCCTCGTCGGTGTTGCGGATGATGGCGATCGCCTTGTCGATATCCAGCAAAATCTTTTGCAGGCCTTCGAGCAGATGCAGGCGCTCCTTGCCCTTGCTCAGTTCAAAATAGACCCTGCGGCGGACGCATTCCGTGCGGAACGCGATCCATTCCAGCAGCAGGTCTTTCACGCCCAGCACGCGCGGCATGCCGCCGATGAGGACGTTGAAATTGCAGGAGAAGGTATCCTCCAGCGGGGTGGTCTTGTAGAGCTTGAGCATGAGCTTATCCGGATCGACGCCGCGCTTGAGGTCGATGGTGATCTTCAAGCCCTTCTTGTCGGTCTCGTCGCGCACGTCGCTGATCTCTTTCAGCGAGCCGCCCTTGAATTTTTCGATCATCTTCTCGATGATCGCTTCCGCCGTGGTGGTCGGCGGGATTTCGGTCACGTCGATGCAGTTGTTGGATTTATCGTAATGATAGCGGGCGCGCACCCGGACGCTGCCCTTGCCCTCATGGATGATCTGGTACATTTCGACGGGGTTATAGACGATCTGACCGCCGCCGATGAAATCGGGCGCTTTGATGATCTCACCCACATCGTAATCGTTATCCTTGATGAGCTCCTGCGTCACGCGGCAAATTTCGTTGAGATTGAACGGGCAGATGGAGCTTGCCATGCCCACGGCGATGCCCGTGTTGGCGTTGACCAGCACGCTCGGGACCGACACCGGCAGCAGCGTCGGCTCCTTCATGGATTATCGGCGCCGTCGCGCTGCGGCATTGTCAGCGGTTCGCCGTTTTGATAAAGGCGGTATTCCTCATCCACGCTGTAACCGGTCGGCTCGCCGCCGCACAGGATCGGCGCAAAGCCGTTTTCA
>JAFTEL010000146.1 GCA_017453685.1 Clostridia bacterium
AACATCGGTCCCGACCGCAGGGGCAAGCTGCCCGAAGCCGATAAGCGGGCGCTGCTGGCGTTCGGCGAAGCAATACGCGCGCGTTTCTCCCGTCCGGTTTCCTGCAAGGCTGCTCTCGGCGAGCAAAAGCTGACGCTGACGTTTGAGGCGCAGTTGGTCGATCACGTCGTTTTGTCCGAAGAGATCACGGCGGACGAGATCGCGTCGTTTGAAATCTACGCCTTCCCCGCCGACAAACCCATGCTTGTATATGCGGGCAAAACGATCGGACATAAGGCGATCTGTCAATTCCCCGCCGTTATGACCGACAAAATCGAGATCGGATTCGATAAGAATAAAGCTGTTTCGGCTGAGCTGTTTTACGCGAAAAATCATTGACAAAGCCGAACGGAAAGGCTTATACTGAAATCAACATTTTTTCATAATATGGAGGTTATTCTATGGCAACCCTGAGAATGATCATCGCCTTCATTATGGCGATCCCGACGTTCATCACCCCTTACGTGCAGATGGCGCTGCGCGGCGGCGTCGACGCTTTCTTTGAAGACTGGTCCGTCAATTCGGAATACAAAGCGGATTATGCCGTTGAGATTGAGAAAGACCCGAACAAGGATTTCGTCGTGCTCAACTTTGCCGACATCCAGCTCAACCCCAGCGAGAGCTACGGCGATTACGGCGCTTTCGTGAAGGAGACCGTGAACCGCTGCGTTGAAGAAGTGAAGCCCGATCTCATCACCCTCACCGGCGACAACGCCTGGGGCGGCGACCTTTCCTACGTTTGGGTCGTCAAATTCATCGATTCGCTCGGCATTCCGTGGGCGCCGGTCATGGGCAACCACGACGGCTCCAACGGCGACAAAATGAACGAATACTGGTGCGCCTCTCTGCTGGATAACGCCAAGAACTGCCTGTTCAAGTACGGCCCGAAGGATATGGGCTACGGCAACTACGTGATCAACATCACCGAAAACGGCAAAGTGATCCACACCCTGTTTATGATGGACAGCCACTCCGACGCGGGTGACACCGAGGCCGGCAAGATCAATTACGGCAAGAACGGCGACGGCAGCGACAACATCGGCTACGACCATTTCTGGGCGAACCAGATCGAATGGTATGAGTGGGCGGTCAACGGCATTGCCAAACAGGCAGGCAAGACCGTGGAAAGCACCGTGTTCATGCACATTCCGGTGATCGAATACAGAACGGCTGCCGCTATCGTGTGCAATTTCGACGGAGATGACGGCACCGTGAAGGATGAATATGCCGATATTGCGTTCGGCTCCCTCCATGAGCATATCTGTTCCCCCGAGGGCAACAACGGTTTCTTCGCCAAATGCCAGGAACTCGGCTCCACCAAAAACATGATCTGCGGCCATGACCACGTCAACGATCTTTCCGTGTTATACGAAGGCATCCGCCTGAGCTACGCGCTCAAGTGCGGCCCCGGCTGCTATTGGAAGTCCGATATCAACGGCGGCTCCGTGCTGACCATCAATTCGTGCGGCAGCGCCACGTTCTCCCATCATTACGTCACGATTGACGAATAATCGAATCACCGAAAGCCGGAGAATGACATCATTCTTCGGCTTACTTTTTTTGCTGCAAATGCTGTCGAAATCAGTCTGCTAAGAATTGCCGCGGGGCATTGCATTTCTTAATAAAAAAGCGTATAATGCGAATTGATAAAAATATCCTCAGGAGGTAAAGAAGGATGACTGGTCGAAAAACTCCGCTGCGAATCCTCGCGCTGCTCCTTGCGGCGTTCCTTGTGCTGCCCACGGCGGCGCAGGGCGCATTCGCGGCAGCTGATAAAGAGATCACCGTTATCGTTGAAATGAACAGCGAGCCGCTGCTGGCGCTGAACTCGGAAACGCAGCTCGATGAGGCTGCGCAGCAGCGCTATTCCGCCAAGACGCAGGCCGAGCGCGACAAAGTGCTCGATCGCGCGGAAAAGTCGGTCGGCAGCATGGAGGTCAAGTACACCTATGCCGACGTGTTCAACGGCGCGGCGGTCACGATCCGCGAAAGCGAACTGGAGGAACTCAAAAGCGTTTACGGCGTCGCCAACGTCTATGAATCGGCGAAGATCAAGCTCGCCGCGGACGACATCGACGACGAGCATCTGGAAGAGTTCAACACCCGCGCGAAAGAGATGATCAACCTTGCCTCCGCCCGTGAGCAGGGCTATGAGGGCGAGGGGATGCTCATCGCCATCATTGACGGCGGCTTTGAAACGTCTCACGAGAACTTCAAAGCCATTGACGGCAGCGACAACAAGCTGGACAAAAGCAGAGTTGCCGACGTGATCCAATCCGGTGCGCTCAGCACTTCCAAAGTGAATAAAAACGCTTATATCAATTCCAAAATTCCTTATTATTACAGCTATGCGTTGGAAAGCAACAATGGCGAGCCGCTGACGACGGCGGAACCCGACCACGGCTCGCACGTGGCGGGCATCGCGGCGGGCAACGGCGACAAGGTGCAGGGCGTCGCGCCCAAGGCGCAGCTCGCGCTGATGCAGATCGCGTTTGAATCGGACGAAGCCTATATCCACGACGTGATTGCCGCCATCAACGACGCGGTGACGCTCGGCGCGGACGCGATGAACATGAGCTTCGGCGAAAACTGGGTCGGCGCGGATTTTGAAGAATATGTGCCGATGACACAGGCGATCGAGAACGCGCGGAATGCAGGCGTTTTCGTTGCCGTAGCCGCGGGCAACGAGGGCTATCTCTATTCCGAGACCAGCGATCCCTACTATGGCACGGATTGTTATCCTTCCACCGCTCCCGGCGCGACTGCCGTCGGTGCGGCAAACAG
The DNA here is from genome assembly GCA_017453685.1 of Clostridia bacterium. Classification (GTDB taxonomy): domain Bacteria; phylum Bacillota; class Clostridia; order Oscillospirales; family Acutalibacteraceae; genus UBA8612. The sequence continues at coordinate 2,824 of JAFTEL010000146.1, forward strand.
CGATGTTTTCAGCAGCATGAGCAACGCAACGCTGCTGTTTGATGGCAAAGCATATGATTTTCAGACCCTGGTGAACGGCACCGCTTACGGCGGCGACTATCCGATCACCGAGCCGATGAAGCTCGGCGTTCTGCGCACCGATTTCACCCTGCTTTTCAAAAACAAAAGCTTTGTCAACAAGTTCGTTCCCGTCGTCAAAGGCGGCAGCGGTTACAATGTCGATCGCTTGCTGGATCAGCTCACGAAGCTGTATTCGTTGAATGCCGCCGCCTGCCTGATAAGCCGCTCTCTTTTCGATGAGATCGAAGCGGATCTGTATGTGCACAGTTGGTTCTATATGCTGCCGACGATCCTGGTGCTGGAAGACGCCGATTTTTCCGCGGCGGCCTCCGCCGGAACCGTGACTGTCATCGAGGGATTCCCCGACGGAATGGCGTATTTTTCCACCTGGGGATTTGACCGCGATCTGGATAATATCGTCGATATTTCCGCCCCCGGCACCGACGTTTATTCTTCCATTACGGACAATGGATACACCTACCTGGGCGGCACTTCCATGGCTACTCCCTTTGTCTGCGGTTCCGCTGCGCTGATGGCGGAAAAGATTTATGACAGCGGTATCAAGATCTGGGGCGGCGAGAAAGTCAAATTCATCGAAAACGCCCTGAAAAACACAGCGGTTCCCTATGCGGATGAGAACGGCGAGTTCCTTTCCCCGCGTCTTCAGGGCGCAGGGCTGCTGAATATCGGCGCGGCGGTGCGGAATCAGACCGTTTTGGTCGACGCGCTGCGCGGCGGCGAGGCGGAACTGCACCTCGGCACGTCGCTGAGCGATCAGTTCTCTTTCAGCTTCAAGCTGATGAACCGTTCCGCCGTTGACAAGACCTATGACGTTTCCGCCGCGTTCACGACGGATTCCTATGAAGAATACAAGGATGAAGATGACGAGGGCAACGAGATAGCGGTTCGTTATTTTGATCCTGAAACCAGAGTTGCGCTGAAAGCAACGGTCAGCGGTCTCGATAAGCCGATCACCGTCAAGGCGGGCAACAGCGTGATCGTTGACGTGAAGGTGTCGCTCGACGCGGAGCAGACGGCGTCGTTTGCCGAGGTCTTCCCGAACGGCTTTTATGTTGACGGCTTCCTCGTCGCGGCAGGGGAAGGGGAGACGCTGAGCATTCCCATGACGGGTTTTTACGGCGATTATTACGCCCTCCCTGCCATCTCTGATATTACGGCCTTCTTCATGCCGTATGATGACGATGCGTTGCTCTTGACGATCAACGCGGTAACGACCTGTTCACTGAGCAAAGCGCAGGCCGTCGTCACGGATGCGAACGGCGCTGTCGTGTGGAGCAAGGAAATGACCGACCTCTCCTACGGCCGCTATTATTCCCTCGATTTCCAGAACATGGACGATGACGAGAATATCATTCCTCTTGATCTGAAGGAAGGAAACTATCACGTCACGGTCACCGTCCTTGCCGCCTCCAAGGGTGCGCAGCCGCAGACCTATGAGGATGATTTCTACTTCCCGGGCTTCCGCGATCCCGAGATCCTTTCATGGGAACTGACCCCCACGGCGGACGGCAATTATCAGATCCGCGCGGTCAGCGCGAGAAAAGATCTGGAGCGCGTCGATATTGACGGCGTCACGTTCCAAACGATCGGTGAGCGCGATTCGGCTTGGTTCGAATTGGCAGAGGAAACGGACGAAGGCTTTGTTTATACCGGCAAGCTCTTTGTGAAGACCGTTGACGATCCCACCGCGCATTACGACGTTGAGTTTGTCAGCACCATCGGCAGAACGCAGCTTTTCAAAGCAAACGTCAGCAATTTTATCAGATGGTTCGTTGAATTGGTCTATAACGTGCGTTCCTTCTTCCTCTTGATCTTTCTGATCCCCGCCGCCGCGATGGGCTTTTAAGGATTCCTTTAATTGAGATGAAAAACCACACCCTTGAGAAATTTCTCAGGGGTGTGGTTTCTTGTTAGCCGATTATTCCGGGCTGCCCGGTTTGCTTTCGCAGTAGATGCAGCGGTAAATGCGGTTTTCACGGTCAGTGAGCTTGAACACCTGATCGATGCCGCGTTCCACCGAGGTGATGCAGCGCGGATTTTTACAGCTGATGACATTGGTCACCCGCTCGGGCAGTTCCAGATTGAACTTTTTGATCCGCACGCCGTCCTTAATGATATTGACCGTGATGTTCGGGTCGATGTAGCCGAGCACGTCGAGGTCGACGTCGATCTCCTCGTCAATCTTGATGATATCCTTTTTGCCCATTTTTTTGCTGGAGACGTTTTTGATGATGGCAACGGAGCAGTCGAGATTGTCAAGGTTGAGAACCTTGTAGAGCTGCATGCTCTTGCCCGCTTCGATGTGGTCGATCACGATGCCGTTTTTGATTGCGTCAATATTCATTCCGTTACACCTCGATTCCCAACAGTTTCAGAATCAGCGCCATTCTCACGTATTTGCCGTTGAGCGCCTGGCGGAAATAACAGGCGCGCGGGTCGTCGTCGACCTCCACGGAAATTTCGTTCACCCTCGGCAGCGGATGCATGATGGTCAGGTCGCTCTTGGCGTTGGAAAGCTTTTCCGGCGTGAGGATGTAACTGTCTTTGAGTCTCACGTAATCGTCCTCATTGAAGAACCGTTCCCGCTGAACGCGCGTCATATACAGCACGTCAAGCTGCGGCATAACGTCCTCCAGGCGTGTCGTCTGAATGTATTCGATGCCGTTTCTCTTGAGGATCTCTTTCTTGATATAGCTGGGCAATTTGAGTTCGAGAGGGGAGACCAGAACGATCCGGATGCCCTCATAGCGCGAAAGCGCGGTGATGAGCGAATGGACGGTGCGCCCGAATTTCAAGTCGCCGCAAAAGCCGACCGTCATATGATCGAGGCGCTTCTTTTCGCGGTGGATGGTCAGCAGATCGGTCAAAGTCTGCGTCGGGTGGTTGTGTCCGCCGTCGCCCGCGTTGATAACGGGTACGTCCGCTTTCAGCGAAGCGACCAGCGGCGCGCCCTCTTTCGGGTGGCGCATGGCGATGACGTCGGCATAGCAGCTCACCGTCTTGACCGTGTCGCTTACGCTTTCGCCCTTGGCGGCAGAAGAGCTCGCCGCTTCGGAAAAGCCGAGCACGCTGCCGCCCAGTTCCAGCATCGCCGCCTCAAAGCTCAGGCGCGTTCTGGTGGAAGGCTCAAAAAACAGCGTGGCGAGTTTTTTGTAGCGGCAGGCGTCGCGGTATTTTACGGGGTTGGCGATGATATCGTCCGCCGTTTCCAGCAGTTCGTCGATCTCCGCAATGGAAAGATCGGTAATTTCGATCAGATTTCTCATGCTTTCACCCAGCTTTCATCGGAAGGATTATCGCGGAACGCGAGCAGCTTTGCCTTGTCGCTTTCTTTGATATAGCCCGTCTGCGCCGCGAGCTCCACGGTCGTGTCAAAGTCCGTCAGGCTCACGTTTTTCACGTTCGCTGCGGCGAGCTTCTGCTTGCCTTTTTCCATGCCGTAGGTGTAGATGCTCACGATCCCGAGCACGTCCGCGCCCGCCTCGCGCAGCGCATCGACTACCTCGATCACGCTCGAACCGGTGGAAATGAGGTCTTCGACCACCACGGTCTTTTGCCCTTTTTCCAGCTTCCCTTCGATCTGATTGCCGCGGCCGTGATCCTTCGCGCCCGAGCGGACGTAGCCCATCGGCAGCCCCATGAGATGCGCGGTGATCGCCGCGTGGGCGATGCCCGCCGTGCTGGTGCCCATGAGGATTTCACAGTCGGGGTATTCGCGCTGAATGGTTTGAGCCAGCGCGTTTTCGATCAGGTCGCGCACCTTCGGCGCGGTGAGCGTCAGGCGGTTGTCGCAATAGATCGGGCTTTTGATGCCGCTCGCCCAGGTGAAGGGCTGCTCCGGGCGGAGGAAGACTGCGCCGATGGAAAGAAGGGCTTCCGAAACTTCTCGCTTCATTTCAAAACTCCTTTCGGTTAATCTACAAACTGTTTGATGCATTCGTTATACGCCGCGACGGGGTCGGCGGCTTTGGTGATCGGGCGGCCGACCACGATGTAATCGCTGCCCAGCTCTTTCGCGAGCGCGGGGGTCGTTACGCGCTTCTGGTCGCCCTTGTCGCCGTCGGCGAAGCGGATGCCGGGCGTGACCGTCAAGAAGGTCTTGCCGCATTTTTCTTTCACCGCTTTGACTTCGAGCGGGGAGCAGACCACGCCGTCAAGACCAGACTCTGACGCCGTCTTGGCGTAATGCATCACGACCTGTTCCATGGGCTTCTCGATCAGAATATCGTTTTTCAGGCTTTCGCTGTCGGTCGAGGTGAGCTGGGTGACGGCGATGAGCAGCGGTCTGCTGCCGTCGGGTCTGGTCAGCCCTTCCAGCGCGTCCTGCATCATCCGCGACGTTCCCGCGGCGTGCAGGTTCGTCATGTCAACGTCCAGCCGCGACAGAACCGCCATCGCTTTTTTGACGGTCGTCGGAATATCATGCAGCTTGAGGTCAAGGAATATCCGATGTCCTCTTGCCTTGAGTTCTCTTACGATGTCGGGTCCTTCGGCGTAGAACAGCTCCATGCCGATTTTCACGAACGGCTTCCGCCCGGTGAATTTGTCCAAAAATGCCAGCGTTTCCTCTTTGCTCGCAAAGTCGCAGGCGATAATAACGTCTTTACCCATGATGCGCGCCTCCCGTTATGTCACTCAGTTTTGCTATGTTCAGCTTTTCCATTTCGATCGGAAGCGCTTCGATGATCTCTTTGCAGGCGAAGGGATTGACCAGATTTTCGGAGCCGACCTGAACGGCCGAAGCGCCCGCGAGCATCATTTCGATCACGTCGCGCGCCGTGCGGATGCCGCCCATGCCGATGATCGGCACCTTGACGGCGTTATAGACCTGCCAGACCATTCTGACCGCCACGGGAAAGATCGCAGGGCCCGAAAAGCCGCCGGTCGTGTTCGCCAGCACGGGCTTCCTGCGTTTGACGTCGATGCGCATGCCCAGCAGCGTGTTGATCAGGCTCAGACCGTCCGCGCCCGCGGCTTCGCACGCTTTGGCGATCTCCGTAATATCGGTCACGTTCGGGCTGAGTTTGACGTACAGCGGCTTGTCGGTCACTTTTCTGACCGCCGCCGTGACGGCCTGCGCGCTGTCGGCAGAAGTGCCGAACGCCATGCCGCCGTTGTGTACGTTGGGGCAGGAGATATTCAGTTCAATGATCCCCACGTTCGGCGCGGCGCTGATCTTTTCGCAGCATTCCACGTATTCATCGAGCGAAAACCCGCTGATGTTGGCGATCACAGGCTTGTGATAGACCGCGGCGAGCTTCGGCAGCTCTTCGCTCACGACCCTGTCAACGCCCGGATTTTGCAGCCCGACCGCGTTGAGCATGCCTCCCGTACATTCCGCGATGCGCGGGGTGTCGTTGCCGTAGCGCGGTTCTCTCGTTGTGCCTTTGACGGAGATGGAGCCGAGAATATTGATATCGTAAAGGTCGGCAAATTCATAGCCGAATCCGAAGGTGCCGCTGCACGGGATCACGGGGTTGTCCAGTGTCAGTCCGCTTAAACAGACAGAGGTATCTACCATACGATCTCCTCCTTTTTCAACACGGGGCCGTCTTTGCAGATGCGCTTGTGCCCCTGCTTCGTTTTGCAGGTGCAGCCCATGCACGCGCCGAAGCCGCAGCCCATGCGCTCCTCAAAGCTGAACTGACCGTCGGCGTCTGAGGTGTTGTAGACCGCCTTGAGCATCGGCAGCGGGCCGCAGGAATAGGTGTAGGATGGATGAAGCGTTTTCAGCGCGTCTGTGACGAAGCCTTTGATCCCGACGCTGCCGTCGACCGTAGTCACGATCACGTCAGCGCCAAGCGCCTTGAATTCCTCTTGGAAAAAGATCTCGTCCTTGGTGTTGAAGCCGAGGATCACCGTGACTTGTTTGTCTTCCTGCAGCAGTTTTTTGGCGAGCCAGAACAGGGGAGGAACGCCCACGCCGCCGCCGATGAGCACCGGCTTGCTGCCGCTCAACGAGGCGTCAAAGCCGTTGCCTAAGCCCGTCAGCAGGTCGAGCGCCGCGCCTTCGGGCAGGCGGCTCATCTGTTCGGTGCCGTCGCCGACGACTTTGTAAATCAGTGTGATCTCCTTCTCGCTCACGTCGCAGACCGAGATCGGTCGGCGCAGATACAGCCCGTCAAGCGCGATGTTGACAAACTGCCCCGGCGCGGTGACGGCGCTTGTGTCGCCCGCCAGCCGCATCAGAAAAACGCTCTTCGTCAAGGCGCGGTTTTCCGTTACCGTGTAAAGTCCTTTTTTCAACCGTAAACCCTCCTGCCGCCGCAAAAAGTCATTACGCATTTTCCCTTGACCTTCCGGCCTTCAAACGGCGTGGCGTGCCCGTGGGAAATGAATTGTGCGGGGTCGATGGTGTATTCGCTGTCAAGGTCGAACACGGCGAGATTCGCCTGCTTGCCTTCGACGATACCGCGATCGAGCCCGAACCGTTGGGCGGGGTTATCGCTCATGAGCGCGACCAGCTTTTCCAAAGAGATCACGCCTTTGAGCACCAGCTCCGTATACAAAATCGGGAATGCCGTTTCCAGTCCGGTGATGCCCATCAGACTGCCCCGCAGACCCTTGCTCTTTTCTTCCGCGGAGTGGGGCGCGTGGTCAGTCGCGATGATCTCGATCGTGCCGTCCTTGATCCCTTCGATCAGCGCTGCTCTGTCCGCCGTGCTGCGGATGGGCGGGTTCATCTTGAACCGCCCGTCATCGATCAGCATACTGTCGTCCAGCACCAGATAATGCGGGCAGGTCTCACACGTCACGTCAACGCCGTCCTTCTTGGCTTGGCGGATCGCCGCAACGCTCTCCTTCGCGGAAACGTGGCAGACGTGGTAGCGGCAGCCGGTTTCTTTTGCCAGCGCCAAATCGCGGATGATGGGTTTGTATTCGCTTTCGGAGCAGATGCCGGGGAACCCGTGCGCGGCGGCGTAGTCACCTTGATGGATGCAGCCGCCGTTGAGCAGGCTGTTGTCTTCACAGTGAGCGGCGATGAGCTTGCCGAGCGCTTTTGCCGTTTGCATCGCTTCCCGCATCATTCCTTCGCTTTGCACGCCCCTGCCGTCGTCAGAAAAGGCCGCTGCGGCGTCCATGGCGCGCATATCGCTGAGTGTTTGCCCCTGTTCGCCGACGGTGATCGTCGCATAGGGATGGACGCGGATCACGGCGTCTTTTTGAATGATCGCACATTCCGCGTCAAGATGTTCCCTGCTGTCCGGCACGGGATTGAGGTTCGGCATGGCGAACACGTCCGTGTAGCCGCTCGCGGCGGCGGCGCTGCTGCCGGAAGAAACGGTTTCCTTATAAGAAAAACCCGGCTCCCGCAGATGAACATGCACATCCACGAGCCCGGGAAAAATATATTTGCCTGTCAGGTCGATGATCTGAGCGTCGGGCGCCGAAACGCCTTGGCCGATCTGAGCGATGATCCCATCCCGAATCAGCAAATCGGCAGCAACAAAGCCGCCTGCAACATATGTGTTCGCACCTCTCAGCAACAGATCCATTTTGTACTCCATTGATTTTTTCTCATTATATCAAAACACGGTCAGCGTGTCAAGATAACAAGATTCACAAAAAGGAACAGACTGCCGAGCGGAAGCCTGTTCCTTTTGTTGATTCGGTCATGTGACGACGATCGCCGCTGCCGTGATGTTGACCCCACTGAGCAGGGTGTAAGTGATCGTCAGGTCGGTGCTGCCCTCGGCTTGAATGATGACCTCGCGGTAGTAATTGCCCGCTTTGTCGCCGAACGTGACCGTTTTGACGTGCCCCGCCCGATCGCGCACCGTGAGCTGCGCCAGCGATTTATGCCCGCCGAGACGAAGCGTGACCGTGTCGCTGCCTTGGAGCTTCACCGTTGTGTCAACGGCGCGTCCTGCCACAAGGCCGCAGGTCGTGGAAGAATTGCCCCATCGCATCGGATAGTTATCGTCAAACAGCGCCTTGCTGCCCGTGACCGACAGCTTCCCGATCTGATTTGAGCCGTTTACCTTGCGCGCCTCGTCGAGCCCCGCGTTGATGGCGCAGAGCACGAAATCCTTCGCGCTCGACGGCACGGTGAAAGCGGCGGAATCCTTGCTGAGCGCTTTGACCGTCACGTCAAATGCGGCGGAGCCGTTGTCGTAGTCTTCGTTTGTTTTATCCGCCGCAGCGCTTTCAAAGGTGAAAGTGAGCTCGCTGCGCTTGGCAACGTCTGCCGTAAAGAAGATCTCGTATACCTCCGCATCCCGCGCGCCGCCTTGGATCGCGAGCGGAGCGGCAGAGGAATCGCGGGCGATCTGCTTAAATACAATGGGCTTTCCGTTGAGCTTCACGGCAAGAAGTTTGCCCCAGCCGTCTCTGCCGTGGATGCGCACGGTATAACGGCGGGTGGTGAACGCGCGGCTGCCGCTGAACGAGCCCTGCGCGGGCTCAATAGTCAGCGATTGCTCCGCGCCGCCCGAGAGCGTGATCGCGGTGGTGCGGTATTCGCCGGACTTATAAGCGACAGTCTCGGTGTCGTCCTCATACAGCGTCGTCTGCGCTTCCTGGCTCGCGCTCGGGTAGACGTCCAGCGTCAGGTGGCTCCAGTCGCCGGAAGCCGTGTTCTTCACGTTATCGGCGAGCGGCAGAACGCTGCCCATGCGGACAAAGATCGGGGAGGTTTCAAGCGAGTGACTGACGGTGATCGTGTCGGGACCCGCGAAGGTTTCGCCGCTCCAGACATCCATCCATTCGCCGTCCGGCAAAAAGACGTCGCGGCTGACGTCGCCGTCGGTGTAGGCGTTGAGGAAGATATGCGCGTGGTTGTTGCCGTCGCAGTATTCCACGACGACGTCGTGCGTCGTGTTCGCGGCGATCCAGTCGGTCTTGAAGGTGGTGTTGAACGTGTTCCACCCGTCGATGACCTTTTTGCCGTCGAGATAGACCCGCACGCCGTCGTCGGCGTAGGCGGTGAAGTACATCGGCTTGGCGCCGACGGTCAGCTTGCCGCTCCAGCGCACGGTGAAGTAATCGGAAACGGAAAGCCCGTTCGGCGCTTCATATACCCAGTCGAAGTCAATGCGCTCGTCGTGGGTGACGACCTCCGGCTCGCCGGAAAAGTCGGTGTTCGGATAAAATTCGCCCCGCAGCCCCGCCTGACCGTCGCTGGTAAAGGTATAATCCTCGCAGGACGGTGAGCTTTCGGAAATAGGCGCAACAAGGATGCTGTCGCCCAGCAGGTATTCGTCGTTGCGGCGCGCTTCGGCGTATTGCGGATAGGCAACGTCCAGACGGCGCAAAAACGGCGTGCCGTTTTCGTAATTCTCGTGCGCCAGCTCATAGAATACCGGCAGCAGGCGGTAGCGCAGATCAACGTAGTTGTGCGTCACTTCTTCCGCCTGTTCGCCGTAGAGCCACGGCATGCGCGAATAAGGCTTGGTGCAGTGTACGCGCATGATGGGAGACAGCGCGCCGTACTGGATCCAGCGGATATATTGCTCGGAAGAGACCTCCGCCGTGTGCCCGCCGAGGTCGGAACTCGTGTAGGGCAGGAGTGTGTTGGCGGACAGGAAAACCATATTTTCCAGTTCGTTTTGCAGGGAAGCTGCGGAAGGACCGATGTCGCCCGTCCACTGCAGGGTATAGCGGTGGGCGGCGAGCTCGCTCTGATAATCGTAATTGCCGTTGCCGATGCCGTCGACGTTTGCCATGATCATCGGGCGGCGCGCGTAACCGTCGCCCGCGTTTTGTTCATAGTATTCTTTGGTGATCCATTCGTAAGCGTACATGCCCGTGACGTAGCGTGACAGGTTTTCGTCAATGGGGTTGACCGTCGTCCACCAGTTGCGGTCGTACCACCAGACGTCCAGCCCCTTGTCGAGTATCTTTGTCAGTTTTTTGTTTCGGTAATAGATTTCATAAGGCTCGAGCAGGTTTTTGTTGCCGAGCGTCGGTTCGGGGTGGTCGTTGAATACGAGCGACACGCCCTGTTCGTGGGCGTCCGAGGCGAACTGCTTGAAGTTCGGAAAGTGGCTGCGGCTGATGGTGTAGCCCGTGCCGCGGTTGTTGATCTGCTGCCGCCAGTCGGTGTCGATCACGAGCACGTCCAGCGGGTAGCCGCGGTCGTAATAGTCGCTGATCTGTTGGCGGGCGGTCTCTTCGGTGTATTCGTAATAGCGCGAATCCCAAAAGCCCAGCAGGTTCAGCGAGATCATCTCGCTCTTGCCCGTCAGGTCGGTGAAATCTTTGGTGAACGCCGCGTAATCGCCGCCGGGCAGGAACACAAAAACGTCCTGCGCCTTGTTGTCAAGATCCCAGCCGTTATAAGGAGTCGTGGAAGCGGAAACGGAGTAGCCCGCTTTCGAGGGAATGATCCGCGGGTTGTCGGTGAACGACCACGCCGTCAGCTCATCCGACGGCGACGGCAGCACGACCTTGGTATCGGTGTCGGTCTCAAACCGCCAGAGCTCGTTTCCGCTGCTGTCGGTGATATAGCACCCCGCCGCGCTGTCGGCATTCAGCGGCACGTACACCGTATAGCGGCTCGTCTGAATGATATGATAGCCGTTCTCTTTGCTTTCGGTGAAAGCGACCTCGTCCCAGCCGGTTCGTTTTTCCACCGTGAAGGAGGGACGGTTTTCAAAGCCCTTGGGGCCTTTTGCTTCAATGCGAACAAGCGTGTCGCGCAGCAGCTGTACGCGCACCTCGCCTTCGGTCACGCTCGCGGGCAGCCCTTCGGCATAGTTTTTGGGATCATAGGAGACCTTCTGTCCGAACAGACCAAACAGAATGGCGAGCAGCGTTAAAATGGGCGCTATAATTTTTGCCATATCGTTTCACTCCGATCAGGTGAATTGAACGACGATGAGTTCGATCACCATTTTGATTTTACGGATCATCATTTTAAAAAATGCCGTGAAAGTGTTGTCCTGCGAGGGTTCCGCCTCTTTGCCGTCCGGCAGGTAGGGGAGCACCTCTTCATCCAGATGACCACTGTAGAATTTGCCGCCGTCTGTTGCCATCGCGCCCCATTTTTCGGCGATCTCGTCAAAGCTGTCGTGCTCGGGGTCAACGATGAGACTGTCCTCGACCGAGCCGTAGATGAACCAATCCGCCCAGGCTGCCCAGCTGTTGTAGCCCTTCCACGTCCAGACCGTCCAGTTGACGCCCTCGGTTTCGTAAAGTGTGAGGATATCCGACACGGTGCAGGTCACTTCGCTGTCCTGCGTTTCGGCGGTGGGATGGAATTCGCCCGCGTAAAGCGGCACGTTGTATTTCAGCGCTTTTGACGCGTCGATGCGCGCCTGAAAGCCGTCGATTTTTGAATTGTACTGGTGCAGCTGATAGACCACGTCCGTCCAGCCCATTTTGGAGGGGCGCGGCAGCTTGCCGATGTCCCACGTGCCCATCATGCAGATCACGCGCGTGGGGTCTTTGGCACGGATGGCGTGATACGCGTCGTCATAAAACGCGTTGAGCGTTTTGTAATCGCGCTTCTGCACGGGGATGTCGCACAGCGGCTCGTTGAGCAGATCAAACATGGCGATGGTCGGGTCGCCCGCGTAGCGTTCGGCGATGAGCGACCAGATCTCCAGCGCCTGCGCGCGGTAGGCTTCGCCCTGTTCGGTCTTGTCGAAAAAGTGGAAGCTGTCGCCGTCCTTTCTGCCGCAGTGATCCTGCGCACCCTGGCAGCCGTTCACGCCGTGAAAATCCAGAATGGCGTACAGCCCGTATGCGCGGCACCATGCCACCGCTCTGTCGAGCAGGGAAAAATCCTTCTCGCCGTTTGCGTTCAGAATCCACGTGCCGTTGTCGTCGCTCTGGAAGTTGCGGTACCAGAAGGGGATGCGCACGCAGTTGAAGCCCATGGCGGCGATCTGCGCAAAGTCGTATT
>JAFTEL010000147.1 GCA_017453685.1 Clostridia bacterium
CCCGGCGGCGCGCCCTGCAATGTGCTGGCGATGCTGACCCGGCTCGGCAAAAAGACGGCGTTCATCGGCAAGGTCGGCGACGACCTCTGGGGCAAAGCACTCAAAAATGCTGTGAGCGAAGTCGGTATTGACACGCAAAATTTGCTGACGGACAAGGATGTGCGCACTACGCTCGCCTTCGTCCATACCGCCGAGGACGGCGACCGCGATTTCTCCTTCTATCGCAACCCCGGTGCGGATATGTCGCTGCGCGCGGACGAGGTGAGCGAAGATCTGATCGCTTCGACGCGGATCTTCCACTTCGGCTCGCTGTCGATGACCCACCCCGGCGTTCGGGAGGCCACCGTGCGCGCGCTGCGCTATGCCCGCGCCCACGGCTGTCTCGTCTCCTTCGACCCCAATCTCCGCGAGCCGCTGTGGAGCTCGCTGGAGGAGGCGAAGCAGCAGATCGCCTTCGGGCTGAGCCGCTGCGATATTCTGAAGATCTCCGACAACGAGATCCGCTGGTTCACCGGAGAATATGACTTCGACAAGGGCGTCGCACGGCTGCAAAAGACTTATCATATCCCTTTGATCCTGCTTTCTATGGGAAAGGACGGCAGCCGCGCCTATTACCGCGATATCAAGGCGGAGGCAAAGCCGTTCCTGCAGGAAAACACCATCGAAACCACCGGCGCGGGCGACACGTTCTGCGCCTGCGCGCTCAATTACATCCTTGACCACGGGCTGGACGGGCTGAGCAAGGATAACCTCACCGAGCTGCTGACCTTCGCCAACGCGGCGGCGTCGATCGTCACGACGCGAAAGGGCGCGCTGCGGGTCATGCCGACACGCGAGGAAGTCGAAACTCTGATACACCGAGATTGAATCATCATCAGCGAAAAAGAACGACAAATGCGCCATTGTATCCTCCGCCGACTCTACCACGGGACGGACAAAGGTGTATGCTATTTCTCCCGCCGCTTCATCTTATGTGAGTGCGGTTTAGTGAATGGGATGATCGCGCAAACTAGCTAAAGGGATTGCCTCTTTCTGTGGCAATCCCTTGTTATTTGGCGGTTTTTAGCACTATAACCGATGAGAATAGGATTTCTGCGTACATTGGAGGGCACAAACAATGAAACAGACTCGGATGGGAAGGTGACGCGGCGGGCGCTGTCGCTGCTGTTTGCGCTGACGCTGCTGTGGGAGTGCGGCGCGCTCTCGCCCAAGGCGCGGGCGACGGATGTGGTCGCGGCGGACGGCACGGTTCAATTCGTCCTTTGGCAGCGAGTCACCGCATGGAAATCGAGGTTGGACGAAGGACTGAAAAAATATTGCAGCGACGGGCCGCACCCGCTCCTGTTGAGCTACGAGAGCAATAAAACGGAATATCTCATGTGCGTCACCAAGGACAACTGGCGATGGGAGAAAAAAGATTATGTTCTGGCCGGTATGCCCACTGTTTATGACTCTCCGTTCGACGAAATGCGCGGATACTTTCTGTGGAAGGACAATTTTATGTCCATGTCCACCTTTAACAGCCTTTGGGCGCAATATAAAGGAACGGATTCCAACGGGAACCCCAAGATGCTGATCAACGTCTCCAACGGCGCGGACGGTCCCGGCGAGTACCTCGGCCCCGGCAAATCCTACGGCGGGCAGACCTACGGCGGACACAAGGTCCGGGACACCTGCTTTGTGGTGCGGCCGGAGGAAACGACGACATGGCGCTTTTCTCCTGGCGACGAAGGCGCCAGAATGTGGAACCGTGACTACGACGGCAGTGACGAGGACGTGATCTTCCATGGCAGCACAGTTGTGCTGTCCGACGATGAGAGGGAAGACCTCAGAAGAGTGTTTGTCGGTTATGAGGTCATTTCCGCCTCCGCGCTGACCCACGATTTCACCGTGCAGAGGGATCAGGCGACGACGATGGGCCGCCCCATCAGCTTTATTCCGGAGGGCGTGACGCTGCGCGTGGCGAGCGGGGGCGTGCTGACGGTCAGCGGCGCGTTGGTCAATGACGGGAAGATCGTCGTGGAGCCGGGCGGACTGCTGGTGGTCCGGGAAATGTCGTCGATCTTTCCGTATCATATGGATAGGTCAAATTGCGGCGGCATTTCCAGCGCGGGTATGATCGTGGTGGAAAAGAACGGAAGGATCATCGGCGGCGGCACAAACGGCATCTATCTCACTGGCGGCGTGGTGTATAACTATGGTGTGATTGCCAGCGAGAACTTCACAGCGGCGAAAAAGCAGCTGATCAACAATCAGTCGGGCGCATGGGCGATTGCGGGAAGATCGTTTGGGTACTACGACGTAAAGCGGATGATCGAGGGCACTTATAAGTATTTTACCGTAGGGGAA
>JAFTEL010000148.1 GCA_017453685.1 Clostridia bacterium
AACCCCGATTTGTTCGTCGGAAAGCGCTCCGTTGACGGCTGAATCAGGGCTTTCCTAAAAAGGAACAGAGCCGCCGATCACTCGACAGCTCTGCGACACTTGCATAAAAGAAATAAGACAGACGTAGTAAACCAGGTTGCTTATATAATTATGCTTCTTCCCTCATCTTTGCAAAGCATTCGCTGCAGTATACGGGGCGGTCGTCACGGGGTCTGAACGGAACCTTGCACTCTGCGCCGCACTGCGCGCAGGTTGCGTCGAACATTTCACGCTCGGGCTTGTTGGCGTTCTTGCGAGCGTCACGGCAAGCCTTGCAGCGCTGCGGTTCGTTTTCAAAGCCCTTGGCTGCGTAGAATTCCTGTTCACCGGCGGTGAAAACGAATTCCTGACCGCATTCCTTGCAGATGAGAGTTTTGTCTTCGTACATTGTTTTGCTACCTCGCTAAAAAAGATTTTTTTGCCCCTGAACGGATTCACACCGTCACCTTGTTAAGGCAATACCGCGCAACTTGCGGCGCGCGCCTTGCTTGAATCTTATTTCGTTATCCAGCACAGATTTTCCTTGTAAACCGGCAAGGTTGACTGCGTCAAATCTGTCCGGTCTAACGAAAAATCTTACGGCGCAATCCGCACACCCAAATTGTGCGGTATTGCCTAAACACGCTCTGTTATTAAGCTACCGGGGTATATATCGTACCGCGCCTCAGGGCGACAGCTTGCGGCGAATGCGCTGCATGGCGTTGTCGACCGCCTTGGCGTTTGTACCTAAATTCTGTGCGGCTTCGGCGTAGCTCAGCCCGCCTAAATAAAGCCGCAGCACTTGTTTTTCAAAGGAAGAAAGCGCGGTTTCGATGCGCTCAAGCACCCGCTCCACTTCATCCTGCGTTTGCGTGAGCTGCTGGGGGTCGGGGGTGGAATCGGCGATCCCGTCGCCGGTTTCGAGCGAGACCATGACGAACTCGCTGCCCTTGGAGCGCTGGCGGAGCAAATTGCGCATGCGGTTGAGCGCGCAGGTGCAGGCGTAGGTGGAAAACCGCACGCCGCAGCCGACCTTGAAGGTGTGCACCGCCGAAAGGAACCCGACCACGCCCTCCTGGTAATAGTCCTGCCGGTCGGCCTCGTTGCGGGAAAAAGCAAACGCGCGCTGCCGCAGCAGCGGCGCGAGACGGCGAAGCAGCTCGGAAATGGCGGCCTCGCTTTGCTCCCGACTGCGCGCCATGAGCACAAGCTCCTCATCGGACTTTGATGTGAGCGCTGAATCCGGCAAAAATCACACCTCACCATTCGGACAAGTAAGATAATGATAGCGTAACGAGAGAAATATGTCAAGGGCTTTTCTTCACTTTCGCAAAGAAAATTTGGAAATATCACCAACAAAAGCCGCTCAAAACCAACATTTTTAGTCTTTTTGTTGCAATTCGTCCAAATTCAGTTGATACGAGCCGATGAACTCCTGCAGGAAGCATTCCGCCGCGGGGCAGTTGAGACCGTGGATCAGCTTTTCCAGCGATTTTTTGGCGGCGATGAATTCGGTGTTGCCCGCTTTTTCCTCTTCGATGCACTTGATCAGCGCGGAAATCTTATCCGCCGCTTTCACCAGCCGCCACTCCTCTGCGTCCTCCGCCTGTTTGATAAAATAACGGCGGTAGGTCTCCTGCAGGTCGGTCGGCAGCAGCAAAACCAAACGCTGCGCCGCCTGCCGCTCCACCGCTTTATAGGCGGTGCGCAGCTCCTCGTTGCCGTATTTGATGGGCGTGGGCATATCGCCCGTGATGATCTCCGGCATATCGTGATAAAGCCCGATGATCGCGGTGCGCTCCGCGTTCAGGTTCGTGCCGAACCGCTCGTTGGACAGCACGGCGAGGGCGTGCGCGATCGCCGAGACCTCGAGGCTGTGTTCACTCAGGTTTTCCCGTCGGGTGTTGCGCATGAGCGCCCAGCGGTCGATGTATTTCATGCGGGAAAACATGGCGAAAAAATGATGCGCCATTTTTATACTCCTTCCTCCGATATGGACGGATTCTCCAGAATCAGCACATGACCGGGGCTGTCATAGTGGATCGTGTAGCCCTCGGCGATGTATTTCAAACGCAGCGCGGTCGTCTCATCGGCGTATCTGCCGCGCATATCGAACACGACATAATCAGTCTCGTTTTCGGAACTGACGTCGTAGATCTCATCCCGCTCGTAAAGGTGCGGCACGAAGAAGGTGCTCGCCTTCACCGAAGCGTCCGCCGGCACGTGGCTCAGCGCCTCGTCGATGGTTTGAAACTCCGCCTGATAGCTGGTATATTTGGTGTAGGTGCTGTCGAGCTTCGGCCAGCCGTTCACCGTGAACAAAAACAGCGAGGCGATCGCCGCCAGCAGGCAGAGATACCGCGTCGTGCGCGCCTTGAGTTCGGAAGCGTTGAGCACCGCGAGATAGATCAGGCACGCCAGCGCGCCGAAGCAGTACTGGAAATCGATGCTGTGCTGATAGACGTAGTCGCTCATCAGGTTTTCGAGGATGAACGGGAAGAGCAGCAGCAGTTGGGAGACCTTGCGGCTGCAGATCGGCAAAAGCCCGAGCGGCAGCAGCATATTGAGCAGGAACAGGAATTTTTCCTCATCCAGAATCTGACCGAAAACGTAGCCCGGGTCCATGAGGATCACCCGAACCATGCCGAGCAGACCGTGATCTTCATACATGAAGTTGCTGAAATGGTTGGACATCACGCCGTCGCCGTAACGGCTGAGCAGGAACAGCGCCCCGCCGAACCAAAGCAGCGCGATCACCGAAAGCGCGATGCCGCTGCGGAATTCGCGGCGGGAGAAGATCAGAAACAGCCCGAAAAACAGCACGAACAGCGTCGCGTCCTCTTTGACCATGCAGGTGAGCAGGGCGAAAAGAACCATCGGCACCGGCTTCTTCGCCTCAAAAAAGAAGAACATCCACAGCAGCAGCGGCACCAGAAAACAATTCTCGTGCAGGTCGTAGCTCGTGCCGCAGAAAAGAACGGGGTTCAACGCATAGGCGATCATGAGCACCGCCGTGAGCTTGGGCGAAAGGCGCTTGTTCTTCGCCAGAAAATACAGCGGCAGAACGCCCGACGCCAGCACGACCGCCTGCCCGATCTGCAGGGTATAGGGCGACGGAAACAGCGCGTAAAACGGCAGCAGCAGATAATAGATCGGCGAAATATGCACCGCGAAATGCGACAGAAGCTTATCACGTTCGCACGTCACCAAAGGCAGCAGCGTTTTGCGCATGTTGTAAAACATGTTGCAGAAGATGCCGAAATCGAAGTTCGGCGTGCAGTAGGCCGCCTGCCGCATGCAGGTGAACGAGGCGATCAAGCCGCACGCGATCAGCCCCGCCGCCGCCGTGACGGCGATGGTGACGCCCTTGCGCCAGCGGATGCGCGTCAGCCCGAGCTTGTCATCCCTGAGCAGCCAGCACAGCAGCGCGCAAGCCGCCAGAAGGAGCGTGACGCAAAACCACATCTCCTGCTTTTGAGCCAGAAAGCCGACCGCGGCGCCAATAAAGCCGGCGGTGAGCAGCCAGGCGTCGGTCTGCAACCGTTTGAGGATCAGTTGGATCAGAGATAACGTCAGGAACAGCCCCGCCCACGCGGCGGCATAGCGCCAGACCGGAAGGGAAAACGCGTAGGAGACCGCGTCAAAGCTGCCTTCGCCCAGCAGAAGGATATTCACAAAGCACCAGGACGCCAGCAGACGAGCCAGCAGCCTCTGCGGCGCAACGCATGCTTTCCATCTCTCCTTCACGGGTCATTCCTCCAAAACAAGAATTCGGCAACATTATAGCAAATTCATTCTCAAAATGCAATTGCGGGAAAGTTGTTTTTATGATAAGATATAGTACACTGTAGTATAACGGAAAGAGAAGAGAAAGAATGAACATTCAAGTCAATTCCCGCGATAAGAAGCCGAAGCTGCGCCATCTGCTCGGTCTGAGCGCCGCCGCGATCCTCGTGGTTAGTGTGCTGAACCTGATCGATCCCGACCGATACGCTTTCGTCTGCTGCGTCACCGTTGCCGTATATTGTTTGTTTGCCGCGCTGCTCCTGTTGTATTCGTTTCGCGAGCAGATCCGCTATAACCCTTATTCTTATAACACCATTTTTTATTTCGGGTTCGCGCTGTTTTCGTTTTTTGTCATGATCATATACATTCTCCTGACGATTCAGCTCTCGCAGATCCCCGAGGGACAGGCCGTCAGCAATATCCTGCATTACCTGACCAATTCGCCGAAGAATTTCATCCTGTTCACTTCGCCGTTTATTCTGGCGTTTTCCGGCGCTCTGTGCGTATCCAACCTGTCGCTGATCCGCCACGAAGGGCTGCGCCCGGTCAATCTGCTGGGCATTCTGCTTTCCTTCCTGCTCGTCGCCGGCGCGGTTTTCCTGTATGCCTTTGATTATGCCGTATCCGGCAGCCAAACCGAAGTGATGATCCACGACCTCGTCACCAATGTTCTTGCCGTCGTATATTTGTATTTCGAGTGCATGCTTATCGGCGTCATCGTCGCGGACTCGTTCGCCGCGCGGTACGAGCCCGAAAAGAACACTGACTTTCTCATCATTCTCGGCTGCGCGCTGAGAAGCGACGGCACCCCGAAACCGCTGCTGCGCGGCAGGATCGAACGCGCGATCTCGTTTTATGAAAAGCAAAAGGAACAAACGGGCAGAGAGCTGACCTTCATCGCCTCGGGCGGTCAGGGCGCGGATGAGGTCGTCGCGGAAAGCACCGCCATTAGGAATTATCTGATCGAGCGCGGCATTCCCGAAGACCGCATCATCGAGGAAAACCGTTCCACCGACACCTTTGAAAACATGAAGTTTTCCAAAGAGATCATCCAAAGCATCGACCCGAACGCGAACGTCGCTTTTTCCACCACGAACTACCATGTGTTCCGCAGCGGGCTGTTCGCGCGGCGCGTCAAGATGCGCGCGGTCGGCATGGGCGCCAAGACCAAGTGGTATTTCTGGCCGAACGCCGCGGTGCGCGAATTTGTCGGGCTGCTGGTCAAGCACCGCTTGAAGCAAGCGCTGATCCTCGGCACGATGACCGTTTCCTACCTCGTCCTGACGTTTCTCTCTTATCGCTATTATTGATCGGCGGAAAACGATATGAAAAAACCGACTTTTCGCGCGACGGTCAACAGCTGCTACGTCGGCTACATTTCGCAGGCGATCGTCAACAATTTCTATCCCCTGCTGTTCGCGCTGTTTCAAACCGAATATCAGATTTCACTCTCTCAGCTCAGCTTTTTGATCGTCGCCAACTTCGGCATCCAGCTGATGGTCGATCTGCTGGCCGCTCCCTTCGCGGATAAGATCGGCTACCGCCCGCTCGTCGTCTCCGCTCACTTTCTGTGCGCCGCCGGGCTGATCCTGCTGCCGATCCTGCCCGCGGTGATCGACCCGTACAGCGGGCTGCTCCTCGCCATCATGCTCTGCGGCGTGGGCGGCGGGCTGATCGAGGTCGTCGTCAGCCCGATCGTGGAAGCGTGCCCGAGCGACAACAAGGCGTCCGCCATGAGCCTGCTCCATTCGTTCTACTGCTGGGGGCAGGCGGCCGTGGTGCTGTTTTCCACGCTCTCGTTCCGCCTGTTCGGGCTGGGCTCCCACACCGTCGTTTCCGTTCTTTGGGGCGTGATCCCGCTCGTCAACGCGTTTTCGTTTTTGCGCGTGCCGCTCAACACCCTGCCGCATGCCGACGCCAAAAGCGCCCCGCTGCACGCCGTGAAGAGCAAGGGCTTCGCGCTATTCTTCCTGATGATGCTGTGCGCCGGCGCGTCGGAGCTTTCCATGAGCCAATGGGCTTCCGCCTTCGCCGAAGAAGGGCTGCGCGTGAATAAGGCGACGGGCGATCTGCTCGGTCCGTGCATGTTCGCCGTATTCATGGGGATCGCCCGCGTATTTTACAGCAAAAAAGGCGAAAAGATCCGCCTGAGCAGCTATATGGCGGGCAGCAGCGCGCTGTGCGTGTTCGGCTACGCCGTGACAGTGTTTGCGCCGCACCCGCTGCTGTCGCTGTGCGGCTGCATGATCTGCGGGCTCGCCGTGGGCATCATGTGGCCCGGCACCTTCAGCATGGCAAGCAGGGCCATCCCGCTGGGCGGCACGTCGATGTTCGCGCTGCTGGCGCTGGCGGGCGATCTGGGCTGCACAAGCGGCCCCTTCCTCGCCGGACAGGTTTCCGCCGCGTTCGGTTCCAACCTGCGGGTCGGATTCGCCTTCGCCGCCGTTTTCCCGCTGCTGATGCTCGTTTTCGCCCTTGTGCGGCGTAACCAAGAAAAGCTGTAACCGATTCTCCTCCTTTCGCATAGCATGGGGATGAAAAGCGAAGAAAGGAGGACGCGAATCATGGGATGCTTCGGTAACGGTAACAACTGCTCTTGGGTTATCATTCTCATTCTCATCCTTTGTTGCTGCTGCGGCAATAACGACAATTCCGGCTGCGGCTGCAACTCCGGCAGAGGTTCTGACTGCGGCTGCTGCGGTTAAGCTCTGTTAAAGCCAATCTGACATAATGCGCGGGCTCAGGCGGTCGTTAAGACTGCCTGAGCTTGCTTGTCAAAACAGGGCAAAATAAGTAATAAAAAGTATATACTTTTTGCGGATGATATGATATAATATCTTGGATATTGTAAATTGAGGAGGGGTGTTATGTCCGTTACGGTCAGCGTCATCGTGCCGACGCATCATCGGCCGCACTTTTTGAGCAGGACAATTGACTCCCTGCTCGGACAAACCTACCCGAACATTGAGATCGTCGTCGTCGACGACAACGAGCCGGACAGCGACGCGCGCAAACGCACCGAACACGTCATGGCGAAATACGCCGACTATTCCAATATTCTTTACATCAAAAACACCCATCCCCTCGGCGGCGGTCTGGCGCGCAACGCCGGTATTCAGGCCTGCCGCGGCGAGTATGTGACGTTTTTGGATGACGACGATATCTACCTGCCCGAAAAGGTGGACACGCAGCTGAGCTACATGCTCGAACACGATCTGGATATGAGCTTCACCGACGTGTTCCTCTACGGCGCGGACGAAAAGCTCAGGGAATACCGCCGCCACACCTACGTGCAGGATTGCTCCAACTCGGAACTGATGCGGCAGCATGTGATCCATTCCCTCTGCCCCACCTCTTCCTATATGATCAAGCGCAGCCTGCTGATGCGAACGGACGGCTTCCGCGACGTATCCATGGGGCAGGACTTCATGCTGATGTACGATATGATCGAAAGCGACGCCAAGATCGGCTATCTGCCGGTTTCCTATATCATCCAGTATTTACACGGCGAAGGCAGAATCTCCGTTGGCAAAAATAAGATCAACGGCGAAAACAATCTGTTCACGTTCAAAAAGACAAAGTTCGACATCCTCAATAAAGAGGAACGGCGCTACGTCCGCTTCCGCCATTACGCGGTGCTGTGCGTCGCCTATCTGCGCAGCGGCAAACCGCTGCACGCGATCCGTTACGCCCTGACGGCCTTTTTCTGTTCGCCTGTTCTGGTGGTGCGGGAACTGAAAAACTTTTTCCGCAACCGCCGCCTTGCCAAAAAAAGAACGCAGTCCGAGGTAAAGCATGACGTCGACCGCTGAACGAAACAACAGAAAATCGCTCACCATCTCGCTCGACAATTTTGTCGACGTGAGCTTCTTTCTGCTGCTTTTTTCGGTGTATACCAACATCTTTTTTGACGGCCACAACAACTACTTCTATTTCTTCGCGTTTTTCGCTTTTCTCGGCACGACTGCGATCCGGCTGATCTTCCGCATCCGGCAGACGGGCAGCGTCATCGTGCCCCCCGTCACCCTTTGGTTCGGACTGTTTGTGCTGTACGGGTTCGCCTCCATTCTGTGGGCGCACTATCCGGCCGCCAGCTTCCACATCACCTCCCGCATCCTGCAATGCCTGATCATTCAGTTCTGCATGGCGCAGAATTACTCCTCCAAAACCGCGCTGCCGCGCTGTCTGAAGATCATCGTCACGGCTTCCGTGATGAGCTCGCTCTACATGCTGAGCCAGACGTCTCTCGAAAACCTGTTCAAAAACCCCTTCGGCTCCGTTTCCTCTAGCCTGAACCCGAACATGTTTGCCGTGATCTATTCGTTCGGCGCCATCATCGCGTTCTTCTTTGCCAGCCACCTGCACAAACGGATCGCTTATCCGATCGCGTTTTATCTGACCTTCATGGTGCTGATCACCGGCTCGCGCAAATCCACGATCACGGTGCTGGCGGCCCTTTTCCTGCTCAGCGTTCTCGCCACGAACAGCAGGTACTGGTTCCTGCGCCTGATGCTGACGCTCGGCGTCATTGTCCTGGTGCTGTATCTGATCATGACGATCCCGGAATTATACGCCGTTCTCGGCCGTCGCTTTGATTCCATGCTGGGCTTTTTCACCAACAACGAAAAGGATTACAGCATGACCCTGCGGCTGACCTTTTTACGCGTGGCAAGGCAGATTTTCCTGGAAAACATTTTCTTCGGGGTGGGGCTCGCCAATTTCCCCGTCGTGCTGGGCACGGTGATGAACGCCTCCACCTACGCGCACAACAACTATTATGAACTGCTGGCCGATCTCGGTCTGGTAGGTTTTTTGATCTATTATTCTTATTATATCTACGTGGCCGTTGCCTCACTGAAACGGGCGCTGCTCGGCAGTCAATACGCGAAACTGATGGTGACCCTGGTCGCCGCCATTCTGCTTTGCGATTTCGGCATCGTCAGCTTCTACACCATACAGTTCAACGTCATTTTTACCTGCGCGACCCTGTTTTTGAGCGTTTGCGAGATCAAACAGCCGTCGCCCCTTCCGGCGAAGAAGCCTGTCCCGATCGCCGACTGAACAAACCGGTCACCGAAATAAGCACCAAACCGAAAGGATGAAGATAATTTGAACACGAATGTTAACAACGTATCCGAACCGAGGGGTCTGGAGGTCAACGTTCTTCTTCTCTTGAAGACCGTGCTGACGAAATGGTGGATCCTGCTCATTTCGACCGTTCTGTGCGCCGCGCTCGGCTGGGGGATCTCCGTGATCACGACCGACCCGACCTACACCACAAACCTGAGCTTCACCACCTACAACAAGGCTGCCGCCGACGTTGTATCGAGCAGCGACATCAACTCCTCCATCATGATGACGAACACCTTCAAATACATTTTGGAGGGGCGTCCCATGCGGGAAACCGTCGCCAAGAGCTGCAGCTTCCCCGTCACGGCGGATCAGCTGAGCAAATACGTATCCGTCAACACGCAGACGGATACCAACATCATCATCGTCAACGTCACGACCGACAGCCCCGACAAATCTTATGAGATCGCCTCCGGCATCGCCAAGCACTATCAGGATATCGTCGACTACGCCTATCCGAACGCAACGCTGCAGATCTATGAAAAGCCCTTCAAGCCCACCACGCACGACCCGCAGCTTTCGCTCATGCGTTTTGCCGCGATCGGCGGCGCGATCGGCTTTGCGCTGGCCTTCATCCTCATCTTCGTGATAAACGCCGCGCGCGACACCGTGCAGACTTCGGACGACATTCAGATCAAGCTGGATTCCAAGCTGCTCGGCAGCATTTCCACCGTGCGCACCAAGTCAAGCAAAAAGGGCGGGCAGCAGGCGCTGCTCATCACCGACCGCTCGCTCGGCTTCTCGTTCATTGAATCCTACAAGGCGATCCGAACGCGTGTGGAAACCCTTTGCACCCGCAAGAATTACAAGACGATCCTCGTCACGAGCGCCGGCGCCAACGAAGGCAAGACCACATTCTCGCTCAACCTGGCGCTCAGTCTTTCGCAGAACGGCAAATCCGTGCTGCTCATCGACGCGGATATGCGCAAGCCGACCCTTTACCGCTTCCTGAACCTGAACATTCCCCGCGGCAACGATCTGGCTTCGGTCATCAGCGGCAAGACCGATCTGAGCGACGCGATCAAGTATGTGGAAAAATACAAGCTCTTCATCCTTTCTTCCATTGAACCCAACAGCGAACCGACCGAAATCCTTTCCTCGCAGCAGATGAACAAGATCGTCAAGGCCGCCAGAAAAGAGTTTGATTACGTCATCATCGACACGGCGCCCGCCGCTGTGGTCACGGACGCTACCATCCTGTGCAACTTCGCCGACGCGTGCATCATGGTGGTGCGCGAAAACTTCTCGGACGTGACCCGCATCCGCAGCGTCATTTCCGATCTGGAGTCCTATCGGGCCGATCTGATCGGCTGCGTTTACAACAACACCTCCGGCGAAGGCCTCTTCGGTCATTACGGCAAATACCATTACGGCTACTATAATTACTACAAAGGTTACGGCGGATACAGCTACGACGAAGACGAGCCCGTATC
This sequence comes from Clostridia bacterium, assembly GCA_017453685.1. Taxonomy (GTDB): domain Bacteria; phylum Bacillota; class Clostridia; order Oscillospirales; family Acutalibacteraceae; genus UBA8612. The sequence continues at coordinate 10,368 of JAFTEL010000148.1, forward strand.
CGAAGAATCATAAACAAGGAGGAACCTATCATGAAAAAAGCGATTCTGGCCATCATTCTGGTCGTTGCCCTCGGCTGCGGCATCTTCATCGGCTTCTCGGTTTATCAGAAAGACCCGAAGAACGCCATCATCGGCACGTGGAACAACGACGAGGTCGAAGGACTCTATTATGAGTTCAACAAGGACGGCACCATGAGCGGCAAGGCCGAGGTCCTTTCCGCGACCGCCGGCTTTGACGGGACTTACACGATCGACAAGGAAGCCAAAACGCTGAGCATCACTTATCAGATCACGGGCTCCCTGATCCCCATCAAAACCGACTACAACCTGACAAGAACCTTTGAGTTCACCAAGGAAGGCAAGCTCATCCTCACCGATGAAGACGGCAACGTGTCCACCTTCACCAAAGCAGAAAAGTAAACAACAATCAAACAAAAAAAGCGCCCCGAGGGGCGCTTTTTTCATGCGGAAGACGGCGTGCGGATACGAAGTTATGATCGCCTTTGGCGCGTGATGAGTGATGAGCGGCTGCGCCGCGTTATGAGCTGCCTGTGGCAGCGTTTGCATGGCAAAGGCGATCTTATCATAACTTTTGCGAAGCAAAATCATAACTTGTGCGCACGGCGCGCAATCATCACTGTAAACTGCAAACGCAAGAAAAGGTCTCCTGCCGCATAAAAAACAGAGCTGCGCTATGCACAGCTCCGTTTGCTTTGTTGTGTTTAATCGACCATCGGGGCGTCGGTCACGGGTACGGTGGTCGCGGGCTCCGTCACGGGGTCGGTGACAGGATCGGTCACGGGATCGGTGACGGGCGGCTTAGTGGTGGCGGGCTTCGTCGTGGTGGTCGTTGCCGGCTTGCGGCTGGTCTTGCGGTCAGCGTCGAAGTAACGCCAGACAAAGTCGACCGTGTTGCCGCTGACTTTATAGGTCTCGGGGTTGCTGGTGCTGATGGAAGAGGTCTGCTTGAACTGGTTGCCGTCAATATCCTTGACCTTCGCCAGCGCATTGACAAACGCGCTGCGTTCGCCCTCCGATTTGAAGGTGATCTTGCCGACCATGATCAGTTCGGAACGGTCGGAGAACTTGGTGAGCTTGCCGGGCACGAAAGCGGTGATCCACCAGTGCGGCGCGTAGGGACGGGTGAAGAGCTTGGTGCCGTTGCGGTACAGCGACATCTGCATGTTGAGCTCCATATCTTCCGTCGCGCAGTTGTAATGCTCGGTGCTCTTATTCTTATCCTTATAATACAGACCGATTTCGGAACCGATGAAGATCAGACCGTACTGACCCTTCCACATCTGGATCATCCAATCGTAGCTGCCGTAGGTGTACTTCACACGGACCGTATCGTAATACATGCAGGTGAAGGCGGCGCCCATATCGTAAAGGCGGTTGAAGCCCATGCTTCTCTGCCAGGGATTATCGTCGGTGTAGAAGTAGTTGCCGGCTTCGGAGTAGGAGTAGTTCAGAGCGACCGTACCGTCGGACTTGACGATGCTCGCCGTGCCGTCGTCGTTATAAACGAGGGTGCCGTTGGTGCCGCCGGACTTCTGCGCGGCTTTGGTGGTGGACGCCGCTTTTTTCGTGGTGGCTTTTTCACCGGCCTTGGTCGTGGCGGCGGGGGCGACCTTCTTGGTTTCGGTGGGCTTCTTGGTCACTTTTTCGCCGTTGGCCTTGGTCACCATTTCGCCGTTGGCCTTGGTTTCGATCACGGCCTGCAGAGTCTTGCCCTCTTCATCGGTCACGAACTCGACCAGATTACCTTCTTCGTCGGTCATCAATTCGTCGGAAGCGGGTTCCTCGGGGATGGTATAATCATCGGTCGGGATTTCGTCTTCGTTGAACGCCTGCGTGATGGCTTCGGTCGTTGTCTCGCTCTTGTTCAGCACTTTTTTGCCGACAATCACGCCGCCGGTCACAAGACCTGCCAAAGCGACGGCGCCGGCAACAATGTAGAGGATGATATTCTTCTTCATTTAATACGCTCTCCTATTCATCTGTTTTAAAAAGGGTTGCTAACACGGATAGTATATCAAATGTTCATAATTTAGTCAAACATTTTTTCAAAAAAACTGAAAAATCGTGAAGATGTTTCGAGTTTTCGGGGAATAGCCGTATATTATTGATCAATCTGTTCAATAAAATTATTAAAAATTCTTTTTGTATTTACAGCCAATTTACAATTAAAGGGTCTGCGGCACGGTCACGGCAGGCGAAGCTGCTCGTCGGTTTCCTCCACCCCGTCGGTGCCGATCTCTTTGAGGTGATGCAGGAAATAGAAGCCGGGCGCGCGGCCGTCCGGAAACAGGTCGAGCAGCGGGCACATGACGAAGGCGCGCTCTTTCATGCGCGGATGCGGGAGCGTCAGTTCATAGCTGTCAAAATGGCAGCTTTCGTAGAGGAGCAGATCCAGGTCGATGATGCGCGGTCCGTTGGAAATGAGGCGGATGCGCCCCAAGGACGCTTCGATCCCCAGACACGCGCCCAGCAGCGCCTGCGGGGAAAGCTCGGTTTCCACAAGCACAACGGCGTTGTAAAAATCGCCCTGATCGTCGTAGCCGACGGGCTTGGTCTGATAGACCTTGGAGCCCTTGGCGACTTTGGTGCGCGGCAGCAGGGAAAGCGCACGGATGGCGTCGTCCAGATTTTTCTTGCGGTCGCCCATGTTGCTGCCCAAGCCGATCACTGCTGTATTCATACGGTCTTTCTTGTCCTTTCCGTTTCAATTCCGACGCAATCAAACTCCGCCTTCATCGGTGCGTCCGGCTTCATCAGCCTGATCTTCACCGATTCCAGACGGTCGAATTCCGCCAGCAGAGCGTCCGCCACGCGTGTCGCGGCGCGTTCCAGCAGCTTGTCGTTTTGTTCGGTCATGACGCGCTGCGCCGTTTTGATCATTTGCGCGTAGCTGACGGTGTCGTTCAAATCGTCCGTCTGACCCGCCCGAGTCAGATCCGCCCGCGCCTCGATATCCAGCAGGAAACGCTGCCCGTAAAGCGTTTCTTCTTCATTCACGCCGTGGTGCGCGAAAACGCTGAGCCCCTTAATGATGATCTTGTCCATACATGGTCACCCCTGTCTGAAGATCAGATCCGCCATCGTCGCGCCCGCCTTGCCCTGCGACACGTCGTGTACCCGCAGCAAATCGGCGCCGCCCCGGATGCAGGCTGCGTCGGCGGTCAGCGTGCCGTACAGCGTATCGCCGCACAAAGCCGTGACCCGTTTGCGCGACAGGGCGGCAAGTTTGGCGCAGCCGAAGGCGTTCAATTCGGCGAACCGGCGAATCACGGTCAGATCGTCCTCCCGCGTCTTGCCGAAGCCGACGCCCGGGTCAAAGCACAGCCGCGACGGCTCCAGCCCGACGGCGGCAGCCGCGGCATAGGCACGTTCAAAAAACAGGTTGATATCTTCGATCACGCCGTTCGGATAAGCGGCGGTCTCGCTGCTTTTTTTGCCGCCGGTGTGCATCACGATCCAGCCGCAGCCGTATTCCGCCGCGATCGCGGCAAATTCACGGCTCGCCAAACCGCTTACGTCGTTGAGAATATCCGCGCCGTTTTCCGCCGCCAGCCGCGCCACTTCGGGGAAGAAGGTATCGACGCTCAGCGGTACGTCGACCGCCTGACGGATGGCGCGCAGCGGTTCCAGCAGCCGCTCAGCCTCCTGTTCGGCGGAGATGGGCGTGCTGTTCGGCGCGGTGGACTGCGCACCCAGATCGAGCAGATCGGCGCCCTGTTCGACCAGCTCAACGGCTCGGTCAACGGCGGCAAAACGATCCGCGCGGCTCGCGGCAAAAAACGAATCGGGCGTCAGATTGATGATGCCCATGATATAGGTCTTTTGTCCGAGCGGCAGCGTATAGCGTTTGGTTGAAAAAGTCATATCGGTTTACCCTAACAAGGTCATGGTTTCCGCTCTGGTGCGCGCGTCGCTCTTCATGCAGCCGCGCAGCGCCGAGGTGCGGGTCTGCGCGCCCGAAGCCCTTGCGCCGCGCATGGTCATGCACAGGTGCTCCGCCTCGATCACGACCGCCACGCCCTTCGGATGCAGGTTTTCTTCCAGAAAGTCCGCGACCTGCGCGGTCAGCCGCTCCTGAAGCTGGGGCTTTTTGGCAAAGCAGTTGACGATGCGCGCCAGCTTGGAAAGCCCGATGACCTTGCCGTCGCCGGGGATATAGGCGATGTGCGCTTTGCCGAAGAACGGAACAAGGTGATGCTCGCAGACCGAATAGATCGGAATATCGCGTACGACGACCATTTCATCGTTGTTGTCTTCATTAAATACTTTCAGATACTTTTTGGGGTCGTCCTCCATGCCGGCGAAGATCTCTTCATACATCCTCGCCACGCGCGCCGGCGTTTCGACCAGCCCTTCCCGATCGGGGTCCTCGCCGATGGCGAGCAAAAGCTCCCGAATGGCCTTTTCGATTCGTTCCTTATCCATTTGCGCTCCTTTATGTTTTCTCGGAAAACTCGACGATAATGCGGCGGTTCGCATCATCGACGGAATACCGCGCGGTGCGGTTGCTGAACTTGTTTTTCAGCTTCAGGTTCGCCCGATTGACGGCGCGGTAGATTTTTTGATTTTTGAACAGTGTTTTGACCGCCGCTTTGTATAGCGCGTCGGTCTCGCATTTGAAGTCGATATAACTGCGCCCGTTCTCCCCCGCCGCAACGATCAGATCGGCGGCGAACTGCACGGTGTCCTTGGTCTCTTCGGTCAGGTAGGCGTTGTTCACACGGTAGTAAAACAGGGATTCATCATCGCAGGGGTAGTCGAACGTATAGTCGCTGTGGGTGAGCGAGATCATCGCGTCGGTGATATTAAAATAGTTATACGTGCCGTAATCGTCCTCGATCTGACCATCGCTCAAAATCGGATCGTCCCACGTCGGGTCGACGAAATACCAGTGTTCATCGATCTTCACGGCGTTCCAGATATGCGCGACGGGTTCGCCGCCGTTCTCGCTGGCCTTGCCGATCACCGGCGTGTTCTCGATGCCGACCGCGTCCAGCAGCAGCTTGAACGCCTTGGCGTAGCCGGAACAAATGGCGCTGCCGTCGACCAGCGCGCCGACGGGGTTAAAGTTGTTGCCGCCGCTTTCTTCTTCGTCATACCGACAGTGACCGACGAGATAATCGTGCAAAAACAGTTCGGTCTCGTAGGCGCTCCCCTGCGGCATCTGCGCGAGGATATCCTGCACCGCCTGATCGACCTGCGCCTTCGCGGCTTCGTATTCTTCCTTGGTGCAGGTATACCGCGGCGCAAAATAAACTCTGCCGTTGCGCTTGGCCAGCGCGACGCCCCGATCGTATTGATACAGCATCGGGTGGTCGAGCTCCGCCGCGTTCGCCACGCGGCCGAGCTGTTCCGCGCTGATCGCCGGAATTTCGATCTCCTCGGGAAACGTCTCGATATTCAGCACGATGGCGGCATACGCGGCCTGCTCGATCAGGCTCAGCCGCGCGTAATGATAGCCCGTCTCCTCAAACGTTTCCGGCGGAACGGAGGCGATCGTCTCTTTTTCCGCGCCGAGGATCGTGATCGGCGTGTGAAACGTGAACTGCATGACGGCGAGAACGCCGACAAAGAAAACGACGGTCAGCAGCGCGGCAGCAAGAAGCTTCTTCATAAAGCAGCCCTCCGTCAGTGGATCGAGACCGGTTCACCGGCGGCGATCAGTTGCTGAACGCCCCGTTTGATCTGCTCAAAATCCAAAACGGAAATGTCGCTCTCCACGGCGTTTATCATTTTGGTGTAGACGCGGTCTGCCGACGAAAATTCGGCGGCGGTGAACGTCTGGCGGAAGATTTCGGCAAGGATCTCCATCTGCCCGGCGAGGTCGCCCTCGTGATAGCGCAGGTATTTGAGGAGCGTATCGCCGTTCATGGTCTGTTCGCCCTGATTGATGATAAAAGTCAGCTTTTCGCTGTGGACGTCGATGCTTTCCGGCACCGTCATCACAATGCCGCCCACGGCGTTGACCGCGGCTTTGAACCCGCTGTCGGTGCTGCGGATGTATTTGGCAATATCGATGGAGCAGGTGTATTCCAAAGCGCTCAACAGTCGGCTCACGCCGCCGTCGTCGAGCATCTGCTGCACGGTGCCGCGGCTCCCGTCCGGTGCGGCGATCTCCTTGTCTGCCTCGATGGGCGAAAGGGACAGCGCGTTGTGATCCATATCGGCGGTCAGAACGGCGGCAAAGCGGATCGCGTTATCCGCGTCGGAGGTGCAGAGCAGAAGGTAGTTGTATTCGCCCCTGATCTCCTGTGCGACGGCGGTCTCGGTCTGCTCGACCGTGCTTTCCTCTTCCTGCGTTTTGGCGATCTTGCTCAGATCAAAGTCGTAATATTTGAGCAGCAGCAAAAAGCTGACGCCGCCCAGCAGCACAAAAAAGCAGACAAACGCAATCGCAAAGCGCAGGGCTTTGGCGGCTCGTTCGTCCTTTCGGGTGTTGAATCTCAGCTTTGTCTGGGTGCTGTTCTTTCTCACGGTTTTCTGCTCCCGTTATTTCTTGACGGCTTTCGGGATGATGACGCATGCGACGATCACCAGCACCGCGACGATGCCGATGATGACCGGCGCCTTGGGCACGCCTTCGGTGCCCGTGGCGGGGGAAGAAGCGAGAACGGTCGCGTCGACCGCGCCGGCAAGATTGCTGAACGCAACGATCAGCACCCCGCCCGCCATGATAAGGGCAAGGACAAGGGCGACGATGCGAATCATTTTCTGGTTCATGGCGGAACCCTCCTTTTGCTTGTCGTGCCCCGCCCCCCGACGGAGGGCGGAGACACGGTTGATTGTTTTTTATTGAATCCCCATCGCCTGCTTCATGTCGCTGCCGATGGCGGTTTCCAGCGCCTGTGCGGCGGCTTTTTCACCGGCGCAGGCGGTGATATAAACTTTGATCTTCGGCTCAGTGCCCGAGGGGCGGACGATGGCGCTGCTGCCGCCGGGCAGTTTGAACTGCAGCACGTTGGACTTAGGCAGCGCGATGACGGTCTTTTCCCCCGTCTTCAAATCGTGCGCGATGCTCGTCTTATAATCGGAAACGGCGATGACTTCCAGCCCGCCGAGCGCCTTGGGCGGCTCAGTGCGCAGAGAATCCATGATGTTTTTCATGGTCTCCATGCCCTGCGCGCCCTCGAAGGTGAAATTGAGCAGGCTGTTGCGGTAAATGCCGTATTCTTGGGAGATCGACTCATAGAAATCGACCAGATCCAGCCCCTTGGTCTTGTAGTAAGCCGCCATCTCCGCGATCATGGTCACAGCGACGACGCCGTCCTTATCGCGGGCATGGGTGCCGCACAGGTAGCCGTAGCTCTCCTCCATGCCGATGAGGAAGCGCTCCTCCTCGCCCTTTTCTTCCAGCTCGGTGATCTGCTCGCCGATATACTTGAAGCCCGTGAGGGTGTTGATGACCTGCGCGCCGTGTTTATCGGCGATCGCCTGCACGAGGTCGGTGGTCACAAAGGATTTGATGATGACGGGGTTTTCGGGCAGCGTGCCCAGCTCCTTGCGGCGGGTGAGCAGGTATTCGGCGAGCATGGCGCCCACCTCGTTGCCGCTCATCAGCACGTATTCGCCGTTGTGGCGCACGGCGATGCCCGCGCGGTCACAGTCGGGGTCGGTGGCGAGGAACAGGTCGGCGGGGAACTCTTTGGTCATTTCCAGCCCGCACTCAAACACCTGACGGATCTCGGGATTCGGGAACGGGCAGGTCGGGAAGGTGCCGTCCGGCTCCTCCTGCTCCTTGACGATGCGCACGTCGCTCAGACCCATTCTGCTCAGCATGGCGCGCACCGGGCGGTTGCCCGTGCCGTTAAGAGGCGTGTAGATCACTTTCAGCCCGCTCTTTTCGCAGATCTCGGTATCCAGCCGCTGGGCATTGATGCAGTCATAGTATTCGTCAAACAGCCAGTCCTCGATGAAATCGATCATATCCTGAGCCTGCGCGTCCTCAAAGCTCATGCGCTTGACGTCGTTGAAAATGTCGATGCTGTTGATATACTCCAGCGTGCGCGCGGCAGCCTCGTCGGTCATCTGATAACCGCGGGGATCGTAGCACTTATAGCCGTTGTATTTGGACGGGTTGTGGCTGGCGGTGATGACGATGCCCGAGCTGCAGCCCAAACGGCGCACCGCGAAGGAGAGCATCGGCGTCGGCACCAGAACGGGATAGAAATACACCTTGACGCCGTTGGCAGCCAGCACGCCGGCAGCCTCTTTGGCAAAGGTCTGCGATTTGATGCGGGAGTCGTAGGCGATGGCGACGCTCGGGTTTTCAAAGGCTTCGTTGAGGTAGTTGGCAAGCCCCTGCGTTGCCTGACCGACGGTGTATACGTTCATGCGGTTGGTACCTGCGCCGATCACGCCGCGCAGACCGCCGGTGCCGAATTCCAGACACTTGTAAAAGCGGTCGAGGATCTCCTCGTCCTTGCCTTCGATCTCATTAAGCTCCGCCGTCAGGTCGGGGTCGAGCACGGCGTTTTTGCGCCACAGATCATAGAGTTCCTGCACTTGATTCATATTTCGTTCCTCCAGTTTATCTTAAACGGTCGATTCTATTGTATTCCCATGCGAAACCGTTATGCTTCTCAATAGATTTTGTATTGACCGACAATGGCGGTGCCGTTGTTTTCGGACGCTGCCGGTTTGACGGAGGCGAAGTCATGGTCGGTCTTGCGGGTCTCGCCCACGATGATATAAGTGTTGCCGCTCAAATGGCAGATGTCGTTGCACGAATCGTCCCCGCTGCCGGCGAACGATTTGGTGTGCAGCACGTTGCCCTTGGTATCGATCGACAGGATGAACCCGTCCGTGCCGCCCTTGTTGCCGATATCGGCAAGATCGCGGTTATCGGAGGAGGAGATGCCCACCAGCGCATAGCCGAAGGAGGTGACGGCCACGCCGTTGAACTTATCCGCGTTGAAGCCGCCGTAGGTGTTGAGGAAGGCGAGCGTGCCGTTTTCCGCGCCGCAGAAGCCGACAAAGGCGTCCGCTGAGCCGCGGTTGAGCGCGAAGGAGCCGTCCGCCGAAGCGTAATATCCGGCGAACAGGCAGCCGTTGCCGTTGGCGACGATCTCGTTCACTTCTTCCGATTTGCTGCCGCCGATGAGCTTGCTCCAGCGCTTTTCGCCGCCCGCGGAGAGCTTGACGATGAGCACGTCGTAAGCGCCGTGGTTGCCGGTGAAATCGCCGTCCTTGGATTGACCGCGCGCCGCGGCGTAAATGTTGCCCGCGTCGTCGGCGTCGAGCGAACTGATCTCGTCGGCGCTGCTGCCGCCGATCTTGTTCGTCCATTTAACGCTGCCTGCCGCGTCGAACTTGGCCAGAACACCGTCGGTGGCCTGCAGGTCCAGACCGGCAAAAATGCCGGTGGCAGAACGGCTCTTGCCGCCGGCGACAAAGCCGCCGTCGGGCACAGCGGTCACGCAGGTGAAGTAATCAGTCGCGTCGCCGGGGTAATCCTTCGTCCATTGCACGGCGCCGCCTGCCGAGACCTTGACGGCGTAGCAGTGGAAATCGCGCCCGTTGTCGTCCATCACGTAGCCGACGCAGATGAAGCTGCCGTCTTTCAGCACGTCAAAATCATAAATATCGGTTTTTGTTTTGGCGGCAAGGGAGCACTTCCAGAGGATCTTTCCCTTGTCGTTGTATTTGACCAGGACGCAGTAGGTGTCGGTCTTGCTCATGTCAAAGTCGCCGTCGGACGAGGCGGTCTTCGCCAGAGCGACGAAGCTGTCGCTGCCGGTGGGGACGGCCTTGACGTAGCGGTCATGCTTGCTGCCGCCCGCGCCGACGACCCAATCCAGGCTGGCGACCACCTTTTTATGGGAGGCGGCGGTTTCGGCGGAGTTGGTCTTTTCGGGCTTGGCGGTCGTGTACTGACCGTAGTCGACCGTCGTCTTTTTGCCGGGCTTGCTGTAAACCACTTTGGTGGATTCGTAGCCGACCTCGACCACCTTCGTCACGGCTTCGGTGTAAACCTCCGTCACCGGCTCCGTCACGGGTTCGCCGCCCTTTTGGGTCACGGTCTCGCCGTTTTTATCGGTCACGGCCTGCGTCACGGCATTGCCGTCCTTATCGGTCACGGCTCTGGTCTGGGTGCGGGTGAGCACGCGGGTGACGATGCTTCCGTCTTCATCCTTGGAAAAGCCGGTCACTTCCACGATCTTCGTGAAGCTCGGGCGCGTTTGCTTGACGGTGACCTTTTCGCCGTTGGCGTTGGTGTAGGTCTCGCCGTTTTCATCCGTCGCGTATTCGACGGAAGTGATCCATTCCTCGGTCTCGGGTTCGCCGTTGGCTTTGGTGACGATGTTGCCGTCGGCGTCCGTCACGTAGACGAACAAACCGGTGCGCCCGTCGTTTTTGCGGCAGGCGGCGAACAGCACGGCAAGAGCCACGAGCAGCAGCCCGATGAGAACGATCGCTTTGCCGGTACGTTGAGTTTTCATGTTTCTTCTTCCTTCCTTAATACTCAAAATAATTCTAAAAACCATAATTGAGCGTAGTCATTATAGCACAGCCGGGGCGCAATTGCAACAACACAAAGCATACAAAACGGGAAAGAAAAAGGAACGGTTTTCGCGCAGCTGCGAAAAAGTTTTCAAAATCGCGGAAAAATGCTTGACAAGGAAAAACCGATTTAGTATAATACCTGCTTGTAAAGATGATAAACTTTACACATCACGACAGGAGGGGGATCCGTTTTGGCGAAAAATCTTGAAATCACCATGTTGCTCGATTTTTACGGCGAAATGCTCACGGAAAAGCAGCGCAGCTTTTTAGAGTATTATTACGACGACGACCTGTCGCTCTCCGAAATCGCCGAAAACGAGGGGATCACCCGTCAAGGTGTGCGCGACGCGATCAAGCGCGCCGAAGCCCAACTGATCACCATGGAGCAAAAGCTCGGCTTGGCGGCACGGTTTGAAGAGCTTCGCCACGGGCTCGACGAGATCAACGAATGTGCCAACACGATCTATGAACAAAACATGCGCTACGGGCTTTCGCGCGAGATCAACGACGCCACCGCCCGCATCCGCGCGATTGCGCAAACCATCCGCGAACTGTGAACCTTTTTGATAAAAGCAGCGAAAAAGAGGTGATTTTTCTTGGCATTTGAAGGTCTTTCCGATCGATTAGAGGCCGCGTTCCAGCGCCTGAAAAGCAAAGGCAGCCTGAACGAACACGACGTGCGCGAAGCCATGCGCGAGGTTCGCCTTGCGCTGCTGGAGGCCGACGTCAACTTCAAGGTCGCCAAAGATTTCACCAACACGGTGACGGAACGCGCCATCGGCGCCCAGGTCATGGAGAGTCTGACCCCTTCGCAGATGGTCATCAAGATCGTCAACGAAGAGCTGACCGCGCTCATGGGCGGCACGCAGAGCCGCCTGACCTCCGCGCCGCACCCGCCCACCATCGTGATGATGTGCGGTCTGCAGGGTTCCGGTAAAACCACCCACAGCGCGAAGATCGCTTTAATGCTCAAAAAAACCGGTCACAGGCCGCTGCTCGTCGCGTGCGACATCTATCGCCCCGCCGCCATCAAACAGCTGCAGGTCGTCGGCGAACAGGCGGGCGTGCCGGTGTTTGAAATGGGGCAGACCGATCCGGTCACCATCGCGACCGAAGCGGTCAAGCTGGCAAAAGATCAGGGCTACGACTACGTCTTCCTCGACACCGCCGGCCGTCTGCACATCGACGAGGCGCTGATGAACGAGCTGAAAGCCGTGAAAGCCGCCGTTCACCCGCACGAAATTCTGCTGGTGGTCGACGCCATGACCGGTCAGGACGCCGTCACCGTCGCCAAGGGCTTCAACGACGCGCTGGGCATCGACGGTCTGGTGCTCACCAAGCTCGACGGCGACACCAGAGGCGGCGCGGCGCTCTCCGCCAGAGCCGTCACCGGCAAACCGATCAAATTCATCGGTACGGGCGAAAAGCTCGACAATCTCGACGTGTTCCACCCCGACCGCATGGCGTCCCGCATCCTCGGCATGGGCGACGTTCTCTCGCTCATCGAACGCGCGGAACAGAACATCGACGAGAAAAAGGCCGCAGAGCTCGAAGAAAAGATCCGCCGCAACAAGTTCGACATGAACGACCTGCTCGATCAGTTCGACCAGATCCGCCGCATGGGTTCCGTCAAGGATCTGCTCGCGCTCATCCCCGGGGTCAGCAAGCAGATCAAGGACGTGGACATCGACGAAAGGCAGTTCGACCGCATCAAGGCGATCATTTATTCCATGACGCCCAAGGAGCGCGCCAACCCCGACATCATCAACCCCTCCCGCAAACGGCGCATCGCCGCCGGCTGCGGTCAGCAGGTCGAAGACGTAAACCGCCTGCTCAGCCAGTTCCGCCAGATGCAGAAAATGTTCAGGCAGATGGGCGGCAAAAACGGCAAAAAGAAAGCCAGACAGATGCGGAACAACATCAACAACATGAACCAGTTCCGCTTTTGACAAGTAATCATACCGATGTGCCGTTCGCATATCGGTGCAATAAAATAAAATTCAGTAATTCAGCGAAAGCTTGGAGGAAACTACTATGGCAGTAAAAATCAGACTGCGCCGCATGGGCGCGAAGAAAGCTCCGTTCTACCGCATCGTCGTCGCCGACTCCCGTTACCCCCGTGACGGCCGCTTCATCGAAGAAATCGGCACCTACGACACCATGAAAGATCCGGCTGAGATCAAGGTCGACGTGGAAAAAGCGCAGCAGTGGATCAAGAACGGCGCCCAGCCCACCGATACCGTCAAGGCGATCCTCAAGAAAGCCGGCGCGATCGACTAAATCTCTTTTCGTTGTCCTTAAGTAAACACCAAAAGCCAGCGACATTTCAAACGTGTTGCCGGTCTTTCGGCGTTTATGGAATATACGGAGGTGCAAACATATGACAGAACTCCTTATGGCAATCGCCCAGGGCCTCGTCGAAGATCCTTCGGCCGTGACCGTAACGGTCGACGAACCGAACGAAGAGGGCATTACCGTGTACCATCTCCACGTCGGTGAAAACGACATGGGGCGCGTGATCGGTAAGCAAGGCCGTATTGCCAAGTCTATCCGCACCGTCATGCGTGCTGCTGCGACCCGCAACAACGAGAAAATCGCAGTAGAAATCGAGTAAGCCGCTCGAGTGTCCTCTTAATTCATAAGAGAACGCCTGCTCTATGTGCTTTTCAAACAGATGAAAAGTCATAGGGCTTTTGGTGTTTTCGGAACACCATGTGAAACGACACAAAGGAGGAACGATTCGGGCGCAAAGGGAGGAAGCTCTCTCCGTTTGCGTGCCCGGATCGCGTAACGATACCATGATCCAACCATTTCTGGAACTCGGCCGCATCGTTTCCACCCACGGCGTGCGCGGCGAAGTGCGCGTGCAGTACTGGTGCGACGACGCGGGCTTTGCCTGCGGTTTCAAAACGCTTTATTTTGACGCGAAGGGCGAAAAGCCGATCCGCGTGCTCGGCGCCCGCCCCCACGGCAACGTGGTGCTGATGAAGCTGGAGGGCGTGGAGACTGTGGAGCAGGCAAACTTGCTGCGCAACAAGGTGCTGTATATGGCGCGCAAGGACGCGAACGTACCCGACGGCGTGGATTTCATCGCCGACCTGCTGGGCTGCGATGTGCTTGACGCGGACGAACCCGAAAAACGTTACGGCACGCTGACGGACATCACCTCCAACGGCGCGAACGAAGTGTGGGAAGTGACCGGCAACAACGGCGCGAAATATCTGCTGCCGGCGGTGCCGCTGATCGTCAAGCGCAAGGACGCCGCGAACAACCGGGTTTTTATCCGACCGATCAAGGGGATTTTTGACGATGAGGTTTGACATTCTGACGCTGTTTCCCGAAATGTGCGAAAGCGTTGTGAGCGAAAGCATCCTCGGCCGCGCCCGCGAAAAGGGGCTGGTCGAGATCAACTGCCGCAACATCCGCAAATATACGCTGGACAAACACCGCCGCGTGGACGACGCGCCCTACGGCGGCGGCAGCGGCATGCTCATTCAGGCGCAGCCGGTGTACGACTGCTACCGCTCGCTGTGCGAGGACATCGGCAAGAAGCCGCATCTGATCTATCTTTCGCCGCAGGGCAGCGTGCTCACGCAGCAGCGCGCGAAGGAACTGCTGGAGTATGACAACATCGCGCTGCTGTGCGGTCACTATGAGGGCATCGACGAGCGCGTGCTGGAAGAGATCGTCGATGAAGAAATTTCCATCGGCGACTATGTGCTCACGGGCGGCGAGCTGCCCGCCATCATTGTGGCGGACTGCGTGTGCCGCATGATCCCGGGCGTGCTCTCGGGCGAAGACAGCTTCACCAAAGAGAGCCACTACGCCTCTTTGCTGGAGGAGCCGCAGTACACCCGCCCCGAGGTCTGGCACGAAAAAGCGGTGCCCGAGGTGCTGCTCAGCGGTCACCACGCCAACATCGAAAGCTGGCGGCGGCAAAGGCAGCTGGAGCGCACGCTGCAAAAACGCCCCGATCTGCTGGAAAGGGCAGACCTTGACAGGAAGGATCGGGATTATCTGAAAAAACTGACGGAAGAAGAAACCGAATGAAACAAAAAACTTCCTCAAAAGGCCGCGACCTGCTCCGGCTTTTTGCTTCGTTTTTCAAAATCGGCCTGTTCACCTTCGGCGGCGGCTACGCCATGCTGCCCATGCTCGAGCGTGAACTGGTCGAGGATCGCAAGTGGGTCACGAACGAGGATATTCTGGACTATTTCGCCGTGGGGCAGTGCACCCCGGGCGTCATCGCGGTCAACACCGCCACGCTCGTCGGCTACAAGCGCGCCAAGGTTTTGGGCGCGGTCATCGCCACGCTCGGCGTAATTTGCCCGTCGGTCATCATCATCACCGTCATTGCCGCCGTGCTGAGCAATTTTGCCGACATCCCCGCGGTGCAGCACGCCTTTGCGGGCATCCGCGTGGCGGTCTGCGCGCTGATCACGGCAGCGGTCATCAAGCTCATCAAATCCAACGTCAAAAGCGTTGTGCAGATATTGTTAGCCGTTGCCGCATTCGCCGTGGTGGCGGTGCTCGGCGCAAGCCCCGTGTGGGTGGTCGTCGGCGCGTCTGTTGCGGGCTTGCTGCTCGGCAAGTTCGGCAAAAAGCCGAAGGATGAGGAGGCGGAAAAATGACGCTGCTTCTCCTCTGCTGGAACTTTTTCAAAACCGGTCTGTTCGCCGTGGGCGGCGGGCTGGCGACGTTGCCGTTCCTCACCGAAATGGCGACGAACCACCCCGAATGGTTCACCAAGGCGCAGCTCGCCGATATGATCGCCGTGGCGGAATCCACGCCCGGCCCCATCGGCGTGAACATGGCGACCTATGCCGGTTATTTCACCGCCGGCGTACCCGGCGCGATTCTGGCGACCTGCTCGCTGGTGCTGCCATCGCTCATCATCGTCACGATCATCGCCCGCATGCTCGACCGCTACATGAACAACAAGTACGTCAAATGGGTGTTCGGCGGACTGCGTCCGGCGGTCACGGGGCTGATCGCCGCGGCGGGCTGGAGTGTGTTCAAGCTCTCGCTCCTGAATCCGGACGGGTTTTCGTGGGCGCATTTCTGGCAGGCGTTCAACCTGCCCGCCATCGGGCTGTTCGCCGTCGTGCTGTTTTTGACGCAGTTCAAAAAGACAAAAAAACTGCACCCCATTTTGTTCATCGCGGTCTGCGCCGCCATCGGCGTTGTTTTTAAAATGTAAGGCAATAGTCAGCGGCCAGTTGTCAGTAGTCAGAAAATTCACGATTCACGATTCCGCATGGGTTGACACGCGCGGTATAATTATAAAATAGAGTTAGGGAAGCGCTGATTAAATCAGAGTGTGCGAGGGAGCGAGAGATTTTTTTGTCAGATTGTGCAAAAAAGCCGCCGCTTTGCTGACGCAAAGCAAGGATTTTTGGTGCAATATAACGGAAAAATATCCGCTCCATCGTGCGCTTGTGATTTATTCAGTGTTTCCTTAGGCAGGGAGAGAAAGAATGAACGGTTTGATCGACGTCGGCGGAGGCACGCGCGGCATCTACGGCTGCGCCGTGCTGGATCGGTGCCTTGACGAGAAGGTTGCTTTTGACTATGCCGTCGGCGTTTCCGCGGGCAGCGCCAACTGCATTTCTTTTCTGGCCGGTCAGAAGGGCAGAAACTATACGTTTTATACCGAATACGCCCAACGCCCGGCCTACATGAGCGTCGGCAATTATTTCAAAAGCGGCTCATTCATCGGTCTCAATTACATTTACGCGACACTGACCAATTCCGACGGCGAGAATCCCCTCGATTACGATGCGTTTCAGGCGTCGGCGGCCGGCTTTGAGGTCGTGGCGACCGACGCGCACAGCGGCGCCCCGGTTTACTTTGAAAAAGACGGCATGGAAAAAGACCGTTACGGCTTTTTGATGGCCTCCTGCTGTGTGCCGGTGGTGTGCCGGCCGCAGGAATTCAACGGCAGGCTTTATTTTGACGGCGGCGTCAGCGACCCGATCCCTTACCAACGTGCGCTTGCCGCCGGCTGTGATAAGATCGTTGTGATCCTGACCAAGCCGATCGACGCAAAGCTTTCCGGCACAAGGAACGCCGTGGCCGGCGCGCTGTTGCAGCGCCGCTACCCAAAAGCCGCCAAGGCGCTTGCCGCGCGCAACAAGGTATATGCCCGGCAGCTCGAAGAAGTGCTGAAGCTTCAAAAAGACGGAAAAGCGCTTGTGATCGCCCCGGATCACGTCGAAAACATGAAAACGCTCTCTTCTGATACGACGGGGCTGAAAAAGCTGTATGAGAAGGGCTATCACGACGGAAAGCGGATTTCGGGATTTCTTTCCTGAACGGTTCCGCACGACCGATAAGGATCGGGCCGGGTTCGATTTTTGATGAAAACTATTCTACAGGCAGGAGAAAAATATGGAACGAACGGGAATCAGAAACATTGCCATCATCGCGCACGTTGACCACGGCAAGACCACGCTCGTGGACGAGCTGCTCAAGCAGAGCGGCACGTTCCGCGCCAACGAGCAGGTGGCGGAGCGCGTGATGGACTCCAACGATCTGGAGCGCGAACGCGGCATCACCATCCTCTCCAAAAACACATCCATTCATTATAAAGACACCAAGATCAACATCGTCGACACCCCCGGTCACGCCGATTTCGGCGGCGAGGTCGAGCGCATTCTCATGATGGTCGACGGCGTGCTGCTGCTCGTCGACGCGTTTGAGGGCTGCATGCCCCAGACCCGCTTTGTGCTCAAAAAAGCGCTGGGCTTAGGCAAAAAGCCGCTGGTGGTGGTCAACAAGATCGACCGCCCGGGCGCGAGACCCGAGCAGGTGCTCGACGAAGTGCTTGATTTGTTCATCGAGCTGGGCGCGGACGACGATCAGCTCGAATTCCCCGTGGTCTACGCCAGCGCGAAGGACGGCTATTCGTCGCTCGACCCCGACGTTCGTTCGGGCGATATGCGTCCGCTGCTCGACGCCATTCTTTCCGAGATCGAGCCGCCCCATGTGGAAGTCGACGCGCCGCTGCAGATTCTGTTTTCCTCGCTGGAATATGACGATTATATCGGCCGCATCGGCGTCGGGCGCGTGGAGCGCGGCGAGGTCAAACGCGGGCAGAATATCGTGCTGTGCAAAACCGACGGCACGACCGAAAACCAGCGCATCGCGCGGCTGTATCAGTTTGAGGGGCTCAAGCGCGTGGAGGTCGACTCCGCCGTGGCGGGCGATCTGATCTGCGTGGCGGGCATTCCCGATCTGAACATCGGCGAGACCGCGTGCGACCCCGACTGCGTGGAGGCGCTGCCTTTTATCAAAATCGACGAGCCGACCATTTCCATGAATTTCATCGTCAACGACAGCCCCTTTGCCGGGCAGGAGGGCAAGTTCGTCACCTCGCGCAATTTGCGCGACCGCCTGTTCAAAGAGGTCGAGACCAACGTGAGCATGCGCGTGGAGGAGACCGAGACCACCGACACGTTCAAGGTGTCCGGCCGCGGCGAACTGCATCTTTCCATTCTGATCGAGACCATGCGCCGTCAGGGTTATGAATTTGCGGTGTCCCGCCCGAAGGTCATTCTCAAAGAGATCGACGGCGTGGTGTGCGAACCGATGGAGCTGCTCATCGTGGAGGTGCCGGAGGAATACGTCGGCGCGGTCATTGAAAAGTTGGGCTCCCGCAAGGCGCAGCTCGAAAACATGGGCGTGCGCGAGGGCGGCTCGACGCATCTGGAATTCAAGATCCCGTCCCGCGGGCTCATCGGCTACCGTTCCGAATTTCTGACCGACACCAACGGCAACGGCATCATGAACCAGATCTTTTCCGGCTACGAGCCCTTCACCGGCGACATCCAGACCCGCGAGCGCGGCTCGATCGTCGTGCATGAAACCGGCGAATCCACCGGCTACGGCCTGTTCAACACGCAGGAAAGAGGCCGCCTGTTCATCGGGCCGGGCGTGCCGGTCTATGAGGGTATGATCGTGGGCGAATGTGCCAAGAATGAAGACATCGTGTGCAACGTCTGCAAAAAGAAACAGCTCACCAACACCCGCGCCGCCGGCAGCGACGACGCGCTGCGGCTGGTGCCGCCCTCGGTGCTGAGTCTGGAGCAGTGCATGGAATTCATCAAGGATGACGAGCTGCTCGAGGTCACGCCCAAATCCCTGCGCCTGCGCAAGACCATCCTTTCCAAGGAACTGCGCATGAAAAAGCAATTTAAGAAATGACAGCGAAAGGCAGGGCGTTTTTCCCTGCCTTTTTGAGAAAAATCCGGTGATATATTCGTAATTTGTCGCAGACAAATTCCGAAGCGATATAAATTCCTGCGGAATTTTCGATATATCCCTTCGGGATTCGATATGCGCTTCGCACGCGATATGCCCTGCGGGGCAAGAAAGGAATTTATATCATATCGAACGCGAACGAAGCGAGCGTATATTGAATTGCCCACGGGGCAATATATCGAATCGCCGCAAGGCGATAGTTCGCCAATCAGGATTGATGAGGAGAAATAATCATGGATAAAGATTGGTTGTTTGAAACTGACAAATATTTATGCGGCTTGAGAACAGTCGCTGTTTTAGTTAAGGATAATAAAATACTGGTCCAAAGAGATATTAATGGTAATGAATATGCTTTGCCGGGCGGTCATATAAGAATAGGCGAAACTTTGGAAGATGGTTTGATTCGTGAAATATCAGAAGAAATCAACGTTGATATTAAATGTAACCGTCTGTTATGGAGCGAGGAGTGTTTTTGGGAATGGAACGGAAAGCAAGCCCATAATATCGCTTTTTATTTTTTGGTTGAATTATGCAAGGATCAGGATATTCCCGATAAAGGAGAATTTGTTTCTCAGAAAGATAATTGTAACGTGGTTATTGGATGGATACCTGTTGAAAAACTTTCAAACGTCGTGATATATCCCGCGTTTTTGAAAAGGGAAATATGCAACCTGAATGATTCGGTTAAGCACTTTGTTTCAAAAGGTTAAACCCGATAACTTTCAGTTTTAAGAATGAAACAGCAACAGCTTTTTGATCCTGTTTTGTGATAAGGAGAAACTCTCTTGAACTATCCGCAGGCTTTACAATTCATTCATTCCCTCGACCGTTTCGGCATCCGCCCGGGGCTGGAGCGCATCGAGGCGCTTTGTCATG
>JAFTEL010000149.1 GCA_017453685.1 Clostridia bacterium
AACTGAACATGCTGTTTGCCTGCGCGAATCTGTTGATGTATGCCGAGGCAAAAAAACATTCTGTTCCTTCCATGGGATAACTATACCCTTTTGGGGGTAAATACAGGGAATTGAGGCACGATGAGACGGATCACGGACATAATTTACGCTTGTTACCCGGTTGCCGTGAACGTATATTTCTGAATGCGAACATTGCCGCTCTGTTGTAGCGATTTAATCAGCGGTTCCCTAGGAAGCAACTCAATTATTTACCGAATGTTTTATTAATGTTTGGGTAATAACAAAGCCTGTTGCGAGAGTTCGAATCCATCTATAAAAAACGAAAATCCATCTTTTTCGTACTCCATAGACAAGAAAAAACCTCGTCGAAAGACGAGGTTTTTTCAATGATGTTTGCCCTGTCGGGCAAATGATGTTGCCTTCGGCAATGATGCCGCTTCGCTAATGATGTGTGCCTTCGGCACATGATGGCAAACATCGCATCATTGCGACCCGCGGGAGCAGCATCATTTCGGCGGCAGCCGAAGCAACATGCCGCGCAGCGGCGCTTCATGAAAGTCTTTTATTCAAACAACTCAAGCGCCCCTCGAGCGCTTTTTTTCTTTTACGCGCGTATAATCGCCCTTCTTTTGCTGAAAATAAAGGCAAAGGAGAGGAAATCGATGACAAACGAAGAATACCAAGCGCTCGTCAAAACGGCGGTTCCGCCGTCGCCCAAGGGCAAAAACGTGCTCAAGGCGTTTTTGATCGGCGGGCTGATCTGCACCCTCGGGCAGGCGCTGAAGGAGGCGTATCTCCTGTGGGGCGCTTCCGAAGAGACCGCCGGCACATTGACGTCGCTCTCGCTCATCGTGCTCACGGCGGTGCTCACGGGCTTCGGCGTGTTTGACAAGCTCGCGCGCCACGCCGGCGCGGGCACCATCGTGCCCATCACGGGCTTTGCCAACGCCGTGGTGTCGCCCGCCATGGAATTCAAAAGCGAGGGACACGTCCTCGGCACGGCGGCGCAGATGTTTTCCATCGCGGGTCCCGTTATCGTCTACGGCACGGCGGCCGCCGCCGTTTACGGCGTGATCCATTATCTGATCGTGATGGGGGGCTGAACGAAATGCCGCAGCGACAGGGCAGACAGACCCTTTGGCTGACCAATCATCCGGTGATCTCCGCGAGCGCGGGCGTCGTCGGCAAAAAAGAGGGCGAAGGACCGCTCGGCAAAGAGTTTGACAAAGTGTTTGACGACGCGCATCTGGGCAAGGACAGTTGGGAAAAGGCCGAGAGCGCCATTCATCGCAGCGCCGTTGAGCTCGCGCTGCACAAAGCGCAGAAGCGAAAGGACGATGTCGATCTGCTGCTGGCGGGCGATCTGCTCAATCAGTGCATCGGCACGACCTTCGGCGTGATGGATTTCGGCATCCCGTTCGCGGGGCTCTACGGGGCGTGCTCGACCATGGCGCTCTCGCTGGCGATGGCGGCTGTGCTGGTGGACAGCGGCGCGGCGGGCTGCGCGGTGGCTTCGACCTCGTCGCATTTCTGCTCGGCGGAAAAACAGTTCCGTCTGCCGCTGGAATACGGCGGGCAGCGGCCGCCGCAGGCACAGTGGACGGCAACCGCCGCGGGCGCCGCCGTGCTGGAAACGGGGCGGGAGGGCGTTGACGTGGAAAGCGTGACCTTCGGGCGCATCACGGATTACGGCGTGACCGACGCCAACAACATGGGCGCCGCCATGGCGCCCGCCGCCGCGGGAACCATCGCCGACCGCCTGACGCAAACGGGCGAAAGCCCCGATGACTTTGATCTGATCCTGACGGGCGATCTGGGCGTGGTCGGTTCCAAACTGCTGCTTGAACTGCTGAAGCAGGAACACGGCGTTGATATTCACCGTCAGCACGCCGATTGCGGGATTATGCTGTTTGATCTGGATCGGCAGGACGTCAATTCCGGCGGTTCGGGCTGCGGGTGCAGCGGTGCGGTGGTCTGCACCAATATCGTGCGCCGCCTGCGGCATGGCGAACTGAAACGCGTGCTGTTCGTGGGCACGGGCGCGCTGCTCAGCGCGGTTTCCGCGCGGCAGGGCGAAAGCATTCCCTGCATTGCGCATGGAGTCGTGCTGAAAACGCAAGTCAAATAATCAGAAAGGAAATGCGGGCAGTGAAGCCCGCATCATGGAACGATCATGGATCGAGTTTTTCGGGATATCAAATGGTTTTCACGCCTAAGCAAAACCGTGCAGGTGCTGGAGTTCACCAGAAAGGCGATCTGCGCGGCGACGATCGCTCTCGTCGTCTGCGAAGGCGTCTGCCTTGTGAAGCAACTGACAGAATAACAAAAACGGGATCGGCGGTTTCGTCGATCCCGTTCAACATACAGTTGGCTTTTTATTGTTCCGCGTTTTGTTTGTGGACTGCTTCGTAGACCGGCGCCATGCGCTTTTTGGTCAGCGGGAAGAGCACGTACAGCAGGAAGATGAGCGAGTAGGTGATGGCGGGGATCGTGGTGCAGACGGTTAAGATCCCTTCGCTCACGCCCGCGACGAAGCCGGCGTTCGCCATGGCTTTTTTGTAGCCGACCTTGGCGAGCAGCTTCATGCCGCCGTAATCCGCCGCTGTCTGCCCGAGCTTGCGGCAAAAGGTGTAGACGGCGTAGATCGCGCTTTCGGCGTGTTCGCCGGTGGTGTATTGCTGGAAGTCGATCACGTCCGTGACCACCGCCCAGTTGGTGATGGAAACGAACGAGTAGCCGAAGCCGATGACGAACAGCAGGAAGATGTAAAGACCGGCGTTGGTCGGGGCGGGACGCAGCACCGCCGTGAGGATGGCGGCGGCGGCCGACAGCGCCGCGCCCGTGGCGGAAAGCTCCTTCTTGCCGAAGCGGCGCACGAGCATGGGCGTGATCGGGATCATGACCACCATCGGGGCGTACTGCGCAATGGTGCCGAGGATGGACAGGTTGGTGTTGCAGAAATAGTTTTTATAGAGGTATTGGTTCAGGGAGGCGAACTGGAGCTGGCCGCTGATGAGGATACCCGTCAGCGCTAAAATGATGAAGGGCTTGCTTTTGAGCATGGCGCGGTAGGTACCCTTCATGTCGGTCTTAACGGTCTCGTCGGCGTGAACGCGCTCCTTGGTGTTGGCGTAGCACAGGAAGTAGAACAAAATGGAGCAGCCGCCCATGACCAGAGCAAACAGGAACATACCCTTGCCGTTGGCGACGTTGTAGGTACCGCCCTCGCCGTCGGATACCTTGGTGTAGATCAGCAGGGGCGCGATGAGCAGCGGCGCTGCGCCGCCGATGCCGCCGCCGATGGTGCGGAAGGTAGAAAGCAGAGTGCGCCCGTCGGGGTCGTCGGTGATGCGCGAAGCCAGCGAGCCAAAGGGCACGTTGACGCCCGTGTAGAGCATGCCGAAGGCGACGTAGGTGACGTAGGCGAACAGCAGCAGGAGCGTTTCCTTCTGCGTGAATTTGCCGACGTCAAAAAAGCAGATGATCTGGCTCAGGCTCAGCGGAACGGCGAGCCATTTGATGTAGGGGCGGAACTTGCCGTCCTTTCTCGCCGGCCATCTCGCCACGAGCGCGCCCCAGATCGGGTCGTTGATCGCGTCCCACAAGCGGGGGAACAAAAACACGCGGGCGGCTTTTTCCATGGGGATCTTCAGCACGTCGGTGTAGAAGATTTTCAGGAAAGAGGAAACATAGGTGAGCACGAACAGATTGCCCGCGTCGCCCGCCATGTAGCCGAGCCCTTCTTTGATGCCGATCTTGTTGGTCGTTAAGGTTCGTTCTTCTGTTTTTTCCACGTGGCTGCCTCCTTATATCGAATGGATCAAACCGGATGGGTCAGATAAACCTGGTCAAAGCTCTTTTTCAGTTCGTCCGCGCAGGCAGCCGCTTTCGCTTCTTTGTCGAAGATGCCGAACACGGTCGGGCCGCTGCCGCTCATGCAGCAGCAAAGGCTGCCGTGGCGGCGCATGACGGATTTGATGGTGATGCGTTCGGGCACTTCGATGAACTGCTCGAATACGTTTTGCGTGCGGCTCACGACGCCCGCAAAATCCTCGGTCGCCAGCGCGTGGAGCATGCCCCAGTTGTCGGGGTGGCGGACGTTCGTGCTCTCGTCAAAAGCGGCGTAGGCTTCGGCGGTGGAAATGCCCTGCGTCGGCTTGGCGAGCACGATGAAGCAGTCCTTCAGCCTGGGCAGGGGAGCGAGAACTTGCCCGATGTCCTGCGCGAGCATGGTGCCGCCGTGCAGGCAAAACGGCACGTCCGCGCCCAGCTTGACGCCGATACGGCAAAGCTCCTCGGTGGTCAGCCCCGTGTCAAACAAAAGGTTGAGCGCGCGCAGCACGCCCGCGGCGTCGGTGCTGCCGCCGGCTAAGCCCGCTTGCAGGGGGATGCGCTTGGTGACAGCGACGGAGCAGCCGCTCTGAATACCGGTGGCGTCAAAGAACGCCTGCGCCGCGCGGTAGGCTAAATTCTTTTCATCGGTCGGCAGCGACGGCTCCGAGCAGGTGAGCGTGATGCCGCTTTCCGCCTTTTCGACCTCGATGGTGTCGTAAAGGCTGACCGCCTGCATGACCATGAACAAAACGTGGTAACCGTTGGGTAAACGCTTGATGATATCGAGCAAAAGGTTGATCTTGGCGGGCGCTTCGATTCGGATCATACGGCTGCCGCAGCTCCTTTCCGTGAGTGTCAAAGACGGTTCGGTTTATTTTTCGATCGGAACCGGCATCGGTTCCCGTTTCTGGAAAAACGTGGTGTAGCGGAACCCGCAGCGCTGCGCGAGTTCGAGCCCCTGCTGGATGCCTGCGCCGACGTCGGCGGCAAAGTGCGCGTCGGAGCCGATGGTGACGAATTCACCGCCCAGCTCGCGGAACCGCCGGACGTAGCGCTCGCCCGGCATGGTCTCGTTCAGGTTCTGCCTTAAGCCCGAGGTGTTGATCTCCAGCGCCTTGCCTTTGACGATCAGCGTTTTGAACACCTCGTCAATGGTATCATCAAAGCGGGAAAAATCATAGGGAATTTTGTAGGCGCCGCACAAATAGCGCAGGGGATAGGTGATGTGCGCCAGCGTGTCGAAATGCCCCCAAAGGGCGAGCTGATAGAGTTCCTGCGTGTATTGCTCGAAGAGCTGATTGAGCTCGTCCGTGGTGTATTCGTCATATTTTAATTGGCTGTAATCCGTGGAATCCCGCAGCTCGTGCATGGAGCCGATGACAAAATCGTAATCGAACCGCTGCACGGATTTTTCACTCAGCGGCATATCAAACGTGCCCTGTCCCAGCTCGATGCCGGTGAGGACGAGCAGCTTGCCCTGAAAGGCGGAACGCGCCTTGGTCACCTCGAAAAAGGATTGAAGCTGCCGCTCGCCCAAATCCTGCTGTTCATACAGGTCAATGTCCATATGGTCGGTGAAGGCGATGGCGCGCAGCCCTTTATGAACCGCCTGCTCGCACAAAAACATGGCGGAATGATGCCCGTCAAAGGAGTTATCTGTATGGACGTGAAGATCCATCATCCGTTTGAAAGCCAAAGTGAATCACCTCTGCGGTCATTATATACCACAAGTTGACCCGAATACAAGATTTTCCGCTATTTTTCTTTCATTTTCAATCGCGTTTTCACACAAATTCTTGTAATTATCAGCGGAACGTGATACAATAAAGTGTATTTTTTCACCGACCGTTTTTTATCACCGCAGAAAGGAAAAAACACCGTTCGCAGCGCATCGCTTTTCACGGTCGGCTCAGGTGCGCCGCAGGTGTTCGCGGGCGTGTTTCATGCCGAGAAATGCTAAAAGAATCGTAACGACCGTGTTCGCGCTGCTGTTTCTGGCAGTGGCGCTGGTCTTTTCGTTTGTTCTGCTCACCGATCGCAGCCTGTTTGCCGTCAAGCCCAACGAAGCCAAGCTGGATCAGCTCGGGCAGGGCGTCGAATATGAGGATGAGACCATCCCCAACGATTCGCCGCTGATTCAGGTCGTCGACGCCAAGTTTTTGTGGGAATACGGCTGGCAGGAAGTGGCGGAGGAGCAGCCCGAGGAAGTGACGCAGCCCACCACCGAGCCCAAGACCGAGCCCGTGCCGGAGACCTACTTTGTGGCGGTCACCAACTGGAAGGGCGAACTGGTGACCGACGTGTACGGTCAGCCCGTCACGCAGGTGCAGGGCTACTATCTCGATTATCAATATCTGCTGATGACGAACGCGGCCGGTGAACTGGTGCGCGACGAAGAGGGCAACATCGTGACCGAGGCCAATGAAGTGACCCGCACGACCGAGGCACCGCCGTTGACCATGCAGGACGGGCACGGCAACATCGTCACCAAGCCGAACGGCGAGCCGGTGACCAAGATCGCCAAGTCGACGGTCCACGTGACCAATCCGTCTTCGGTCGGCGCCAAATACCGCGGCGAAGGCATTTCCGACGGCGAGAAATACATCGGTGTGCGCGTCGTGATCGACGGCACGTATGACGTTTGCTCCAACGGCGTGATGACGGTGGGCATGACCTATAAGATCGATCGGAAGCTCTACAACAAGAGCCTGACTTATAACATTGAAAACGGAAACTGCCGCGTTTCGAGGGATGAGTACTACACCGGCATGGTCCATTTGGCGAAAGAAAACAACAACATGGTCATTACCCTCTATATTCCGGATTCGGCGCAGATCCCCGTCGATCAGATGCGCCTGTTCAGCGCGAACTCGCTGATGAGCACGTTCCGCGATTCCACCGGCAGCTATCTTGACGGCTTTACGGTGAATATCCTGTAACGAAAGGGTCTTGTCCATGCACGAAGGTCACAGAGAACGGGTGAGAGAAAAATTCAGGCAAAACGGTCTCAACGGCTTTTCCTCCCATGAGGTTCTGGAACTGCTGCTGTTTTATGCCTGCCCGCGCAGCGACACCAACGCCACGGCGCATCGGCTGATGGATCGGTTCGGTTCGCTCTCGGCTGTGCTGGAAGCGCCTTATGAAGAACTCGTCGCGGTGGAGGGCATCGGCGACGTCGCGGCAACGCTGTTGAATCTGGTGCCGGAAATGTTCCGCAAATATGCGGCGGACAAGGCGTCAAAGGTCACCGTCATGGATTCGGTCGAAGCGGTGGTGAACGTGTTGCGTCCCCGCTTTTTCGGCTTGACGACGGAGCATATCGGGATGCTGTGTCTGGATATATCGGGGCGCGTGAACAACTTTTCCTTTTTGTCCGACGGGTCGCTGAAGCTCGCCCAGCTCGACGTGCGAAAGGCCGCGCAGGTGGCGCTGCGGAACAACGCCGAAAGCGTCATCCTCGCCCACAATCATCCGGGCGGTCTGCCCAATCCCTCGCGCGCCGACCTGACCACGACGCAGACGCTCATCCAGACCTTCCGCGCCATCAACATTCGGGTGACGGATCACATCATTTTCAGCGACGACGATTATTTTGCCATGAGCCAGCATGAACGGTTTGCGCCGATCTTTCTGGCGAGCAATATCCCCTCCGCCGAAACCAAGATCAGCTTATATCAGGATGAAGAATAAAAAGGGAACCGATTGTCAGATCGGTTCCTTTTTTGACGAGCTTTATCCTTTTTTCGGCTTTCGCAGCCATGCGGAATCCAGAAACGCGGCGGCGGTGATGAACAGAATGGGCAGATAGGGGAAGTGATACCGCGCGGCGCCGACGGTGATCATGCAAACGGCGGTGGCGATGAGCACGATGCCGTAGAGGAAGGACATCGAGCGCCAGTAGCCCTTTTTCATCGACCACATCACGCCGATGAGGAACAGCAAAAAGACGAGCATATAAAAGCCTTGGGTATACATCATGATGACGTCGCCGTGTTCCAGCGGGCGGTCGCCCTGCCCTCTGAGAATGGAAACGAGAGAAACGATATAGTCCCTGCCGGAGGTCTGTATCTCGTTATCGAACCATATTTCGCCGGAATAGGTTTCGGTGACATACATCAGCAGGAGCTTTTTGGGCATGAGAAGCAGGAATTTGCGGGGATTCTCTTTGATCCATTGAATAGCGGCGTCGGAATAAACTTTATTGATCTCGTCCACACTCATGGCTTCGAGCTGTTCGGGCGGGATATAGCCGGCCTTGCCCTCGTTGAAAACGGTTTTGTCGAAAGAGCCGTCCGCGTCCTCGTTGCAGCCCATGAGAAAATTGCCGGAGCCCACGCTCGGCTGATAGCTGAAAACGCCGCCGTGATAATAGTTCCAGAAGGAGAGCAGCATCACGCCCGCGCAAAACGCCGCGATAAAGCGCACGCAGACCAGCGGGCGGCTGCGCAGCATCAGGAACAGCCAGAGGATGGCGACGAAGAACGAAACGCCCAACGGCCGCACCCAGTTGGCGTAGCAGAGCAGGAAGCCCGACGCGATCACGCTCCACCGCGTTCGGTGAAACGCCAGCGCCAGCGCGGCAAAGGCGAGCGCGGTGAAGAAAATTTCGGTGCGCGCCACGCAGACCTCGCTCCAGAAGGTGCCGAACAGGCAGAAGAGAACGGTCGTCGGGTAGCGGATCGTGTCGCTGCCGGTGATTTTTCGGGCGAGATACAGCGTGCAGAACAAAATGACCTGCACGAACAGCAGATTGGCGAAATAGACGATCTTCAGGTCGGTGGTGAAGTGGAACAGCAGCACCATCAGGTTGACCCAGCCGGTGCCCGCCAGCCCGCCGACGACCTTGAAGTCCTCCGCCATCGGATACCAGACGCCCGCGTTGTGGCACTCCATGGCGTCCCGCACGTAGCGCCACGCGTCGTTGATGAGGTGGCCGCTGCCCTTGAACGAAAAAATCGCGTAGAGCTGCATGGCGAGCATTACGAGATAGCTGATCAGCGCGAGAGCTTTCCACGCGCGCAGCCTTCTTTGCGGCAGCAGGGCGCCCGGCTGACCGAACAGCGCGGCTTTTGCTTCGCTTTCACTGCGCAGAAAAAAGGAATCGTGCAGCTTGTCGCTGAACGACTGCATTTTCTCCCGGTTCAAATCGGCACCCCCTTTTCCGATTTGATTATAACAGGCTTGACGAAAAAATCAATTGTTAATTACAATGTTGTTAAAACTGTTGAAAGCCGTTATTATTCTTGCTATGATGGAAAAAAACAAGGGAGGTTTGCATGTGAAAAAAGCATTGGCGCTCCTTTTGATGAGTTTGATGATCCTCTCCGTTTTCTGCTCCTGCTCTTTTCCCCATGCGCAGCCGGATGAGACCGAGACGCAGCCCGAGCCGACGAGCGCGGCGGAAGAGACGTCCGCGCCGCAGGACGAAAAGCCGTTCTTCCGGCTTTCCGCTCTGCCGAAGATCGGGTCGTATTACGACGGCACCGTCTACAAGCGCATGACGGAGGATTACGTGGATTCGTTCCAGCCGTCCGACCAATACGGCACGGTGGTGCCGTATATCGGCGATTACCGCACCTATAAGAGCGCGTATACCGAAGGGGAAACGGACTTTGACGGCAAATACCCGCGATATGGTTTGATGACGGCGGACGGCGCGGTGATCACCGACGCGGTCTACGACTACGCTTACACCGATAACGGCCTGATCTTTTTGAGCCGATCCGGCATGAAGGACGGCAAGGAGAGCTATCACAAAACGATCCTGCCCTTCAGCGGCAAGTGGGTCATCGAAACGGACTGCCAATATGAAGAAGGCCTGTGGACGTATTCTTCCGAAAAGGATCAGCGCATCGCCCTGTTCAACTATGACACCGGCACCGCCGACGTGTACGACTACAACGGCAAAAAGCTGTTCAGCCAAAAGAACATCGAACTGTTTGAGGGCACGTTTGACACCGGTCTGTTCGTGATGAACACCAAACAGAGCGGCGAGGGCGCCGTGGCGACGCTGCTGGACAAAGACGGCAAAACGGTCGCACAAGTGAAGGCGCAGGTCTATCTGTACGGCGGGAATTATCATTATTTTTCCGCCATGTCCGAAAAGAAAAAGACGTTCAGCCTGAACGAATACGACACCGAGTATTCCTACGGCGTCCTCAAGCGGGACGGCAGCTGGCTGCTCGAACCGAAATACAAACGGGCCGAGGTGTACGGCGACAAATACTTTTACTATGATGACGGCAGCCGCGCGGTGATCTGCGATGAAAAGCTGAAACCGATCGCCCGCATGAGCAGCGAAGAAGCCGATTCCCGCTTTTTTGAGTATTTCGACGGAGAGATAATCTACTCATTCAGATCCGATGACAAAACGGACTATTACACGCTGGTCGACGATAAGCCGATCACGATAAAGGGCAGAGATCTGACCGAGATCCAGACGGTGGAAGGCACGGGCTGGTTCTTCGGCATTGACACCGACGGCAACGGCTGCCTGTTCACCCGCGACGGCACGGTGAAAAAGACCTTCGCCGATGCGGAGCGCTTCAGCGGCTTTTTGAAAAAGGGACTGTTTGAGATCATCACCGGCAACAGCAAAAAGAAGATTTCGCACGCAATCGACGCCGAAACGCTGGAAGAAGTGTTCTCTTACACGTTTTTTGACGGCACGTATGAAATGTTCCAGTACGGTGGCGGCATGGGAAGCGCATCGCAGCGTTACATGGCGTTTTATCGGTGGGCGGAAGGAAAGGACCCGGAGCAGCCGTATTTCGTCATGGATGTCACGACCGGCAAGGTCGTGGCCGACCGCTGCGATTACGCCGTTTCTTTTGAGGTGGGTGACAAAGAATACTATCTCGTACTCAGAGACAACATGTCCACCGTGACCGATCCCGACGGCAGGGTGCTGCTGAACATGCCCTACTCTTATGTGGATTAATGTAATAAAACATTAATATATAACTCAAACTACGAATACAACGGAGGTAATGTATGAAAACGTTCAAATGCTTATTGGCTCTCACGCTGGCGGCCGTTCTGCTGCTCTCCTTTGCGGCGTGCTCCGGCGGCAAGACCGAAACGGAAACCACCACCAAACCGGAAGAGACCGTCACGGCACTGCCGACCGGCAACTTCACCTTCACCACGGAAAACTATCCCAAGATGGGCGGCTCGCTGGCGGCGAAGCCTCTGGGGCAGGCGGTCACGGCGAGCGTGCTGAGCATTTCGCGCGAAGAGGCGGACGGCATGATCTCCTTCACCGGCTCCACCACCGACAACTACAACGCGCTGGTTGACGGCAAATTTGATATCCTGCTGGCGTATGAGCCCTCGGAACAGGCGCTCGCCTACGCCAAGGAAAAGGGCTTCGAGTGGGAGATGACGGCGGTCGGCGCCGACGCGCTCGTGTTCATCTGCTCCAAGGAAAACAAGGTCGAATCGCTCACGACGCAGCAGATCAAGGATATTTACACCGGCAAGATCACGAAGTGGAGCGAGGTCGGCGGCGCGGATTCCGCCATCATTCCCTATCAGCGCAATAAGGACAGCGGCAGCCAGACCCTGTTCGACAAGATCATCAACCTCGGCGACGACCTGATCGCACCCGCCAAGGATCAGCAGATCGGTTCCATGATCGGGCTGCTCGAAGCGGTGGCGGATTATGAAAACTCCGCCGACGCGCTGGGCTACACGGTTTATTACTACCTGACCAACATGGAGGGCGAAAAGCTCAACACCGCGAAGATTCTGGCGGTGGACGGCGTTGCGCCCACAAACGACACCATCGCTTCCGGCAAATACCCGTTCGTGAACGATTTCTATGTGGTCATTCCGAAGAATACCCCCGAGGACGCGCCCGCGCGCATTCTTTATAACTGGATCTGTTCCGAACAGGGCAGGCAGCTCACCGAACAGGAAGGCTACGTCGCCCGCTGAAAATCAATTCGTTAGAAATTCTTAACAATATAACCTATTGACAAATCGGTCAATAGGTTATATGATAGTGACAAAGTTAGCACTCCAAGCTAACGAGTGCTAATTTTCGCACTGAGAAGAACAGGAAAGGAGGGATCGCCATGGATATGACCCCGAGAAAAGAAAAAATACTGGCGGCGGTCGTCGAGAGCTTTATCCGAACCGGCGAGCCGGTCGGCTCCAAGACCTTGATGGGCGAACTCGATTTCCGCGTTTCCTCCGCGACCATCCGCAACGAAATGGCGGATCTGGTCGAAATGGGCTATCTCGAACAGCCGCACACCTCCGCCGGCCGCGTTCCCTCGACTTTGGGCTATCGTTATTATATCGACAAGCTCATGAACAAGCTCGAAATGAACAAGGATGAGAGCGAGAGCATCGAAAAGAGCGTTGCCTCCGGCCGCGGCGACCCCGAGCAGCTGCTCGAAAAGGCGGGCGAAGTCATCGCCAGGCTGACGAACTGCGCCGCCATTACTACGCTGCCCGCGGGCGAACAGGCGTGCGTGCGCCGCGCGGAGTTCGTTCCGGTCAGCAACCGAACGGCGATGGTCGTGCTGCTCACCTCCGCGGGTACGCTCAAAAGCAAGGCTTGCCGCGGCGATATGCCGATCACGCAGCAGACGGTGGAGCGCTTCTATGCCGTGTGCGCCGCGCACTTCCTCGGCAAACCGCTGGAAGAGATCGGCACGGTGATGCTGCAGACGCTCGTCGCATCGCTGGGCGAATACGCGCTGGAAATGTCGCCCTACTTCGTGGCGCTGGCCGATCTGGCGAACGAGGCGCTCAAATCCGACGTGCTGCTGGAAGGGCAGTCCAACCTGTTCAACCACCGTGAGCTCAGCGGCAGCGTGCCGGATATCATGGAGCTGCTGCGCAAGGGCGAACCGCTCTCCAAGCTGCTCTCCGCCGGCGAAAAAGACGGGCTGAACGTCAAGATCGGCACGGAGAACGAATACAAGCAGCTGAGCAATTCCAGCGTGATCGTTTCCCGCTACAACGTCAACGGCTCCCGCAGCGGCGCGCTGGGCATCATCGGCCCCACGCGGCTGAATTACGCCAAGCTCATTCCCTATATGCAGTTCATCTCCGGCGTTGTCGGAAAAATCCTCAGCGAAACGCTGGAAGATTGAAGAGAAAGGACATCATAAAAATGGCGGAAGAAGAAAAGAAGCAATCCACCGAACAGGAAGAAAAGGAAGAAGTAAAGGAAGAAAAGAAGGAACCGAAGAAGAGCAAAAAGAAAGCGGATAAAGTCGCCGAGCTGGAACAGCAGCTGGAGGAAGAAAAAGACAAATACCTCTATCTGGCGGCGGAATACGCGAACTACCGCAAGCGCACCCAGCGCGAAAAGGACGCCCTCAACGGCGACATCACGGCTGCCATCATCGGCGAATTCTTGACGGTGATCGACAATTTTGAGCGCGCCGCCTCCAATGCGACCGCCGACTTTGACTCCTACAAAAAGGGCGTCGAAATGATCTTCGCGCAGTTCGGCGACATCCTCAAAAAACTGGGCGCCGAGCCGTTCGGCGAGGTGGGCGACGCGTTTGACCCGAGCCTGCACAACGCCGTGATGCACATTGAAAGCGAAGACTTCGGCGAAAGCGTTGTGGCGCAGGTCTTTTCCAAAGGTTATAAGTGCGGCGACCGCATCATTCGCTGCGCGACCGTTCAAGTGGCAAACTAAATCAATTTTGAAAAAACAAAAAGGAGATAAATCATCATGGCAAAGACAATCGGTATTGACTTAGGTACGACCAATTCCTGCGTGGCGGTCATCGAAGGCGGCGAGCCCGTCGTCATCGCCAACGCAGAAGGCATGAGAACCACCCCGTCCGTCGTCGCGTTCAGCAAGAACGGCGAAAGAATGGTCGGTCAGGTGGCAAAGCGTCAGGCGATCACCAACCCCGAGCGCACCATTTCCTCCATCAAAAGGCAGATGGGCAGCGACTACGGCGTGAAGATCGACGACAAGCGCTACACCCCGCAGGAAATTTCCGCAATGATCCTGCAAAAACTGAAGACCGATGCGGAAGCCTATCTGGGCGATAAGGTCACGGAAGCGGTCATCACCGTGCCCGCTTACTTCACCGACTCCCAGCGTCAGGCGACCAAAGACGCCGGCAAGATCGCCGGCATGGAAGTCAAGCGCATCATCAACGAGCCCACAGCGGCGGCGCTTGCCTACGGCATTGATAAAGAAGAAGATCAGAACGTCATGGTCTACGACCTCGGCGGCGGCACGTTCGACGTTTCCATCATCGAAATGGGCGACGGCATCCAGCAGGTTCTCGCCACGGCGGGCAACAACCACCTGGGCGGCGACGATTTTGACCAGCGCATCATCGACTGGCTCGCCGACAACTTCAAGGCCGAACAGGGCATTGACCTGAGAGGCGACAAGATGGCGATGCAGCGCCTGAAGGAAGCCGCCGAAAAAGCCAAGATCGAGCTTTCCGGTGTGACCACTTCCTCCATCAGCCTGCCTTTCATCACGGCGGACGCCACCGGTCCGAAGCACCTCGAAACCACCCTCACCCGCGCTAAATTCAACGAGATGACGGCTGACCTTGTCGAAGCCACCATGGGTCCGGTCCGTCAGGCGATGGCCGATTCCCATCTGAACGTGAGCGACATCAGCAAGGTCCTCATGGTCGGCGGTTCCTCCCGTATCCCCGCCGTGCAGGACGCGGTGAAAAAATTCATCGGCAAAGAGCCGTTCAAGGGCATCAACCCCGATGAATGTGTCGCAGTCGGCGCCGCGCTTCAGGCGGGCGTGCTCGGCGGCGAAGTCAAGGGCATGGTGCTCGTCGACGTCGTTCCGCTGTCCCTCAGCATTGAGACCATGGGCGGCATCAACACCAAGATCATCGACCGCAACACCACCATCCCCACCAAGAAGAGCCAGATCTTCTCCACCGCTGCGGACAATCAGCCGAGCGTTGAGATTCACGTCATGCAGGGCGAAAGAGAATTTGCGAAGGATAACAAGACCCTCGGCATCTTCCACCTTGACGGCATTATGCCCGCCCCCAGAGGCATCCCGCAGATCGAAGTGACCTTCGATATCGACAAGAACGGCATCGTTCACGTTTCCGCCAAGGACCTCGGCACCAACAAGGAGCAGTCCATTTCCATCACCTCTTCCTCCAACATGTCCAAGGAAGATATCGAAAAGGCTGTTCAGGAGGCCAATCGCTTCGCGGAAGAGGACAAGAAGCGCCGTGAGGATATCGACACGCGCAACAACGCCGATCAGATGGTCTATTCCAGCAAGAAGATCGTGGAAGAAAACGGCGACAAGCTCTCCGAAGACGAAAAGAAGAGCATCACCGATAAGGCCGAGGCGCTGGAAGAAGCGCTCAAGGGCGAGGATATGAACCTCGTCAAATCCCGTCTGGAAGAACTGACCAAGGTCGTCAACGACATTTCCGTCAAGCTCTATCAGGCGGCGGCAGCCGCCGCGCAGCAAGCACAGCAGGCGGACGGCGCGGCAGACGCGGGCGCGGACGCCAACGGCTATTACGAAGCGCCCTATGAGGACGTTCCCAACGACAATCAATAAGCAACCAATCTGTTCTGACAGGGCAGGTGAAATCACCTGCCCTGTTAAGGCTTGAAAAAGAGGAACTACCGTGGCAGAGAATAAACGAGATTACTACGAAGTGCTCGGCGTAGAGAAAACGGCGAGCGAGGATGACATCAAAAAAGCCTACCGGCAGAAGGTCAAGCAGTATCACCCCGACCTTCATCCCGACGACAAGCAGGCTGAGGAAAAGTTCAAGGAAGTGAACGAAGCCTACGAGGTGCTGTCCGACCCCGACAAGAAAACGCGCTATGACCAATACGGTCACGCCGGCGTCGACCCGAACTTCGGTGCGGGCGGCGGTGGCTTCGGCGGCGGTTTCGGCGGCATGGATTTTGATCTGGGCGATCTGTTCGGCAGCTTTTTCGGCGGCTTCGGCGGCGGGCGGCAGGCGAACCCCAACGCGCCCCGCAGGGGCAGCGACACGCAGGCGCGCGTGACGCTCAGCTTTGAAGAAGCGGCGAAGGGCTGCAAGCGCACGGTGGAATTCAACCGCGTGGAGCTCTGCCCCGAGTGCCACGGCAGCGGCGCGGCGGCGGGCACGAGCCCCGAAACCTGCCCCGAATGTCACGGCAGAGGGCAGGTCAACACCCAGCAGCGCACGCCGTTCGGCGTGGTGCAGACCTCCCGCGCGTGTTCGCGCTGCGGCGGCAAGGGCAAGATCATCAAAACGCCCTGCCGCAAGTGCAACGGCAAAGGCGCGATCAGCAAAAAGGTCAGCGTTGAGATCACGGTTCCCGCCGGCATTGACGACCGCCAGGTGCTCAACATCCGCAACGAGGGCAACAGCGGTCTGAACGGCGGCCCGAACGGCGATCTGCACGTGACCGTTCTGGTGCGCCCGCACCCGTTCTTCGAGCGGGACGGTTACGACGTGTGGTGCGATGTGAACGTCAGCTTTTCGCAGGCGGTGCTCGGCGCAACGCTCGAAGTGCCGACGCTTGACGGCAAGGTGCGCTATGAACTGCCCGCCGGTACCCAGCCCGGCACGGTGATGAAGCTCAAGGGCAAGGGCATCCAAAGCCTCAACGGCCGCGGCCGCGGCGATCAGCTGCTGCGCATCATCGTCAACGTACCCAAGAACGTCAACGCGCGGCAAAAAGAGCTGCTGCGGGAATTTGACGCGGAATTCGGCGGCAAAGGCCCCAACGGCAGCGTGGATGACGACAAAAAAGGCTTTTTCGGAAAGAAGAAAAAATGATCGACACCGTGATTTTTGATCTGGACGGCACTCTGCTTGATACGCTCGACGATCTGACCGACAGCGTCAATTTCGCCCTGCGGCAGATGGGCTGCCCCGAACGAACCAAAGAGGAAATTCGCATGGCGGTCGGCAACAGCGTGGATTACCTGATCGAAAAGGCGCTGCCCGAGGCGCACACCGAGCAGGATCACGCGCGGTGCAAAGCGATTTATGAGGAGCACTACCGCGGCAATATGCAGAACAAGACCGCACCCTATGCGGGGGTGGACGCCATGCTCCGCGCCTTGAGCGAGGTCGGGATGAAGATGGCGGTGGTGTCGAACAAGAGCGACGCCTTCACCAAAACGCTCGTGGCGGAGCTGTTCGGCGAACATATCAAAACCGCGGTCGGGCAGACGTATGACCGCGCGAGAAAACCCGCGCCGGACGGCGTGCTGTACGCCTTGGAACTGCTCGGCGCAGACAGGGAAAACGCCGTTTACGTGGGCGACAGCGAAGTGGACGCCCTGACCGCGAAGAACGCGGGGCTGCCCTGCGTGGGCTGCCTGTGGGGCTTCCGCGACCGCGAAACGCTGAAGAACGCCGGTGTGACTGTGATGATCGAATCCCCGACAGAGCTTCTGTCCGCCATTCAAACCTTATAAACAAAGAAAATCGTCGCCGAGAAATATCTCGGCGGCGGTTTGGCATAAAAAGCGCCGAGTTGAACTCGACGCTCTTTTTTATTTCACATGGAATAATAACTCGTTGTAAGTCGGATACGGCCAGTATTCCTCCGCAACCGTTTCCTCTAACTTGTCCGCCGTTTCTCTTAAGGTTTCCATGGCGGGGAGGATGTAATCGCGGTAATACGCCGAGCGGATCAGACTGTCCGCGCTGCGATCCAGCGCGCGCATCGTGGCTTCCAGCGAAGCAATATCGCGGCTGAACTGTTCAGTCAGGTCGTTCAAACGCTGATGGAGGCGGAACACCTCGGTGCCTGCGATCGCCATCCCGATCTCTTTTTTCAGCTTGAGGTTGCTCATGACCAGATTCGCGTAGGCGAGCGCCGCGGGCAGAATCTCTTTCTTGGCCATGTCCAGCATGGTCA
>JAFTEL010000150.1 GCA_017453685.1 Clostridia bacterium
AGGCAGGGGTTGTTTTTCGTGCGGCGGCACAGAATCTGCACCGCGCGATAGATCTCATTGTCGCGCCCGATGATGCGGTCGATCTTGCCCGCTCTGGCTTTGGCAGTCAGATCGGTGCAGTACAGGTTCAGATATTTCCGCTTTTGTTCGTTGGGGTTTTTCTTCTTTTTGCCGAAGCGGCGCGGCTTTTCTTCCTCCACGCCGGCTTCTTCGCCGTCCTCGACCTCGGGCGCGTCATGGTTCCCCATCATGCCCTGCATGAACGGGAAGGTGGGCGCGCCGCCGTTTTCAAACGAGCCTTCGTCAATGCCGTCAAACGCGGCGTTCATCTGCTCGTCGATGGTGTCAAGGTCGTCTTCGGTGATGCCCATGTTCTCCATCATCTGCTTGATGGGTCCCACGTTCATTTCCATCGCGCAGCGGATGCAAAGCCCCTCGGGCGTTGTCTTTCCGTTTTCAATGCGCTGAATGAAGATCACAGCAGGCCTTTCATGGCACTTGCTGCACAGTACTCTTTTCATTTCGTTTGCTCCTGTGTATGTGAATTATTTCGCTGCTTTTGCTTTTTTCTCCGCTTTTGCCGCGGCGTGCGCCGCTTTGCCCTCGGGCGAGAATCTCGCCTGCACCTGACGGTGCGTGTCGGGCATATAGGAAATAAACGCGATGATGGTCAGCAGGGCGGAGAGGGAAACCAGAATGATGCACGCCCATTCCGGCAGAACGGCGGCGGGAAAACGGCGCGTGACAACGCCGACCTCCGGCCCGAACAAGAACAGAACGACCATGATGACGTAAAAGACAAAGGTCGCGATCTTGCCGTAAATCTCTGCCGCGCCGGGGATGATGCCGAAGGCGATCATGGCGGCGCCGCCCACGACGAAGACGAATTCCTTGGCAAGGAACACGAAGAAGATCCAGCTGCACGCCTTCATCAAAGTGCTGTCACATTTATGAAATTCCAAAAACATGAGGATGGCGATGGTGATCATCGTCAGCTTATCCGCGACGGGGTCGAGCATCTTGCCCAGTTCGCTGACCTGATTGAAGCGCCTGGCGATCTTGCCGTCCAGAAAATCCGTCACGCCGGACGCCACCAGAACGAGCAGGGCGGCGATCAGGTGATCGTGATAGAACAGCACGCCGAAGGTCGGCACCATGAGAATACGCAGGAACGACAACAGGTTCGGGATCGTTTTCCAGTTTGTGAAATAATGTTTGACTACGTCCATTTTCATCACTCCGTTTTGTTTTGATCTAATAGATGGTTAAAATCGATTTGCTGACAGGTCGTTACGATCCGTGAATGCTCGACGACCTGTTTGACTTGCGGCTTTTCCGTTATCTGCCCGATCAGCCCGAGCAGCATGGCGAGCAGATAGACGATCACGAGTCCCTTCAAAAAGCCGAGCGCACCGCCGAGCCATCTGTTCGCCGTGCGCAGAACGGGCAGCTTTGTCACATGATCGATCACGGCGATGATCGCGTGAAAGACGCCCATGAAAACGGCAAAGCAGATGAGAACGCAAACGGTTTTCAGCGCGATCATGGCGACCGGCTTGACGAGATCGTTTGAGAGTTGCTCCGAGGTCATCGGCTCTTCGCTGCCTGCGGAAGCGATTTGGCGGCTGACTTCATTCGGCTCGGCGTCGATCGTTTGAAGCAGCGCGCCCAAAAAGTGAGGAACGCTTTCCGCGACCTCGGCGACCACTTCTGTGGCGGTTTGCGCGTCGTCGAGTTCGGCAGCGTGCTCGTCGAGTTTTTCGCAGACGATCGGGTTGAGAATCGCGTCGTAGCTCCACGACGCCAGCGGTTCGGCGAACTTCTGCGCGAGCCCGAAGGCGACGAGCGCGGCAATGAGCGTCAGCACCGTTCGCACAAAGCCCTTTCTGGCGTGATGCAGGGTTTCGACCGCCAGCACAGCGAGCAGAGCGGCGTCCGCTCCGTATTGAACGGCTAAGTCCATGCTGCCTCCCTCCTTTGCGCTTCTGTTCGACTTACCGTCAGAACTTGATCCGTTCGATGGTTCCGTTCCCGAGCGAATAGACGGTTTTCTTGATCACGATGATCGATTCCGCCTCAGTCTTCGGAACGGCGGTTTTGTTGGATTTCTCATTGGCGGAAGAGATCAGATGGATCTTTCCGTCCGAACCGGCCGCTGCGATGCAGCCGTCTCTGAAATCAAAGCAATTGACCTTGCAGGTCAGATCGACCGAAAACCGCTCGTTGCCCTTGCTGTCAAACGCGCAGACGGTCGAACCGGCCTCGTCGCTGTAACCGTTCACCGCCAGGGCACAGCTGCCGCCGCTGTCAACGGCAAAATGGGAAATGCTGCCGCCGCCCAGCAGTTTGTCCTTGCGGGTCTTTTCGTTTTTCACGATGCTGTAACCGTTTTTGAAGGCGGTGACGACCGTGTGAGGATCGCTGTAAAACACCGTGTGAAGACGCATGCCGTCATAGGTGAATTCGCTGAGGATCTTTTCATCGGTCAGGGAGATGATATAGAGCTTGGAATAATCCGCGGCGTCTTTCGTGCCCACGCCGATCAGCGCCGCCCTTTTGCCGTTGGAAGAAAAGGAAATGCCGATGATGTATTCATCCGAGCACTTGAAATCGAACAGCTTTTTGTTGTCCTTACCGGCGTAAAAGCTGACAAGGCTCGCGCTTTTGGTCGATTTTGTGCTGAACGCGTAATTGCCGTTGTTCGCGACGGCGCAGCAGTAAATATCGTTTTCCAGATCGCCTTCGTACAGCATACCGCTGCCGCTGAGCACGGCGTAACGGCCGGTTTTGCTGTCGCCCAGCAGAATACGGCCGCTGCTGACCGAAAGGCGAGGGGAGGAAAAGGTGTGCTGATACGCCATGAGTTCCTTCGCGGTCGAGTTGAGCAGCACGACGCGGTCGTTTTTCAGCACGACCAGATTGTCGCCGTATGCTTCGGTCCTCAGCACGTTGTTCTTTCCGACCGAGAGGGGATAGCCGGGGCCGGGCTTCATATTGGAAAAGGTCTGAACGATCCCGTCGGAAATGCGCGAAAAGGTGACGTTGCCCAGCGACTGCGCCATCAAAAACAGCAGCGATAAAATGACGATCACGCCCAAGGCGATCGTGACGACCAGACCGAGCTTCTTTTTGGCGACGTCGCGCTTCTCTTTTTTAGCCTGCTGCGCTTTTTTCTGTTCGGCGCGGGCGGCTTTGCGCTCTTCCATGCGCTGACGCATGGCTTCGTCATCCTGCGTCTGATTCACGGTTTTGTTTTCTTCGTCTTTACTCATTTCTTTTCCCTTTCGTAAAACACCCGATTGAGATAGAGTCCCTGCGCGGGCGCGGTGACGCCGGCGCGTTCCCGGTCGCGGGAAGCGATGATCTGCGGGATCGTATCGCGCGGGATCTTGCCGAGTGAAATGTCAACGAGCGTGCCGACCATGATGCGCACCATGTTGTAAAGGAACCCGTCCGCCGTGACGCGCAGGAGGATTTCATCCCCACGGCGTTCGACCGTTATTTCCTTTACCGTGCGAACATTGTTGACCGTGGAGGCGCCGGCGGCGCAAAAGGCGGAAAAATCATGTTCGCCGACAAACGCCTGCGCCTGCTCGTGCATCAGCTCGGCGTCCAGCTTCGGCTTGAACAGCCAGCAGCGGTCGATCAGGAACGGGTCGCGCACGGCGCTGTTGCGGATGAGATAGAGATATTCCTTGCCGCTGCAGTCATAGCGCGCGTGAAAATCATAATCGACTTTTTCGCAGCCGAGCACGGCGATATCGTCGGGCAGATAGGCGTTC
Source organism: Clostridia bacterium (assembly GCA_017453685.1). Taxonomy (GTDB): domain Bacteria; phylum Bacillota; class Clostridia; order Oscillospirales; family Acutalibacteraceae; genus UBA8612. The sequence goes on from JAFTEL010000150.1 coordinate 3,783, forward strand.
AGCCCTTTCACCACCGTGTCGCACGGCAGGGAAGAGGCGGTGCGGATGTTGCAGCAGTACATGTTGGCGTGCACGCCCGAATCGGTGCGGCTGCAGCCGGTCACGTTTTCCCGCACCTGAAAGAGTTTTTCCACGGCGTCCTGCAGGGCCTGCTGAACGGTCGGCGCGTTGGCCTGCACCTGCCAGCCGCTGTAATTCGTGCCGCAGTATCGCATTGTCAAAAGCAGGTTGCGCAAAGGATCACCCCAGATTGTAGGTCTTGAAAAAGAGATTCAGCGCGATCACGCCGCCCAGCAGCACGGCGCAGCCGACGATCAGGATCGAGTCGAGCCCTTTCAGCTTCATTTGCTTCATGCGGGTTCTGCCTTCGCCGCCCGTGTAGCAGCGACATTCCATGGCGAACGCGAGCTCGTAGGCGCGGCGGAAAGAGGACACGAACAGCGGGATCAGAATCGGCACCAGCGCCTTGGCGCGCTGCAGCAATCCGCCCGATTCCAGATCGGCGCCTCTGGCCTTCTGCGCGTTCATGATCTTGTCGATCTCTTCAATGAGCGTCGGAATGAACCGCAGCGCCAGCGTCATCATCATCGCCAGCGTATGCACCGGCACGTGGAACACTTTCAGGGGCTTGAGCAATTGTTCGATCGCGTCGGTGAGCATGGTGGGCGTGGTGGTGTAGGTGAGCAGCGTACTGCCGACAATCAGCGCTAAAATGCGCACTGCCACGAAGATCGCCGTATAAACGCCGGTATCGGTGATGGTGATGAACTTATACTTGACCAGCACGTTGCCGCCCGTTGTGTAAAACAAATTGAGCAGCGCGGTGATGATGATAATGAACGTGATGGCTTTCATGCTTTTGAGGATCATTTTCAGCGGCACGCGGGACAGAAAGACGCCGACGAGCAGCGCGGCGATCATCAGCCCCAAGGAGAAAAAGTTCTTGCAGAAGAAAATGACAAAAATGAACACGAGGGTCAGCACGATCTTCACCCGCGGGTCGGTTTTGTGCAGGAGGGAATCGCCGGGGTAGTATTGACCGATCGTCAGATCGCGTACCATCAGCGCACCCCCTTTTGCAGCAGCGGAAGCAGGGCGGCGCAGGCTTCGTCCACGGTGTAGATGCTCTCGTCCAGCGCCAGACCGCGCTTTTTCAGCTCACGGCAGATACGGGTGATCTGCGGCACCGCCAGCCCGATCTTTTCCAGTTCCTCGCTGTGCGCGAACACGTTTTTGACCGTGTCGTACATCAGCACCTGCGCGCGGTTCATCACGAGAATCTTCGTGGCGATGCGCGCCACGTCCTCCATGTTGTGCGTCACGAGCAGCACGGTCGCGCCGGTGGCTTTTTTGTAGCGCAGGATCATATTCAAAATGCTTTCCTTGCCCCGCGGGTCGAGACCGGCGGTGGGTTCGTCCAGCACAAGGATCTTCGGCTTCATCGCCATCACGCCGGCGATGGCGGCGCGGCGCTTTTCGCCGCCCGACAGATCAAAGGGCGATTTTTCCAGCAGATCGCGGCTCAGACCCACGAAGTCAGCGGCTTCCAGCACGCGCAGCTTAATCTCATCTTCGCTGAGATTCATGTTCTTCGGCCCGAAGGCGATATCTTTGAAAACGGTCTCCTCAAACAACTGATATTCGGGATACTGAAAGCAAAGCCCGACCTTGAAGCGAACGTTTTTTATATTCTTTTTGTTTTGCCAGATATCTTCGCCCTCGATGAATACCCGACCCTTTGTGGGGCTCAACAAGCCGTTCAGGTGCTGGATGAGGGTCGACTTGCCCGAACCGGTGTGGCCGATGATGCCGACCAGCTCGCCCGATTCGATCTCTATGTTGATATCTTTGATGGCGCTCACGCACAGCGGCGTACCGTCGCCGTAGTTGTGCGTCACGTTTTCCAAACGGATGATGGACATTCCTTACTCCTTGTATGCCGTGAGAATCGCGTCAATGCACTCTTCTTCATTCAGCACGTCGGTTTTGATCTTGATCCCGCTGTCTGCCAGCGCCTTTGCCAGACCCGTCGCCTGCGGCACGTCCAGCCCGCAGCGCTTCAGGGCTTCGGATTGCGTGAACACGTCGCGCGGGCTGCCGTCCAAAAACACCTTGCCTTTGTCAAGCACGATCACGCGCTCAGCCTGCGCCGCTTCTTCCATGAAATGCGTGATCATCAGCACGGTGATGCCCCTTTCGCGGTTCAGGCGCAGCACGGTGGAAAGCACTTCCCGCCGCCCGATCGGGTCGAGCATGGCGGTCGGCTCATCGAGCACGATGCTGTCGGTCTGCATGGCGAGGATGCCCGCGATGGCGACGCGCTGCTTCTGCCCGCCGGAGAGCTTGTGCGGTTCGGCAAGGCGAAAATCATACATCCCCACCGCTTTGAGCGCGTCGTCGACCCGCCGGCGGATTTCTTTCGGTTCAATGCCGAGGTTTTCCGGGCCGAACGCCACGTCGTCCTCCACGATGGTCGCTACGATCTGATTGTCGGGGTTCTGGAACACCATGCCGACCTTGCGGCGGATGAGATCGGTGTTCTTTTCGTCCCTCGTGTCCAGCCCTTCCACCAGTACCTGACCGCTTTCGGGCAGGTGGATGGCGTTGGTCAGCTTGGCGAGGGTGGATTTGCCCGAACCGTTGCGGCCGAGCACGGCGACGAAGCTGCCTTTTTCGAGGTTCAGCGTCACGCCGTTGATCGTCAGCGGCAATATATGGGCTTCATCTTCCCCTTCATACCGAAAGGTGACGTCCTTGTATTCAATGATCTTTTCCATAGGTCAGTTAATCCCGCTTTGTCCAGATTGCCGTCGCGCCGCAGGGCAGCGCCATACCGGTCTGCGTCACGCGCAGCCCCAGTTCGTTGCCGCTCACGCTGCCGCCATGTTTGGGTAGAATGACGGAGCCGAGAATGTATTCCATCACCGAGGGGGAAAGCCCCGTGGTGTAGGAGTTGATGAACATGGCAACGGCGTTGTCGCTCAAAACCTGTTCGCACAGCGCCACAAAGTCAAATACTTCGTTCTCCAGCTTCCACACTTCGCCGCCGGGGCCTCTGCCGTAGGAGGGCGGATCCATGATGATGATATCGTAGCGGTTGCCGCGGCGGATCTCCCGCTGCACGAACTTGATGCAGTCGTCCACCAGCCAGCGCACCGCTTCGCCCGCAACGCCGGAAGAAGCCGCGTTTTCCTTCGCCCATTGGGTCATGCCCTTGGACGCGTCCACGTGGGTCACGGCAGCGCCCGCTTTCAGCGCAGCGACGGTCGCGCCGCCGGTGTAGGCGAAGAGGTTGAGCACCTTTACTTCGCGGTTCTCTTTTTGGATGAGTTCCCGCACCAGATCCCAGTTCGCCGCCTGTTCGGGGAACAGACCCGTGTGCTTGAAGCCCATCGTTTTAATGTTGAAACACAGGTCGCCGTAGCCGATCTCCCAACGGTCGGGCAGCTCGCCGAACACCTGCCAGCTGCCGCCGCCGGTCTGTGAGCGGTTATAGCGGGCGTTCGCCCTGTTCCAAAGTGGATGCTGCCGGCCCGTTTTCCAGATCACCTGCGGGTCGGGGCGGATGAGGATCACGTCGCCCCAGCGCTCCAGTTTTTCGCCGTCGGTGCAGTCCAGCAGCTCATAATCTTTCCATTTGTCCGATACTCTCATGCTCTGTCCTTAAATCAAACGGTCTCTGACAACGGCGGCGATCTCGTCGGCGAGCCGTTGGATCATTTCTTCGTCCTTGCCCTCGACCATGACGCGGATCAAGGGCTCCGTGCCGGAAACGCGCACCAGAACGCGCCCCTGATCGCCCAGCTCCTTTTCCGCGCTGGCGATGGCTTTTTTGATCTCCTCGTCTTTGGCGTAGCGCACCTTGCCGATCTGCGAAACGCGCACGTTGACCATCGTCTGCGGGAAGATCTCGATTTCGCTTGCCAGTTCCGAAAGCGTTTTGCCGCTGAGCTTGAGCACCTGCAGCAGCTGAATGGCAGTGAGCTGCCCGTCGCCCGTGGTGGCAAAGTCGTGGAAAATCACGTGGCCGGACTGTTCGCCGCCGATGCAGTAATCGTTTTTGAGCATGTTCTCCAGCACGTAGCGGTCGCCGACGGTGGTCACTTCCACGTTGATGTCGTTCTTTTTGCAGAATTCATGGAACCCGAGGTTGCTCATCACGGTCACGACCGCCGTGTTGTTTTTCAGCAGCCCTCTCTTTTTGAGCGAAGCCGCCGCGATGGCGACGATCTTGTCACCGTCCACGATCTCGCCGTTTTCGTCCACGGCGAGCAGACGGTCGGCGTCGCCGTCGAACGCAAAGCCGACGTCGAAGTGGTTGGCTTTCACGAACCGCTGCAGCTGTTCCATATAGGTGGAGCCGCAGCCGCGGTTGATGTTGATGCCGTTGGGTACGGCGGAAAGCACCTCAAAATCAACGCCCAGATCGGTGAACAGTTCGGGGGCGGTGAAGGAGGCGGAACCGTTGGCGCAGTCCAGCGCGATGCGCATGCCGGAAAAGTCGGCGTCGACCGTTTCCAGCAAATGCTCGATATAGTCGAATTTCGGCATATCCGAGGTGCGGATGCGGCCGACCTCGCCGCCGATCTTCACGTCGGGCACGATGGTGCCGTCCAGAATGATGGATTCGATCTTTTCCTCGATCTCGTCCGGCAGTTTGTAACCGTCGGATTTGAAGATTTTAATGCCGTTGTATTCACAGGGGTTGTGCGAAGCGGAGATCATAATGCCCGCGTCATAGCCGTATTTCTGCACCAGAAAAGCGACGGCGGGGGTGGGCAGAACGCCCAAAGTGAGCACGTCCGCGCCGACGGAGCAGAGTCCGGCGGCAATGGAGGCCTCCAGCATGTCGGAGGAAATACGGGTGTCCATGCCGATGAGCACACGGGGACGGCTGCGCTGCTCATCGCTGAGCACCATGGCGGCGGCGCGGCCGATCTTCATGGCGAGTTCGCAGGTCAGTTCGCTGTTGGCAACGCCTCTTGCGCCGTCTGTTCCGAATAATCTTCCCATGTTTCATTCACCTTTCAAAAGAGTTTTTGTTGCCCCTGCATTTTGATGCCGAGGTGTTCGTAGCCGGCGGGGGTCACCACGCGGCCGCGCGGTGTTCTGCCCAGAAAGCCGAGCTGTAGCAGATAGGGTTCGTAAACGTCCTCAATGGTCACGGCTTCTTCGCCGACCACGGCGGCGATCGTTTCCAGCCCGACGGGGCCGCCCTGATAGAATTCGATGATGGCGCGCAGCAGGCTGCGGTCGATATTGTCCAGCCCGAGCTCGTCGATCTCCAGCCTTGCCAGCGCGAGCTGCGCGCTTTCCAGATCGACAACGCCCTTGCCGAGCACCTGCGCGAAGTCGCGCACGCGCTTGAGCAGGCGGTTGGCGATACGCGGTGTGCCGCGGGAGCGCGAGGCGATCTCCAGCGCGCCCTCGTCGTCGATCGACGTGCCCAGAATACCCGCGGAGCGGCGCACGATCGCGGCAAGCTCCTCCGGCGTGTAGAGCTCCAGCCGCAGCACCACGCCGAAACGGTCGCGCAGCGGAGCGCTGAGCTGACCCGCGCGGGTGGTCGCGCCGATGAGCGTGAAACGCGGCAGATCGAGCCGGATGGAGCGGGCGGAGGGTCCTTTGCCGATGATGATATCCAGCGCGTAATCCTCCATGGCGGGGTAGAGCACTTCCTCCACCGAGCGGGAGAGGCGGTGGATCTCATCCACGAACAGCACGTCGCCGTCGTTCAGGTTGGTCAGCAGCGCCGCCAGATCGCCGGGCTTTTCGATCGCGGGGCCCGAGGTCACGCGGAAATTGACGCCCATCTCGTTGGCAATGATGCCGGCGAGCGTGGTCTTGCCTAAGCCCGGCGGACCGTAGAGCAGACAGTGGTCGAGCGTTTCCCCGCGGTTCTTGGCGGCTTCGATATAGATTTTCAGGTTTTCCTTGACTTTTTCCTGCCCGATATATTCGTTGATGGTCTGGGGGCGCAGGGATTGCTCGTTCGCATCATCCTGCGTGTAGCCGGACGCCACGATCCGATTTTCATAATCCATCTCGTCCATTGATTTGCCTCCCTTACATCATTTTGCTGCTCAAGGCAGACAGGGCTTTTTTGATCAGATTGTCCACCGAGTCCTCGGGATCGAGCTTGCCGACGGCGATGCTGCTTTCCGATTTGGAAAAGCCCAGCGCGGTCAGCGCCTCGATCGCTTCCGCCGCGTTGCTCGAGGCAGCGGAACGGGCGATGAAGTCCAGCGAACCGCCGGCGGAAGAGTCGGAGAACACGTTTAGTTTGTCTTTCAGTTCCACAAAGATACGCTGCGCGATCTTGGGGCCGACGCCCTGCGCCGCGGTGATGGCTTTGGTATCGCCCGCCGCCACGGCGAGCGCCAGCTTGTCGGGCGTGAGCTGCGAGAGGATCGCCAGCGCCGCCTTCGGGCCGACGCCCGAAACGGTGATGAGCAGTTTGAAGCAGTCCAGCTCGTCTTTGTCATAAAAACCGAACAAGTCCAGCGCGTCCTCGCGCACGCTCAGATAGGTGAACAGCGTCACCTTTTGACCGGCGCCGCCGATTTTGCGCAGGGTGTTGAAGCTGGTGAAGCAGCGGAACGCGACGCCGCCGCATTCGACGGCGACGGTGGCTTCATCGGTGAATACGACGTTGCCCGTTACGGAATAGAACAAGTGAAACCCTCATTTCAGTTGATTTGATCAGCGCCTGTTGAGCCGACCGAGCATCGAGCCGGAGGAGTGAGCGTAGCAGATCGCCATGGCCAGCGCGTCGGCGGTGTCGTCCGGCTTGGGAATGGCGTTGAGGTTGAGCAGCAGCCGCGTCATTTCCTGCACCTGTTTCTTTTCCGCGCGCCCGTAGCCGACGATGCTCTGCTTGACCTGCAGGGGAGTGAATTCGCCGACCGCCAGCCCGTGTTTCTGTGCGGCGAGCAGGATCACGCCCCGCGCCTGCGCCACGTCGATGGCGGTGGTGGTGTTGGTGTTGAAAAACAGCTTTTCGATCGCCATCACCTCGGGCTTGTGCTTTTCCATGAGATAGCACATACCGTCATAGATTTCGTCGAGCCGCTGGTAAAACGGCGTGTTCGCGTCTGTGGTGACCGCGCCGTAATCCAGCACGGTGAAGTGATTGGCGGTGTAGTCAACGACGCCGTAGCCCACGATGGCGTAGCCCGGGTCGATTCCGAGAATGATCATATCGTTTCCTGCTTTTGCGCAATTTTGCTTTTGAAAAACCGCTTTGGCGTCAAGCCGGGCGGCGCGGTTGTATACTGAGCCATTATACCACACCCTCTAAAAACTGTAAAGCTTTTAGAATAATCTTTATATACTCTTAATCTGTCCGTTTCAGTACTCATTTTTCCGAAACAATCAAAAACAGCAGACTCTCTTTTTTGGAGAACCTGCTGTTTCATTTGTTCAGGTGACGTCAAAATACTTTCGCAGCGGCAAGCCGTCATAGTATTCAAAATGCTTGTCGAGCCATTTGGAGAAAAACGAAATGATGTTGCCGTTGCAGATCACCAGCACCACCGTGCCGACGCTCAGACCCACCAACTTTCGGAACAGGATCAGCGACAGCGCGACGCTGAGCAGCAGCATCCCGACGTCGTAGGCGATCTTCCATTTGCGCATGTCCAGCTTTTTCACTTCGCCGACCACGCGTACGAAATAGTCATAAGCGCAGGGCGCGAGATAGTTTTTGAACAGCAGCGCGACGGACAGGCTGGTGAGCACCATGCCAGCGATGAAGAAGGTGATGCGCAGCGGGAGCGTCTGCAGCACGAGGGGTTCGAGCAGAAAGCGGAACAGGTCGATCAGCGCGCCGTAGACCAGAGCGCTCAAAAACGAGGTGAGGTAGGTCAGGCGGAACCGTCGGATGATCACGCACATCAGCGCTAAAAACACCGCCTGCAGCGCCCACTCGACCTGACCGGTCGTGATGAACGCGAACCGTTCGCTGATGATGTAGCTCGGCGCCGCGATCATCGACAGCCCCAGGTCGGCTTTAATGCTCAAAACCACTGAAAACGGCATGAGGATCATGCCCAGCAGATACGTCAGCTCGCAGGGAATTCTTTTCTTTTTCACGGGCATTTCTTCTTTCTCTTTGCAATTACAGAACACGGCGTCTATTATATCAGCCGCGCACCGTTTGTCAAGCGCAAAAAACAGCCTGCATAAACATGCAGGCTGAAAATGATTTTATGCGTTGTGCTTTTCGGAAACCGCCGTTAATATCTCCTGCTTGAAATCGCCGTAAATCTTGAACTTTTTCGAGAAGACGATCAGCGAGATCAGGATCAGAACAGGCGGCAGCAGGAACATCATGCCCGTGATCACGCCCTTTGCCTGCGCGGTCTGCTCCAGCGCCGTGCCGTCATAACGGGTGATACTGAACGCGGCGTACATGATGATCGACTGCAGGGTGTAGGCCATTTTCTGCAAAAAGCCCTTCATCGAGAAGGTCAGGCTCTGGCTGCGTTTGCCGAGCTTGTATTCGCCGTAATCCACCACGTCGGCAAGCATCACGGTCTGGTTGACGAACATGCTGCCGATGCCGATCGAAGCGACCAGATAGCAAAGCCCCAGCCCCACGACGTTGCCGCCGAAGCCGTAACCGACGATTGCCATGCCGATGTAGCCGACCGCCGCCATGCTCAGCGAAAGCCGATAGATGGAGCGGTTGTTCATGAACTTGGAGCAAACGGGAATGACGCCGATGCCCAGCACCGAGCCGACGGCGCCGAAGAGGTTGAATTTGGACTGCAGGTTCAGGTCGCCCAGCACCGCGTTGAAATAGTAGCTGCTGATGCCGGAGGTCATGTAGTAACCGGCGTTGGAGATCATGGCGAACAGCATGAAGACCATCAGTTGGTCGTTGTGCCGGATCTCATGCAGCGCGTTTTTGAACGAGAACTTTTCGCCGCTCGGTACCGCGTTGCGCTCCTTGGTGGAAGCCACGCAGATGCAGGCGAACACCACGAGCAGCGCCGCGGCGATCATCGACCATTTGCCGAAGCCCAGCCGCAGGCTTTCGGGCGTCATGGCTTTGAGGCTGCTTTCGCTCGATTTGCCGAAGAACGCCACGATCGGCGCGGTCAGGATCAGCACGATGCCCTGACCCAACCCCGAAAACGTGCGGGCGACGGTGGAAATGAAATTGCGGTCTTTTTCCTGCGTCGCGAACGATGGGATCATCGACCAGTAGGGGATATCCGCCAGCGTGTTCGTCATGCCCCACAGCACATAGAACACGGCGACGTAGACGTAGAGCCAGACCGAGCCGCTGCGGATGCCGGGATTGTTGAACAAAAAGCACAGCACCACGGCGTTGGCGATCGCGCCGCGCAGGATCCACGGACGGTATTTGCCCATTTTACTGTGGGAATAATCCACGATGCTGCCCATCATGGGGTCGTTGACGCCGTCCCAAACTCTGGCGATGGGGGCCAAGATAAGCAGAAACAGCGAGGAAATGCCCAGCGCGTTGGTCAGGTAAATGGAAAGATACGAATAGAATAACCCGTAGCTTAAATCAAGACCGACGGCGCCGACGCCGTACCCGATCTTTTCACGAAAAGGAACCTTATCGTTCAAATTGCCACCTGCTTTCTCACCATTTGGCAACGCGGTAAGTCGCGTAGGCGAGGATCTTGTTGTTGACGAAATCCATCGCATAGGAAAGAATGTAATGCGGGAACACCGCGATATAGAGCCCTTCCGACATCTTGGCGGGGTTTGAGGTCTGGATCGGGTGCAGCAGATCGGTCGTTCTCGGCGCGCCGACGCTGGAAATGTGGATCATCGTCGCGAACCGGCCGTTGTAGTCGGTAATGTTCAGGCCGCTGTTGTAGCGCTGCATCGAATACGCCCAGTGGGAATGCCCGTTGAAGAACACGACGTTGTGATACTTCTTCATCAGTTCACGGAACTGCTCCTCATCGCTGTTGCCTCTGACGTACACCAGCGGGTAGAAGTAGCCGTAATCGTTGATGATGTTGCCTTCACTCATCCGCAGATCGCCCTGATACGCGCTCAGGAACGTGTGGAAATAGAGATAGACGCGTTTGCTCTTGTAGGTTTCCAGTTGAGTTTGCAGCCAGTCGATCTGATCCTGCGCCAGGATTTCGACGCCAGGCAGATATGTATCCCGATACTGGCTCAGGAAGATGAAGATATCGCCGTGGGTCTCGCGGCCGGAATAGACGAAGTCGAAGCCGTTGTCGCTGCGTGCAAGCACGCCTTCGGGCAGTTCCTCGCCGTCAAAGATGCCGACGTTGACGTTGGCCTTCCACGCTTCATAGGTGAATTTGCTCTTGCAGTCGTGGTTGCCGCGGCAGGTGTAAACGGGGAATTCGTGCTCTTCATTATATTTGCGGAACGATTCATAGGAGGAGGCTTCGCCCTTGTTGGACAGGTCACCCGCGAGCGCTACGAGAGAAACGCCCATTTCGTCCAGCAGATTCAGCGCTCTGGGATAGGAAATGTCGGAATCGTCGCCGCCCGTCGAATCATAGCGGTTGAAATGCACGTCGCTCAGGCTGCCGAAGGAATAGGTCTGCTTGCTTACGGCTGCTTTTTTGTTCTGCGGCACGTCGTCGGTGTCCAGCAGCGTGTCGCCGTAATAGAGCAGGATGGTTTCGGCCTGCGGTGGGATGGCGAGAAAGTCGTTCATGGTTTCTTCGCCGGTGCCGTTGCTGACGGTGATATCGGCGAATTCGCTGTAAAGCAGCGTTCTGCCGGAAGCGGCGAACGTGGTGAGCTTTTTGCCGTTGGCGTCGCCCCAGTAGACCTGATAATCGCCGTCGTAGTTGGCGGTGATGCTGACCAGACCGGCGGCGCTGCCGGCGGTGTTGTTGGTGAAGGACATGATCGCGTCGGCCTTGATCCCGTCCTTCGGCAGGGATTTCCCGGGCATCAGCCCGAGGCTCATCAGAATGGCGGTGAACAGCGCCACGAACTTTTTGAAAAGCTGCAGCTGGATCAGAAATGATGATAACATGGAGTACCTCCTAAAATTATTTCAACGTTATGTTGCCGCCGGCGCGGCTCCTTCGGTCTGCTGTGCCTGAGCGGCTTGAATCCTTGCTCGTTCTTCTTCCAGAATTTTGGCGAAGGATTCCTCGTCGACCTCGGCCATCGTTTCCGCCGCCTTGGAATCGTTCGCAAACGCGTCGAATATGGCCTGCTTGCTCTCCACCAGTTCCATGATGCGCTCATCCACCGTGTCGTCGCACAGCAGGCGATAGACCAGCACGTTTTTGGTCTGCCCCATGCGGTAGGCTCTGGAAATGGCTTGATTCTCGATGGAGGGCTTGAACTGCGGTTCGCACAGGATCACGACGCTCGCCGCCTGAATATTCAGCCCTGTGCCGCCGGATTGAATCTGCGCCGCCAGCACCGAGCCGCCGGGCGCTTCATTGAATCGATCGACGATCTCCTGCCGACGCTCCGGCGAGACCGAACCGTTGATGGGCTCGGAACAGCGGTCGCCGAGCAGCTCGCACACCGTGGCGATCGTGTCCAGAAAGAAGGAAAAAACGATCACCTTGCGGTTTTCTTCCCCCGCGGCGTCAACGATCTTCAGCAGCCGCTGCGCCTTGGAGGATTGTTCGGCGTCCGGCGCGTTCCATGAAACACGGCGCGCCTGCGCGAACTGTTTATTCAAAATCGAGGTTTCGTATATTTTTTTCTCTTCGGGCAAAAGAATACACCATTCTTTTCGCTCTGTCAACTCAGGCAGTTCCTTGAGCACGTCTTCGCGCTTGCGGCGCAGATATACCGGCGCGACTGTCTCGCGGAAGGTTTTGGCGCCCGCCAGAGTCTTGATCTGCTGCGCTTTTGCGGCGATCTCGGGCTGCAGCAGGCTGATGAGAAAGCACATTTCCTCCACGCGGTTTTCCAGCGGCGTGCCCGACATGAACAGTACGCGGTCGGTGTGCGCCATGATGCGGACGACCGATCTCGTGCGGATGGTGTCGGGGTTTTTGATATAGTGCGCTTCGTCCACGACCAGCATGCCGAAGCGGAAGCGCTCGGGGATTTCGACTTTGGGGGAGGATTCAAAGGTCGTCACCAGTACGCCGCCGTTTTCGCGCCAGAACAATTCCGCCTCGTTGTTGTTGCCCTGTACGCGGATGGTTTCCAGATCGCTGAACTTTTCGATCTCGCGGCACCAGTTGACCACAACGCTTGCCGGACAGATGACCATGAAATGGTGCTCCCCCGCGTTGCGGGCGCACACCATGGCGGCGATGGCCTGCATGGTTTTGCCCAGACCCATCTCGTCGCCCAGCAGCACGCGCTTCTGGTTGAGGATGTAGCGCAGACCGAACGCCTGATAGGAGCGAAGCGTGGCGCTGAGTCCTGTCGTGTCGGCTTCGATCGCTTCGATCTGCTCGGTGAGTTGGATCGAAAGCCCGCTGTCGGTGGGCGCGGCGCTCTTTTTGCCTGTTTTTTGTTCCATCAGCGCGTAGTAGCGCGCGGCGCTGCGTTCAAAATCTCGACGGCAGGTTTCAATATCGGCGTTCGTCACCGCTTCGAATTGTTCGGAAAGCTCGCTGAATCGCGGATCGAAGCTCTCTGCGGTATAGGTCGAAAAATCCTGCAGCGCGGCAAGGATCGTTTCTTTTTTCGCCATGGAAGCGAACGCCCATTTCAGCGCGCTTGCCGCGGGGGAAAGCGCGCTTGCTTCGGTCTGTCTGGCGGCAGCCTCTTTTTTCAGCGCTTTTGCCTGTGCGATGAGGGACTCTGCGTTGAGCAGAACGTAAAGGCGCTTGAGCAGCTTTTCCTCGTTCGGCGTCATGTCCAGCAGGTCAAAGCGCACGGCGTCGTCCGCTTTCAGGCTTGCGGTCGCACTTTTCATGGCGGCGTATATCTTTTTCGCGTTGTCCGGCCCGATGCCGGGGATCATTTCGATCTGGTGCTGCGTTTTGCCTTTGAGCTGCGACAGATCGTTGATGCCCGCCTTGCGCAGGGCGGAAACGCGGATGCCGCTCTTGTCGCTGTTGAGCTGTTCCACGTCGATCCTTTGCAGCACGGCTTCCTGCTTTTCTTCCAGCGCCGCCTTGGTCAGCGCGCGGATCTCCTGCGACGCGCCGTCCTGCGAACGCTCGATCTCGTTCAGCTCGGCAGCGGCTTTATCAAAATCAAGGAGCATTTGCTTGGTTCGTTTGAAATCGGGCTTATCCACCGCTTCACCTCCCACCGCTGGTTTCCTTGATTATACCAGAAAAAACAGTGCGTGTCGAACAAAATTTGTTTGGCTGATTGCGGGGGATTTTCGTTTTATCGGTATTTTACTTGAAATAATTTCTGAAAAGTGGTATGATACAAACATCATACTAACGGAGGAGCTTGTTTTGGATAACGAAAACAAAAACGAAGAATTGTTTGACGAAGCGTCAGCGATCGAAGAAATCGAAGAAAACGATCAGCCCGACGTGAGCGTTGAACCGGAACAACCGGAACAGGAACAGCCGATGGAGCCGGAAACAGAACAATCGGTGGAAGATGAGACCGTGGAACGCCTCAACGCGATGGGGGATGAGATCGACGCGGAAGACCTCGGCGGCATTCCCGTCACCCCGCCGGACGACGACTCCGTCGACGAGGAAACGGAAAGCGAGCTGTGCGTGATGTGCGGCGAGAAGCCGGCGGACAAGAGTTTCGGCGAAGATTACGATCTGTGTGCCGACTGCCGCAAAAGGCTCGTCAAGGCGCCGATCAGCTTTGCCTCGATCCTCTTTTTCATCCTTATCATCGGCGTCTGTTTCTTCGGCTTTCTGCTGTCCGCTTCGCAGCTTTCCACGCTGCAGGCGGTTTCGGACGCCTACGATCAGGCGGGAAGCAACCATTTGTATTCGGCGATCAAATCGCTCAGTTCCGCCGGAAATATCGGTTGGAAAACGGCGAAAAAAGCCGTTTCCCTGTACAATGATTCCGGCTATCTCAGCGGAATCGCGTCGATGGTTGATGCGTATTTTTATGATGCGAGCGCTTCTTCCGACACGAAGCTCACCTGGGCGGACAAGGTCGGCAAAGGCAATCTGAACGCGCCGTGGAATAAAGATGTGAAAAAGATTTATTCCGACTACAACACGGCGATGGATGCGTATGAGAAGTATTACGCGTATTTTTCCGAATATGATGAGCAGCTCTATTACGGCGAGATCGCCGTCAAGGACGTTCCCTATGACGAGCTGATCCAAAAGTATGAAACGGCCAAGCAGACGGAAACGGAAAGCGCCGGACTTGCGTTCATCAGCTATTGCGAATGGTATCTGGCGAACATGTGTGAAAAAGGGTTGGAGACCGAACTGCAATATATGAAAGCGGTTCAGGAAGCTTGTCCGGACTTCACATGGCTGTATCTGACCAAGCTGACCGAGCTGCAGATCAGTGCGGGCGAATATGAAGCGGCGGAAGCGAACTGCAAAAAGATGCTTCAGATCAATGCCGACGATTATTACGGCGAATACTTCCGCGCCATGATCCTGCGCAGACAGGGCAAGTATGACGAAGCGATCGCCAAAATGGATGCGGTCATTGCCGATTACGAGAACAACGGCTTCTACTATGCTTATTACGAAGCGGGCATCAACGCGTTCCTGAAGAACGATATCAAGCAGGCCCTTTCGTATATTAAGGTTTGCTACGAAGGCGAGTATCTCAACTACAACACGGCGAATTTCTACGCCCTGCTGAACAAGCTCGACAACAATGAAGAAGAGTATCAGGCGGCGCTTGATATGATCAGCAGCAATCAGGCTCAACTCAGCCCGACGGTTGAGAAGTATTTGAAAAAACAGATCACGGCGGAAGAAATGTTCAACGGCGTCGGCAATCCCTTTGAACAGCCCGCGGCGGAAAGTGAGGCGGCAGAATAATCATGACGGTATTTTATGTAATTACGAAGTTTTTGACCTTCCCCGGCGCAATTACCAAGGCGCTGTTTGAGCACATTATGTGCAAGGTCCTCAAGCTGCCCGTCGAAGACACCCGCTGCCTGCGCACGGATGAAATGTGCGGGCATATCGAGCATGAATTGGTGGAGCGTCCGGTTGCCGGCTTTTGGCTCTGCTTCATTCCGGGTCTGCTCAACTTCCTGCTCGGCATGAGCCTGTCGCTGTTCGGCGTCATCAATGTCTACTGCCTGGGCAACTATACCGGCTTTATTCAGAACAACGCGCTTCTTTCCAACCTGTTTGCGTCGGCGCTCACCGGCAACGCGAACCTGGTCAGCACGGTGAATTTCCTTCTCCCGATCCTTTTCCTGTGGCTCGGTTTTTCGATGTTTGTGAACATGGCGCCCCTGCCGGAGGACGCGCTGATGATGAAGGAGCAGTATAAGAACCTCAACGGTTTCCTGAAAGTCCTGTTTGCGCCCAGCTATTTTGTCATGCGCATCGGCGCGCCGCTGGAGCGTTACGGTGTGACGTTCATTCTGTTTGCCGTGATTGCCGTTGTTCTGGCGATCCTTTGATTTCGCAACAATTTAAGGCGCTGTGTGAATCGCTTCACACAGCGCCTTTTTTCTCTTGGATTGTTTGATTTACTTCATTACTTCGGGGTCGTTCGGCGTGCCGGCTGCGGTCGGTTCATCGGGGATGACGATCGCGCAGATGAGGTAAGCCAGAAGACCGGTTCCGAACATGAAGAACAGCAGAACCCACAGCAGGCGAACCAAAGTGGAATCAATGTTGAAGTATTCGGCAAGACCGCCGCATACGCCCGCCAGCTTCCTGTCGGTTTGACTCTTATACAGCTTTTTCATCGTTTCATTCCTCTTTCACTCTTTTCTTTGACTCCATTGTAATACGCTGTTTTTGCGATTGCAAGTGAATCGGGAAAATGTAGACAAAATGTCATCCGGCCGAAAGAATCTTGTTATTTTCCGACGCAAAACTTTGAGAATATTTCATGGATCACCGCGTCTCCGGCTCTTTCGCCCGTCAGGGTGAGCAGGGCGTCCACGGCGGCGTCGGTGCTCACGTTCACGGCGTCGAGCGTCATGCCGCTTTGCAGCGCGTCAACGGCTTCTTTGACGCAGCTCAGCGCCAGTTCGCAGCCGGCGCGCTGCCGCTCGTTGGCGAGCATGGCGGCGGAGGTGTCGACGCTGTCGGAACCGAGCACGGCCAGAACCGCTTCGCTCAGCGCCTGGATGCCGTCGGCGTTTTTGGCGCTGATCGGAATGACGGCAAAGAAGCCGTCCAAAGCGTCCCGCTCAAGCCGCTGCGGCAGGTCGCACTTGTTGACGAGCGCGATGGCTCTTTTGCCCCGGCAGCGGGCGATCACGCCGCGGTCTTCCTCGCTCAGCGGTTGGGAACCGTCGAACACCGCGAGTACCAGTTCGGCGCGGTCGATGCGGTTCAGGGCGAATTCCACGCCGATCTGTTCCGCTTCATTGTCCGCGCGGCGGATGCCGGCGGTGTCCGCCAGACGCAGCACCATTTTGCCCAGCCGCACGGTGTCCTCCACCACGTCTCTCGTGGTGCCCGCGGCGGCGGTGACGATCGAGCGGTCAAACCCGCTCAGGCAGTTCATCAGCGTGGATTTGCCCACGTTCGGCTTGCCCGCGATCACGGTGTCGACGCCCTGCGTCAGCGCGCGGCCGCCCTCGTAGTTGTTCAAAAGGTTCTCCAATGTTTCAGCAACGCCGCGGTAATCGGCCAGCAGCCTTTCCTGTGATAGTTCTTCGATCTCGTCATCGGGATAATCGACCCAGGCCGCCATGTACGCGGCGTCGGCAATCAGAACCTGCGCTGCTTCCCGCAGCTTACGGCTCAGCGCACCCTCCAGCGCCGTGAGCGCGGCGGCGGCGCCCTGTTCGCCCTGGGCGGAGATCAGGTTCATGACCGCTTCTGCCTCGGTCAGATCGAGCTTGCCGTTGAGAAAGGCGCGCTTGGTGAATTCCCCGGGTGCGGCGGGTTGTGCGCCGGCTTTGATTACGGCGCGCAGCGCGCGATCGACCAGGTAGACGCCGCCGTGGCAGGAGAGCTCGGCAACGTCCTCGCCCGTGTAGCTGTGCGGCGCACGAAAGATGAGCAATACCGCTTCATCGATCGGCGTGTCGCCGTCATAGACTTTGCCGAACGCGGCGGTGTAGCCTTTCATGGTCGTCACGTTTTTTTCGCTGACGGGGCGGAAAACGGCGGCGGCAATGGAAATGGCGTCCGCGCCGGAAATGCGGATCACGCCGAGCCCGCCGGCGGCGACCGGCGTGGAAACGGCGGCAATGGTGGAAGACTGGTTCATAGCGTTGCTCCTCATTGAAATCAAATTGATTATAGCAAATCACGCCGATTTTTCAAGTGTTCCGCTTTCAAAGTTCAACAAACTGTTTAAGAATTCCATTTTGGTATGGACAGATTTAAAAAACTGTGTTAAACTGACTACTTGTAAAATTATTGGAAAAGATAGTGGCAAAAGAAGAAGAGGTATCGGAATGACACTCAAAGAAAAGGCGACCCGTGCGGCGGCAGCCGCTGCGCTGGATCAGTCCGTGAAATATATCAAGAAAAATCCGCAGGATAATCTTGTCCATCTGGTCAACAGGGTGGAGTCTTTTGCCGGCAAAGTGTTTCCTCAGAAAAACTTTGACAAGTTCCGTGAGGGCGCTGCCGACCCGGAGAATATCTATGCGCAGCTTGTCCTGCGCGCCATTCATCAGCTTGATCCGAACGTGTTCCGCAACATGGTGCTGGCGCTGGGCTTAGGCGCCGCGATGGGTACCAAAAAGGTGCGCGAGAACCGCGAAAAATATCACTGCAACATTCCGTTCATCACCCTGATGGATCCCACCAGCGCCTGCAACCTGAAATGCAAGGGCTGCTGGTCGGCGGAATACGGTCACACGTTGCGCTTGAGCTATGACGAAATGAACGACGTCATCAATCAGGGGCGCGAACTCGGCACGCACGTTTACATGTTCACCGGCGGCGAGCCGCTCATCTGCAAGGACGACATCATCCGCCTGTGTGAAGAACACCCCGAATGTGCCTTTTTGGCTTACACGAACGCCACGCTCGTCGACCACGCGTTTTGCTATGAAATGCAGCGCGTGGGCAATCTGGCGCTGGCGGTGAGCATCGAGGGCGACGAAGAAAGCAACGATTCCCGCAGGGGTGAGGGCAGCTATCAAAAGGCGATCAAGGCCATGAAGCTGCTCAAGCGCTGCGGCTGCATGTTCGGCGTTTCGGTCTGCTATACCTCCCAGAATATCGAGAGCGTCACGTCCGACGCGTTCCTCGATCAGATGATCGACCTGGGCGCGCTGTTCGCGTTCTATTTCAACTATATGCCGCTGGGCAAGGGCGCCATACCGGAGCTCATCCCGCAGCCCGAACAGCGGAAATTTATGTATCAGTGGATCAAATCCGTCCGCAACCAGAAGACCGGCAAATCGCTGTTCGTGATGGATTTCCAGGATGACGGCGAATACGTCGGCGGCTGCATCGCGGGCGGCAGAAACTATTTCCACATCAATTCCGCGGGCGATATCGAGCCCTGCGTGTTCGTTCACTATTCCGATTCCAACATCCGCACCCATTCGCTGCTCGAGGCGCTCAAACGGCCGCTGTTTATGGAATACTACCGCAACCAGCCGTTCAACGACAACCATCTGCGTCCGTGCCCGATGCTGGAAAACCCCGATTGTCTGTGCCGCATGATCGAAAAGACGGGCGCGAAATCCACCGATCTGATCGATCAGGAATCCGCCGTGGAGCTTTGCGCCAAGTGCCGCGATTTTGCCGCGCGGTGGCAGCCGGTGGCGGATGAACTGTGGAACAGCACGCCCCACCGCGATACCAAAACCTATTATTATCGCGACACCCCCGAGGGGAAAGCCGCGAAAGCCGCCGAAAAAAACGACTAATTTCGGCAAAACTCTTGTAATTTTTGTTTTAATTTGTTATAGTGTCGTCAATTGAATCCCACTTTCAAACGCTGTGAAAAAGTCAGTAAGCGTTCGACATCGAGGCATTTCAGAGAATTGCGCCTTTTGGCTGGAAGCGCAAATGCCGGTCGAAGCAGCCGAAGTTCTCTTTGGATAACCCCTGATTCAATCAGCAGCACGCATCTTGTCGGATTATTTTCCGTCAGGTTTTGCAAAAATGCTCGGCAATACATCCAGTATTACCTGTGCTTTTTCCTTCACCTGACAAAAAATCCTCTCGCCAATCTGCGTACTGTGATCAAATCAGCGGTTATTTTGGAGCGGTGTAGTTGAACCAAAGTCAAACTACAACGGTGAGCCGCCGTTACCGGGCAAGGAGTGTCAGCTCCCTTTACAGGTGGTTATAACGAAAGCGCGGCCTTTCGTCCTGTTGCGGGCGAAAGGTCTCTTTTATTGTAATAAAGGAAAGGATTGATAGATTTGAAAGATCAACTCAAAGCGATCGCGCAGGCGGCGAAGGAAGCTGTCGGCGCAGCCGACGCGCCTGCCGAGCTGGAAGCCATGCGGGTACGCTACCTCGGCAAAAAGGGCGAGCTGACCGCCATTCTCAAGCAGATGGGCAAGCTCGCGGCGGAGGAAAGACCCGTCGTCGGTCAGCTGGCCAATCAGGTCAGAGCGGAGATCGAAGCCCGCATCGAAGAAAAAGAAAAGCAGATCAAAGCGGCCGAGCAGAAGGCGCGCCTTGCCGCCGAAACGCTGGATGTGACCATGCCCGGCAAAACGCCGAACCTCGGTCACAAGCATCCGCTTTCCATTGTGCTCGACGAAGTGAAGGATATTTTCCTCGGCATGGGGTTCGACATTGCGACGGGTCCCGAGGTGGAATGGGATTACTATAACTTTGAAGCGCTGAACATTCCGAAGGAGCATCCCGCCAGAGACACGCAGGATACGTTTTACATCACCGAAAATATGCTTCTGCGCACGCAGACCTCGCCCGTGCAGATCCGCGTCATGGAAAACCAGCAGCCGCCCATCCGCGTCATTGCGCCCGGCGCGGTTTACCGTTCCGACGCGGTGGACGCCACCCATTCGCCGTTCTTCCATCAGATCGAAGGTCTTGTGGTCGATAAGGGCATCACCATGGCGGACTTAAAAGGCAATCTGTTCGACTTCGCCAAGCGTCTTTACGGCGAAGATACCAAGATTCGTCTGCGTCCGCATCATTTTCCGTTCACCGAACCGTCCTGTGAGATCGACGTTACCTGCTTCCGCTGCGGCGGCAAGGGCTGCCCGTTCTGCAAGGGCGAGGGCTTTGTTGAGATCCTCGGCGCCGGCATGGTGCACCCGCAGGTGCTCAAAAACGGCGGCATCGACCCCGAGGTTTACAGCGGCTACGCCTTCGGCGTCGGCTTGGAACGCCTGACGCTGTTCCGCTTCAACATTGACGATATGCGTCTGCTGTTTGAAAACGACATGCGTTTTCTCGGCCAGTTTTAAGGGAGGAGAATAGGAATGGTTTTATCGAAAAGATGGCTTCAGGACTATTATAAATTGAACGTCAGCGATAAGCAGTTCGCCGCTGATATCACGCTTTCCGGCTCCAAGGTCGAGGCGGTCGAGGTGGAGGGCGAGGAGCTTTCCAACATCGTCGTCGGCCGCGTGGAGCAGATCGAGCGCCACCCCGATTCCGACCATCTGTGGGTCTGCCAGGTCAACGTCGGCAGTGAAACGCTGCAGATCGTCACCGGCGCGCAGAACCTGAAAGCGGGCGACTATGTGCCTGCCGCGCTGCACGATTCCACGGTTGCCGGCGGCAAGCACATCAAAAAGGGCAAGCTCCGCGGTGTGGAAAGCTGCGGCATGCTTTGTTCGCTGGGCGAACTCGGCTTGACGGCGCACGATTTCCCCTATGCCATTGAGGACGGCATTTTCGTGCTGGGCGACGACTGCGATCTGACCCTCGGACTGGATATCCGCGAAGCGATCGGTCTCAACGACGTGATGACCGAATTCGAGATCACCTCCAACCGCCCCGACTGCCTAAGCATTTTAGGCCTGGCGCGGGAAACGGCGGCGACCTACGGCGACACGCTTGTGGAACCGGTTCCCGTGGTTGAACCCGGCGAAGGCGACGTGAACGAGCTGCTCAAAGTGCGCATCGACGCACCGGAGCTCTGCTACCGTTACGTCGGCGGCGTGGTGAAAAACGTCAAGATCGAACCCTCGCCCCGCTGGATCCGCGAACGCCTGCGCGCCTGCGGCGTGCGCCCGATCAACAATATCGTTGACATCACCAACTTTGTCATGCTCGAATACGGTCAGCCCATGCACGCGTTCGACCTGCGCTATCTCAACGGCGGTCAGGTGATCGTGCGCACGGCGAAAAACGGCGAAACCATCACCACGCTCGACGGCATTGACCGCACGCTGACCGAAGATATGCTCGTCATTGCCGACGCCGACAAGCCCGTCGCCGTGGCGGGCGTCATGGGCGGCGAATACAGCGGCATTATGGACGACACCACCACCATCGTCTTTGAATCCGCCTGCTTCAACGGTCCCTCCATCCGCATGACGGCGAAAAAGCTCGGCATGCGCACCGAGGCGTCCTCTCGCTATGATAAGCAGCTCGATCCGCGCGGCTGCCGCAAAATGCTTGACCGCGCGCTGCAGCTCGTTCAGCAGCTCGGCGCGGGCGACGTGGTCAACGGCGTGGTCGACTGCGACTGCTCCGACACGACCGATTTCACCCTGCCCTTTGAGCCGGATTGGGTGAACAATTTCATCGGCATCCACGTTTCCGCCGACGAGCAGAAGACGATCCTGGAACGTCTCGGCTGCAAGGTCGAAAACGGCGTGATCACGGTGCCGTCCTTCCGCAACGATCTGCGCCACAAAGCGGATATTTCCGAAGAGATCGCCCGTTTCTACGGCTATGATAAGATCGAAGACCGTCAGCTTTCCGGCGTTGCCAACGCGCAGCTCACGCCGGTGCAGAAGCTCGAAAAACTGGCGGGTGAGACCATGCGTGCCTGCGGTCTGAGCGAAATCTGCAGCTATCCGTTCATCAGCCCGAAGTATTACGATAAGATCGCGCTGCCGGCCGACAGCGAATTGCGCAAGTGCGTCACCATCATCAATCCCCTGGGCGAAGACACCAGCGTGATGCGCACCACCATGATCCCGTCCATGCTGGAAACGCTCGCCCTCAACTACAACAACCGCAACCCCTCCGCCGCGCTTTATGAATTGGCGAAGGTGTATGAGAGCAGGGGACTGACCGAACTGCCGAATGAAAAGAGCACGCTGTGCATAGGCATGTACGGGGCGGACGCCGACTTCTTTGCCCTGAAAGGCATCGTCGACGAATTCCTGGAACTGCTCGGTCTGGCGGATTGCGACGTGGAGCCGCTGCGCGACGACCCGACCTTCCACCCGGGCCGCACGGCGGAGATCAAGGTCGGCGGCAGACAAATCGCGGTGCTGGGTGAAATCCACCCGCAGGTGCAGAGCAACTATGAGCTCGGCGCCAAGACCTACGTGGCGCAGCTCGACTTTGACGCCTGCTTCGAGCTGTGCGACCTCAAGCGCACCTACAAGCAGCTGCCCAAATATCCGGCGCTTTCGCGTGATATCGCGTGCGTGTGCCAGAAGGTCATGCCCGTGCTCAAGCTCAAGCGCGTGATCAAAGACGCCATCGGCAAGAATCTGGAACTCATCAAGCTCTTCGACGTTTACGAGGGCGCGCAGATCCCCGCGGGCATGAAGAGCGTGGCGTTCAGTCTGCGCCTGCGCGCGGCCGACCGCACCCTGACCGACGAAGAGGCCGACGCCGCCATGAAGCGCGCCGTCAAGGCGCTGGAAGCGCTCGGCGTTTCGCTGCGGGCATAAAATGCGCGGAAACACTTGTATTTTCGTCAAAAAGCGTGTATAATAATAAAAGATATGCCAGTTGGAGGTGTCATGAATGACCGATAAAACAATCCAGTTTTCCATCAAAGACGAACACGAGAACGAAATGCGCAAGACGATCCAAATTGTTTATGACGCCTTAAAGGAAAAGGGTTATAACCCCACCAATCAGATCGTCGGCTACATTCTTTCCGAAGACCCGACTTATATCACCACGCACAACAACGCCCGCTCGCTGCTGCGCCGCATTGATCGGTACGAGCTGCTGCAGGCGCTGGTGTCGAACTACATTCAGAATAAATAAAGGGGATCAACCGTTATGGCAGAGAAGAAAAAAGCCAAGTTCCTCAGCTACAAGGGCAAGCCCCTCGTGCGCTGCGGCAACACCATCTATTACGGCAACGCGAACGAGCCGTATGTGATCCTGATCCAGATCAAGAGCAGCAAAAAGGTGCAGGAGCTGGACGTCGCCGATAAGGTGACCGTTCAGCTGGTCAAGACCGATCCGACCCTTCGCCCGAAGGACAGCATCGTGAAAAAGGCCGACAAAATGAA
>JAFTEL010000151.1 GCA_017453685.1 Clostridia bacterium
TACAAAACCTACTGCATCCTCGGCGACGGCGAATGCGACGAAGGCTCCAACTGGGAAGCCGCGATGACCATCGCCCACTACAAAATCACCAACCTCATCTGCTTCGTCGACCGCAACAAGTGCATGATCGACGGCAGAACCGAAGACGTGATGAAGCTCGAACCCTTCTGCGACAAATGGCGCGCGTTCGGCTTTGAAGTCAAGGACATCGACGGCAACAACATCAACGAGCTGTGCGACGCCATTGACGAAGCGCTTGCCAACACCGGCGACAAGCCCTACATGATCGTTGCCAACACCCTCAAGGGCTGCTGCATCGACTTCATGGAAGACGATTATCACTGGCACTACGGCGCACTCAACGAAGAAAAATACGAGCAGGCCAAGAAGAGCCTCGAAGCCGCTTACAAAAAGCGCTGCGAGAGAGCACAGAAGGAGGGACTTTGATCTATGGCAGGCGGACTGACTTATACGGCTGTTGAATCCACTGCGCTTTCAACGGCGGAATATTACGGCAAAGCTCTTGTTGAGCTCGGCGAACAGCACGACGATGTTGTCGCCCTCACCGCTGACCTTGGCAAATCCACCAAGATCGGTATGTTCCAGGAACACTTCCCGGATCGTTTCTTCAACGTCGGTATCGCAGAACAGAACATGTTCGGCGTCGCCGCCGGTATGGCGAAGGCGGGCATGGTTCCCTTCCTTTCCACCTTCTCGGTCTTCGCTTCGCTGAGAAGCGCTGACCAGCTCCACACCGACATCTGCTATCAGAACGTCAACGCGAAGGTCATTGCCACCCATTCCGGCACCTCCTTCGGTCAGGCTGGCTCCACGCACCACGCCATCTGCGATATGGCAGTGGTTCGCTCCATGCCCAACATCACCCTCATCTGCCCGGCGGACGGTATGGAGACCGTGAACGCGGTTCGCGCCGCGTATGAGAACCCCGGCCCGTACTACATCCGTATCAACCGCGGTTTCGACCGTGTGCTGAACACCACCACCGATTACGGCTTCGAGGTCGGCAAGGCTGTCGAACTGCACGAAGGCACCGACATCACCGTCATCGCCTGCGGCTCCTGCGCATTCCAGGCGCTTCAGGCCGCCAACTTCCTTGAGAATGCCGACGGGCTGAAGGTTCGCGTGCTGAATATGCACACCATCAAACCCATCGACCGTGAAGCCATCGTGAAAGCGATCAGCGATACCCGCCGCATCATCACAGTCGAAGACCACAGCGTCATCGGCGGTCTCGGCGGCGCGGTGGCCGAAGTGGTCGCCGAAACCGGCAAGGGCTGCGCGTTCAAGCGCCTTGGCATTCAGGATCAATTCGCTCCCATCGGTCTGCATGAGGATATCATGTCTATTCTGGGCATCGATTCCAACGGCATCATCGCCGCGGTCCGTGAGACCATGAAGGCTGACTTCGAGCTCGACGACGATTGGGACGACGAGACGTAATTGCGCAAATAAAGCAGAAAGGATAAGATGCTTATGTCTTCAAGAGAAGAAGTTTTAACCAATAAGATTTTTCTCTGTGCCGCTCTGCCGCTCGTCAAGGTCCTTGCCAACGATATCCCGAACCTCGCCAAAAAGTTTGAGCATGCGCACACCATCTATCAGGTCAGCGCGCTTTGCCCGGACGTTCCCGAGGGAAAGGTCGGCACCCATTTCGTGGTGAACAACGGCGAATGGCTCTGCCACGCGGACAAACTGACCAATAACGCTCACGTTGAGCTCGAGTTCAAGAGCATTGAAGCACTCAACGCCTTTTTCAAAGGCGATATCAAACCCCAGTATCTGCCCAAAATGAAGGGCGCCGCCAAGCACCCGGGCGCGTTCATCAGCTTCATGATGGTGCTGCTGAAAATGGCCGACCTGCTCGGCGCCAAGACCCCGCCCGAGGATGAGGACACCAAAAAGCTCCTCGTCAAGTGCTACTTCTACCTGCTGTCCAGCGGCATCAGCACGCTGAACAAGAACGGGCATGAAGCCATTCACGACTGGGCGACCAAGAGCCCCGACCGCGTGTATGCCTGGGCCGTAAACGACCACCCCGAAGTGAGCGCGTATCTGCGCGTGAAGGCGGGCAAATCCCGCGCCGGCCGCGGCGAATACAAACGCGCCATGCCGTTCTTCACCATGCGCTTTGACAACTTCGACAGCGCCCTCGGCATTCTCATGTCCATCGACGATATGCTGGAAAGCTGCAAGCAGGGCAAGCTGATCATGGACGGCGCGCCCGAATTCGGCGCCCAGATCGGCGACTTCATGATGCAGGTCGGCGCCTACGCACAGGGCTGATTGCAACAAAACACTCGCGCCGCAGGGCAAAACCCTGCGGCGCTTTCGTCATGGATACAGGAGTATGAATATGAAAAAGTTTTTCTCCATTCTGTTCGCCTTTCTGCTGTTGTTCACGCTGTTTGTAAATGCGGCGGCAGCCGACGCAGCGGCGCTTTCCTTTGGCAGCAAGGATACCTTCACCGTGCTGCAGCTCACCGACCCGCAGGACGACGCCTATCCGGCACACAAATTGCTTCCGTTCCTCAAAACGGCAATTGAAACAACCAAGCCGGATTTCATCATACTCACCGGCGATATCGTGGAGGACACGCGCGCGGGCGATCTCACAAGCGACGCGCAGCCGTTCCGCGAGGGCGTATTCGTCAAGGGCGATTACGGCAAAACGCTTGCCAACGTGAAGGCCGCCTGCGCCGCGGTTTTCGGAGTGCTGGAGCAATACGGCATCCCCTACGCCGTCGCCATGGGCAACAACGATTATAAGGCGCAGTTGAAGGCCGAGGACTGGCTGGCCATTTTCGCCGCCTGCCCGCACTGCGTCACCGTGGATATGAGCGACGACGCGGAAGGGCACATCGACACGTATTTTGCCGTGGAAGCAAACGGCGAACCGGTCTGCGGCCTGCTCGCGCTCGACAACGGCAAAAGCTTTAATGAGGAACAACTCAACTGGCTGAAGAATCTGCAAACCGGCGGCGTGCCGTGCTACGCGTTTGAACACATCGCACTCGATGAAACCAACAACCTGTATGAGGTGTGTTCCGTGTTTGACGACGGCGCGATTATTGCCGACGGCAAGGCGATGCGGCTGAATCAGGAGATCGCCCACGGCCATACCGAGGGCGCTTCCCTGCCCGGCGGCGGTTCGGCGCAGTTCCCCGTACTCAAGGAAAAGAACACCGTCGCCGCCTTTTTCGGCCATTACCACACCAGCGGCTACACCGGCGTGTATGACGGCATGACCCTCGGGCTGACCTATGGCTGCCAGTTCGCCAAGTCCGCGCCCTACGGCGCGCGCACCGTCACCATCCACAGGGACGATCCGGCAAGAGTCGACACCACGCTTTTCGTCTATGAAAACGGCGCTCTCACGCCGCAGGTCGACGCCCCCTACCACGCGGCGGACAACGGCCTGGTGAAGCTTTATAACCTGTTTGCCACGCTCCTGCGCACGCTGAGCTATACGCTCAAGTTTTAATGCACACTTGGGAAGCGGCCCGGAACAGGCGGCGAAAACCGCTTCATCTGCAAAAAGCGCTGGGGCTGCGCAAAACAGCATAAAAACGCGGGCGACACCCTTATGGGTATCACCCGCGTTTGGCGCGCTGGAAGGAACTTTGTCCCGGCGCTCCCGCGCCTATCGCCTCGCTCCGCTCGTTGCCCCGTCGGCGAAAACAGTCCACCGGACTGTTTTTTTCCGTCGCTGCCGCTCCTCCCTCCTTGTTCGAGTCCCTTCCGACAAAAAAACTGTGGGCGACACCCAAGAGGGTGTCGCCCCCAGTTTTTTTTTGGGGAGGGACTCGGACCAGGAGGGAGGAGCGGCAGCGACGGAAAAAAAAA
>JAFTEL010000012.1 GCA_017453685.1 Clostridia bacterium
ACGAGATCGGAGAGGTGGAATATACCGACGAGTGCAAGGCGAAGATCGACGAAGCCCGCGCCGCTTACGACGCGCTGACCGACGAGCAGAAGGAGCTTGTGGAGAATTACGAGGTCCTGACCGCCGCCGAGGAAAAGTACGACGAGCTGAAGGCCGAGGCGGAGAAGTCCGACGAGCCTGAGACGCCCGACGAGCCCGAGAAGGGCGGCAAGATCCACGGCGATCGCTGCTTCTGCTATAACTACGAGGGCGAAGGTCTGATGGTAAGCATCGTCCGCTTCCTGTGCGCGTTCTTCAATTTCTTCCTGAATATGCGCACGGCGCTGGGCGTATAAGCCGACCGACACCGCCCGAGACCTCGCACCGACGGTGCGAGGTAAACTCTGAATGAAAAGACCGGCGCTCTCCGGAACGGAGAGCGCCGGTCTTTTCATTCAGAGTCCGCTGCGCGCGGCACAGAAACGATATCAACAGACGGACCGCCCTGCTGTTTTTCACGTGATAGCAGAACGACCGTATCGACATGTCTCGAGACAAAGACATAAATATCATCGGTATGAGAAAATATATCCGGGCAAAGCGGCTCTGACGGAACACGTCAGCGATCGGACGGATCGCGATCCCCCGCTCCCGTTCGGATCAGGTGCCCCTCCTGTATCGCGGCAAACGTCCAGCCCGCTGATATTCCCCATATCGATATCGAGGAACGCGAGCGCCACGCGGTTGGTCTTTGCGTATTCCACAGCCTCCGACGGCTTCGTAAAACCCGTGACCGCGGCGTTCGGCAGCGCTTCCTCCAGAACGGGCAGACTGCCGTTGAGGATGACCTTGTTGTCGTCTACCAGGATGACGTTCGGGTGCTCGTCGCTTTGCGCTGCGGCGTTCAGCAGTGTTTTGACATCTGCACCGAGGACGTCGGCGATTCGGACAAGCATTGCCGCGTCCGGCAAACGGGTGCCGTTTTCCCAGCGGGCAACCGTGGAATTGTTGACGAAGACCCGGATGCCGAGCTGCGCCTGCGTAAGCCTTTTTTCTTTTCGCAGTTTTTTCAGCGTTTCAGCAAACAGCTTATTCATAAAACAGAATCCACCTTTGTATTTTCTCTCATTTTAATCATATATTATTCTTTCCGCAAAAGCAAGCACACAAAAAAGAATAAAACTTGACATTCTGGAAACTTTTCTTGTTTTTTGAAAAGGACTTTACTATAATAAAGGTGGCATTCATCATTAAGAGGAGTTGACATTTATGCTGCGCTTTGCGACAATCTCTGAGCAAGTAAGCAAGCAAGCAAGCGGCATAACTGTGCCCATTTTGCACATTATTTGAAAGACCGACCGTAGCGGGCGTTTGTTTCGCTGCGGCCGTGTTTTATATTCATAAACGATCCTGTTCGCATAGACAGGAATAAAGGAGGCAAAACTATGCAAAAAGCAATCAGAAAACCGTTGAGTATCCTGCTTGCGCTTTTGATGCTGCTCTCGCCGCTGTCGGTTTCGGCGGTGGCCGCAGGGGTAAAAGATACCCTTGTTTCGCAGCTTGCGTCGCTTTACGACGGCGATGTGGATCGCGCAAGATCCGATCTTGCGGTGCTGTATGACGCCGGGATCATCGACGAGGACGGCAACATGGTCGCGCTGGACGTCCGCGAGGACGGCGCACCTGCCGAGCTCGACGATGCGGCGCAGCGGATCGCGAACGGCGAGACCGTGGGCGAACTGACCGTCAACGGCAACGCCGCTTCGCCCGAGCAGATCGTGCAGATCCAGCAGGTCAGCTCCATTCTGGAGATGCTCCGGTTGATCGACAACGACATTGAGATCACCGACGACCACGTCGCCAACTTCAAGGCGCTGGTGGCCGGCCTTGCCGACGGCAGCATCGATCTCGACGAGGCGATCGGCACCGGGTCGGTGTCGGTGAAAAACGCCCGGCGCAGTCCGCTCCGTTCCGACCCCGCCGGCTATGAGACCGGCGATTTGGAACTGAGCGACGGAACCTTCACCGCGCCCATGCTGAACGGCGATTCGTATGACGCAAGCTACGCCTTCTCCGCGGGCGCAGCCACTGCCTGGTACAGCGACAATGCCCATAAGGGCATCACCGCGGACGGCGTTGTAACGCTGACCACGGAGGATAAGGAATCTTATGCGCCCGGCGAAACTGTGACTGTCACAGCCAGCCTGAGCGAAGCGCAGACCCTTCCCGTCAGCTTTGACTGGAAAGCGGGCGGCAACGGCGTGGGCGTTGCCGGCGACGCAGCCGGTACCGTGACCTGGGCCGCGGGCGACACAGAAGACAAAACCTTTTCCTTTACGATCGCCGACAAAGCGGACGGCGACCTCTGGCAGGGCAGCCGCGCGTTGGTGATCAACGCCTCCAACGTTCGCAATGCGCTGTTCTCGGACAACGCAACCACCTGGAGCAAGACCGTTCAGGTCGCTTCGTCGGATAACGACGCCATCAAAGCGAGTTATACCACGACGGACACAGTCAGCGGTTTCACATCAACGACCGGTTATGATGCCCGGGGAAAGAAAACCATGACGATCCACAAAAAGTTTACCGGATCTGATGCATGGAAGATTCCCCAAAACGGTAACTGCACAATCACCGTTGCGCATTTCGGATCGGCAGGCATGCAAATTGCCATTGTACCAACAACAGCCGATGTGAATCCCGTGGCTAATTCAACGGCTAATTCGAAGATCATACAAAACTTCCAAAACAACAATGTCGGATGGACAGACACAACGCATTACCTAGACAGTGCATCCCCCAAGACAGTCAATGTTGGAAATCTGCCGTCAGGAACCGTCAACAATTCTGGCGAGACCATTGTCGTGCTGTTCTTTGCTGATAACGTCCAAGGAGTTGGCAACTTGTCACTGAAATCCTTCACGATTGCCGCGCGCAAGCCCAGCGAGCATGACCTTGTACAATCGGTCAGCGTGCCGGCCGGCGCTTATCACAGCGGCGAAGTCGTGCCTGTAACCGTGGAGTTGGATAACTACGTCAAAGCCGACGCGAACACGGTTCTGACTGTCAACGGTGAGAGCTGTGCCCTGCTGGATGGCACGAACACCGAAACAAAAAAACTCACCTTCGGCTATACTGTCAAGGCGATGGATACCGGCGCGGTCAACGTCACCGCACTCACAGGGCTGAAAAACGCAGATAACATGGCG
>JAFTEL010000152.1 GCA_017453685.1 Clostridia bacterium
GCAATGGTGTCCACCGTCAGCGGTTCCAGATAGATTTCATCCGCCAGCGCCTCGTCGGTCCTGATGGTGGCGGGGTTGGAGTTGACCAGAACGACCTGAACGCCCTGTTTTTTGAGCACGCGGCACGCCTGCGCACCGGCGTAGTCGAATTCGGCGGCCTGACCGATGATAATGGGGCCGGAGCCGATGACCAAAACTTTCTTGATTTCTTTATTCTTCGGCATTTTTCTTCTCCTCCATCATCGAAATAAAGCGGTCGAACAGAAATTCCATATCCTGCGGGCCGCCGCAGGCCTCGGGGTGGAACTGAACGGTGAAGGCGTTGTAATCGGGGTATTCCATGCCCTCGTTGCTGCCGTCGTTCGCGTTGACGTAGATTTGAGAACCCTTGCCCTTGAGCGATTCGGCGACCACCGCGTAGCCGTGGTTCTGGCTGGTGATAAAGGTTCGGCTGCCCTTCACGTCGCGCACCGGCTGATTGACGCCGTGGTGACCGTATTTCAGCTTGACCGTCTGCCCGCCGAGGGCGAGGGCGGTGAGCTGGTGGCCCAAGCAGATGCCGAACAGCGGCACCTTGCCGAGCAGCTTTCTGATCTGCTCAATGCAGAAGGTGTCCTCCGACGGGTCGCCCGGGCCGTTAGAAAGCATCACGCCGTCGGGCTGGTCGGCGAGGATCTCTTCCGCCGTGGTGTCGTAGGGATATTCCTTCACTTCGCAGCCGCGCTTTTGCAGGCAGCGGAGGATGTTGTGCTTCGCGCCGTAATCGATCAGCGCGATTTTGTATAAATTTTCACCGTTTGCCGGATAAATAACCGCTTTTTGAGAGGAAACGGCGGCGACCACGTTGTTCACGCGGAAGTTTTTGATCTCCTCCATGTCGCAGGCGGGGGTGACGCTGATCTTGCCGTTCATCACGCCCTGCTCGCGCAGGATGCGGGTGAGCTGCCGGGTGTCGATGCCGCACAGGCCGCACACGTTCTGTTTTTTCAGAAAATCGTCCAGAATCCCCTGCGAGCGGAAGTTGGAGGGCGTGTCGCAAAGCTCGCGCACAATATAGCCCTTCACCGCGCAGTCTCCTTCAAAATCCTCGGGGATCACGCCGTAGATTCCGATGGTGGGGAACGTCTGCGTCACGATCTGCCCGTCGTAAGAGGGATCGGTCAGCGTTTCCAGATAACCGACCACGCCGGTCGTGAAAACGACCTCGCCCACGCTCTCCGTGTCGGCGCCGATCTTCCACCCCTCGAAAACGGTTCCATTGCTCAAAATCAAATAGCCTTTTTTCATCTCGCACACCCTTCCGCGTCATAGTGTATATAATGTATTCAACAGAATAATTATACAATATTTGGTATATTATAATCCCATTTTATCCGTTTGTCAATGCGTGGGCGGAAAATATTTTCTGCTGCATTTTTTCTGCCGTTTGCAAGGTGAAATGTATTTTTCAAACCGGCAAAAAGCAGTGTATTCTCATACGCTTTTCACAGAAATCGGACGATTTCGATTGACAAGATTCAAACGGTCGAAATATAATAAACCTGTCAATCCGTTGAGAGGGTGACGTACAATGAAAAACAATAAAGCATTATGGACGGCAGCCTTTCTGCTGCTCCTTTTATCCGCGGCGATCGGCTGGTTTTACACGGCCGTTTACCTGAAATGGGTCGTTCCGCTCTATAGCGCGGCGATGGCGCTGATCTTCGCCGAGGGCGCCGCCGCGTTCGCGCTGCTCGCCAAAGCGAAGGAACGGCAAAAGGGGAGAGTCTTCCTTTCGGCGCTGCTCGGAGGCGTGATCGCCGCGGGCGGCGTGCTTGGGCTGTCCTTCGCCGTGAACGTGCTGGTCTATCACGAGCGGGGCGCGGTGCAGGCTTCGCTGGCAACGGCGGTTTTCGGCTTTCTGTTCGCGCTGGTCAGTGTACTGCGGCTTTGGAAGCTGACAGAAGAGCGCTTCGTTTGGAAACCTCTGCTCGCCGTTTTGCTCTGTGTCGCCTTGTTCGCCTGCAGCCTTTCCCCGGCGGCAAAACCGCTGTTGCCTATCAAGTACGACCACCCGTTTTCATCCAAAATCCAATTGACCGAGGGGCTGGAAAACGTGTCCAAACAGGAAAACAAGCTGCTGATCAACGCCGACGATTCCCATTGGTGGGGCTTCTGGAACGAACTGGCGAAGGCGGGCAAATTTGACGACGCGAGCCTGAATCAATACGTGCTTCAGTACGCGGATTCCGGTGTGACCGACCTGCTGTTTAACATCTTCTGCCAAAGCTCCGACGTCCCGTCTGAAATCATGACCTTCCGCGGCGACCTGTACGGCAAGACCGAGCAGAACGGCAGCCCCGTGGATTACGGCAACTATTACGGACTCAACGCTTTTTATAACGAACAGCATATCGACATCTTTGCGAAATGGATCGAAAACTGCCGCGAGGTCGGCATCCGCCCGTGGCTGACGCTGCGCATGAACGACTGCCACGATCCCGACGAGAAAACGAGCCAGCTGCGCGGCGAGCTGTTTTATGAAGCGGAACAAAACGGCTGGACGATCGGCGAAGAATACGGCTATTATCGTCACTGCCTCAATTATGCGGCGCCCGAGGTGCGCGAGCGTATGCTCGATTACACGCGCGAACAGCTGCTGCATTACGACGTCTACGGGCTGGAGCTCGACTTCATGCGCGAAATCTACTGCTTTAACTATCACAACGCCGACACGGACGAGATCGTCGGTATCATGAACGACTATCTGCGCGAGACGG
Organism: Clostridia bacterium; assembly: GCA_017453685.1. Taxonomy (GTDB): domain Bacteria; phylum Bacillota; class Clostridia; order Oscillospirales; family Acutalibacteraceae; genus UBA8612. Next base: position 2,760 of record JAFTEL010000152.1, read on the forward strand.
CGAAAATCGTCGCCGAGGCGGAAGCCAAGCACGGGCATGAGATCAAGCTCAGCGTGCGAATGATGCGCGACCTCGATCAATGCCGCGTTTACGGCTTCGACGTGCTGACGTGGTGCGAGGAAGGGCTGATCGACGCAGTCACCGTCACGCCGCGCTTCACCACCAACGACAGCGCCATGCCGATTGCCGATTGGAAAGCGCGCTGCCCCGGGATCGAGATCTGGGCGGGCGTCGAAACGCTCGTGAACACCAACAGCAAAGGCTGTGTCGCTTCGGCAGAGGTCGTGCGCGGTTACGGCGCGCAGTATCTGACCGCCGGCGCGGACGGGCTGTATCTGTTCAATTACATGTCCGCCGGCGGCGTCGGCACGCGCGAACGCGAGGTCTACGACACCTGCGGCAGCCTTGCCGGTATTCTGCGCGAATCCCGCCGCCACGTCGTCACCTATCAGGACACCGTGCCGGACGGCTGGCAGCCCTACGACCCGCTGCCGCTGAAGGTCAGGGCGAATCAGACCGCCTCGCTCGACGTGGAAACGGGCTGTATCCCGAACGGCGCGGCCGTCACGGTCTGCGTCGGTCTGGCCAAGGAGCTTGCGGATGAGAACGATCTGACGCTGACCGTCTGCGGCAAAGACTGCGCCGCCAGGGGCAGAGCCGAGATTTACGGCAGGGGAGAGTCGGGCGCGGAAGACGTCGCGCAGGGCTACTGCCGCGAGGATTGCTTCATTTACAAGTTTGAATTGAACGACCCGACCGGGCTGCCGAATCTGCTGACGCTGACGTTCCATAATGCGGGGGAAGCCGCAAAAGTGACCTATTGCGAAATCGACGTGACCCCGTGATAGCCACAGGATATGGGTGAATTTGGGGACAGTTCCCGAAAATATGGGAACTGCCCCTCTTTTATTTGGTAATTGTTTCTGCCTTTTTCGACTTGATTTTTGAAATAATTAATGTTATAATATGAACAGATTTTTAACAAATATTACTTCATGGAGAATATGAATTATGTTTAAAAGAATCGTGGCGGTGCTGCTTTGCATCGCGGTGCTCCTGGGTGTGAGCGTGATTCCCGCATCTTCCCTTTCCTACGACGCTGGCATGGGCGCTCTCAGAGAACAATGGGAGTCCGGCGAAGGTCCGAGCGTCGTCGGCTTCAACATTGATTACAGCTATTACGTTCCGGCAACCACTGAGCCATGCCCCTTGTTCGTTTTCATGGGCGGTGCGGGCAACGGTACCTATGAGGGCAAAGAGCTCAATGCCACTGATTTCCCGTATTGGTCAAGCGATGAGTTTCAGTCCAGCGCCGTCAACACGAAGGGCATGTATCTGATGATCCTTCGCTCCCCCTTGCCGTTCTATTTCGATACCTGTCCGCTGGAGCCGATGTATGAGGCGATCCGTGATTTCGCCGATACGCACAACGTGGATAAAAAGCGCATTATTCTCATCGGTCGCTGCCTCGGCGCGAGCGGTGCGCACCGTCTTGCCGTCAACTATCCCGATTATTTCTCGGGGGTATGCTATCTCTGCCCGAGAACCAGAATCAGCATGTCGGACGCCAAGACGCTTTCCCACATGAAGATCTGGATCTTCAACAGCTATCTGGATTCTTATTCGATCTTTCCATTCTATGCGCTGCCTTCCTGGATCAATCTGCTGCTTTTCACTAAGGTCAGGAAGAATGTCAGATTTACTACCTGCGTGAAAGCGCCCCGCGGCGGCGGCATTCTCAACCATGAGATGTGCCGTTTGGTTGAAAAGAATTTCACGCACGACGTCGAGAAGGATTATACCGGTCTCTCGACCGTCGACGCCATGGGTAAGCTTATCACCAAGCCCGACGTGATCCAGTTCTTCACCTCCGGTTCATACACCCGGGTTTCTTCGTCGTCAGAGGACGGACTCTTGATCGATTGAGTTTACTAAAAAAACGCTCTCGGAAACCGTTATGATTTCCGAGAGCGTTTTCATGTGATCTGAGAACGGCTTTTTCGAATTGCTATTCCGTCATGTATGGCTTGAGCAGCGGATAGATTGAGCGATAGCCTTCTTCTTTCATGTGGATCCCGTCAAGGCAGAATTCCGCTTTCATATTTCCCCGTTCGTCCGTGATCGGGGCGTTCACGTCCAGAAAGGTTGCTCCCTTTTCGTCGGCAAGGCGAGCCAGCGCGGCGTTCGCGCGCCCCAGTTTTTCATTGGTGCGGATCTTCATGCGCTGCTGTGCCGCCTCGGGCGCCGCGGCAGCGTTCATGGGGTAGTATGCCATCATGTAAATGTGGCAGTCCGGCAGCTGTTCCTTCACGATATTCAGAATTTTTGCATATCGTTCGACCAGCGCTTCCACGCTTGTCTGAGGCACGTTAAAATCATTGGTGCCGATGTTGATGAACAGCTTCTTCGGTGCGAGATCAAGGATACAAACGTAAATGCATTCCAAAAGTTCTTGCGTGACGATCCCGCTGATCCCGCGGTTATAAACCGCAAAAGGCAAGGTGTCCTGCGCGGCGAACCGTTCGATGGGAAACTGTTCCATCAACGACGAACCGGCAAAAACGATCTGCCCTTTTTCCGTGGTTTGGTTCAGCGCACGGTAGCGCTCCAGCGTCTTGATTTGTGAGTCGGTCATGTTTTTCCTTTCCGTTCCCTGTGATTCAATTTGAAAGAAAAAGCCACGGAACCCGTTGATTCCCGTGGCTTTGCGAAATAACAAAGAACTGTCGGTGTTTTCTGAATGTCACGGCGTGTCAAGCGTTTGACGCGCTTTTTTTCTTGTCGCGGTGCAGACCGATCACGGAAATGGCGGCGTGTTCGGGATCGGCGGCAGTCACCGTAATATAAACCGTTTCGATCGCCGAGATGGTCGCGGTGATGCAGATCGCGGCGAAGCAGGGGATCAGCAGATTCATATAATACGCAAACGGCATCAGAAAGGCAAAAAAGCCCATGGCTTTGCCGCACAGGGAGTGAACGACAAAGAAGCGGCGGAAACGAGCCAGAGCGACCAGCCCACCCGAAAGAATGCCGACGGCAGCGGAAACATACCAGATGACCGCCCAGGAGGGGACGATATGCTTTGACAGCAGAATCTTGGCGAGCGCAACGTAGGTTGCCACGTCGCCGACCGTGTCCAGCAGCGCGCCGATATTGCTGGTTTGGTTCAGCTTCCGCGCGATGGGTCCGTCGATTAGGTCCGATATACCGCAGTAGGCGTAAATCGCAAGGAACGCGCCGTTGATGTCATGAAAAAAGAACAGAATGATCGCGCAGACGACCCGTGAAGCGGTGATAATATTTGCCATCTTTGCTTTTCCTTCCTCTGATCATTCTCATTTGTTGTGATCCCTGCGTTTCAGTATACACATTTTTTGACAAAAAGCAATAAAATCACACGTTTTTTCTCATTATAGGATTGATTACAGCACCGTCGGAATGTGTTTTATTTCAAAAACAATACGGAGGAGGCGATGACGAACTGCGCGGCGTAATACAGCACGTGGTTGGTCACGACGTCGACGGGGCGGTTTTTACCCTCACCGAAATAGGTGCCGGAAAGGATGAGGTCAGACGCCAGGAACAGCGCGCCGCCGATCGCCAGCACAACGAGGTTCTTATTCTCGGCAAATCCGGCGAACAGCGCGGCAAAGAACGCGAACGACGCCATAAAAATCAGCACGGCGCCGTAAAGCGTGGAGATGAACTTGAACGCGCCGTAGTTCAGCTTCATGGCTTTTTCGCCGAAGAACACCGCCAGCGCACCGATCAGTGCCACGCCGAGGGCGGGCAGGATGGCGACGGGTTTGAACACGCTCACGCCGAACACCACGGCGGCGCAAAAGAAGACGTGACCGACGGCAAAGCTCAGAAAGCCCATTTTGGTGTAAAAATCATTGTCGGGCGCGCAGCAGAATTTGAGGTCGAGCCAGATGTCGCCCAGCAGACCGAGCAGCAGCCCCGCGCCGACGAACGCGGCGTAAGGTGGCATGCCTTTTATATATGCCGTCACGATCCAGGACAGGAGGAAGAACACGCTGACAAAGGCTTTGGTGACCGTGGCCTGCGCGGAGCATTTTTTGACGCGCAGCTTCAAGAATAAGCAAAGCGCGATCAGCCCGAGCACAAGCGTGGCCACATAAAAAACGGTTTGCATGGTAGTCATAGCGTCGTCCTCCTAAGGTCAACAGGGAAATCTTACCTACTATATAGCATATTTTTGTTAATAATCCATGAATACTGACAAAGAATGTCGTCGAAATAAGCAGAAAATTGTGAAAATAACAAAAAAAGCCGCCTGCCTTGCGGCAAGCGGCGGATATACAAATTGCTTGTTATCTCTTGGAGAACTGCGGAGCGCGGCGAAAGTCAGTTACATGGAATCGACAGCTCGTAGAGCTCATGGGGCGCAATATCCTGACCGTCAGCCCATTCTACGGTGTTTCCGGCTATGCGGACCGTTCTGAAAAAACAGTCGTCTGCAAGTTTGCCGTACCAGGAGCCGTTGATGTAGGGCTTAACGTCAAATAAGCGGCGTTCACCGTTACTGAAAACGATCAGCAGATTGTGATCCGAAAGAGCCGTAACCTCAACAGGCTTTTCTTTTAACATACGGAATCACTCCTTTACTGCAGCGGTGGGATTTTGAAAAACTGTTCACCTTCAGACAATAATTTCCAGTTTGCCGCCAATTCTTCTTCATGAATGTTGATCCATGCTTGCACAAGATGTTCTTTTTTCTTTGGCAAACTGCCTTCGATCAGATTACCCTCAAAATCATAGACAGCTTCTTCGTCACCGTACTCAGCGTGAATGTGGGGAACGCTGTGTTTTCCGCCAACTTCTTTATACATTCGGATAATAATCCCGAAAAACATGCTTATTGTAGGCATCGTATCACCTCATTCATATTATACCAAACCTATGTTTGGAAAACAAGTATTTTTATAACCGGTAAGAAAAAGCCGCCTGCCCTGCGGCAAGCGGCGGATATACAAATTGCTTGTTATCTCTTGGAGAACTGGGGAGCGCGGCGAGCGCCTTTGAGACCGTATTTCTGAAAGTTTCAGGCTCCAAAATCCTTTATTTATCAAGGTTTTTAAGGGTTATGCCATTGGGTTGTCCCTTAGGTTGTCCCCGTGAAGCTCCAGTTCTCGTATGGTGCTTGTTTCCGTTAGGTTTTTATAATATAGCACAAGCTGATTGTTTTTTCAAGAGACAAGAAGAGGAGCCGATATTATTCGGCTCCTCAACAGGTTACTCCGCTTTCACGTACATGTTGTTGAATGCGTTATTTACAATGGTGGACAGCGCATCGGGGCTGTTGTATTTCACCTTAGCATATATGTCCATTGTAATTTTGCTGTTTTCATGACCGGCCAGGTACTGA
>JAFTEL010000153.1 GCA_017453685.1 Clostridia bacterium
GCTTGATGATTTTTGACCGACATGCCAATTTGAAGTACAAATACGGCAACAGACACTTCTGGTGCCGAGGGTACTACGTTGATACAGTTGGAAAAAACGAGAAAAAGATAGCGGAATATATCCAAAACCAACTACAGGGAGATCGGATGGAAGATCAGATCAGTCTCAAGGAATACATAGACCCGTTTACGGGTAAACAGAATACCAAGGCATAAAATCAGGCCGCTTTAGCGGCGGCCTGAAATTTAGGTGCGATTGGCGAATCGATTCACGCGTCTTGAGACGCTGCCGGTAAGAGACCCTTTTAGGGTCTGTGCAAACCACCGGTTTAACCGGTGGTTTTGATTTTTTGTTGATTTATGCTTTTGCTTCTTCTTCGTCAAAAGTGATGCCGGCAGCGGCGCGCTTGGCAGCCAGCTCCTGCTGAACTCTCTTTTTGTTGTCGCCCGAGAGCTTGTAGAAGAACATCGGGATGGCGCACAGCAGCATGCTGATGCCGGGGATGAGCGAGATCAGGGAGAAGATGGCGAAATTCTGCGAGGACGGCAGATCGGTCGCCGCTTTGATCGCCACGGTGCTAAGCATTTCCTCTGGCTTGAAGCGGATCGCCATATACATCAGAATGATGCCGCAGGTGGAAAACGCGGAGCCGAATTTGTTGATAAGCCCCTGACAGGCGGAACCGAGCGCGTTGTCGCGGTGACCCGTTTTCAGTTCCATATAATCCAGACAGTCGTAGATCATGGCGATGGAGATCGTGTTGATCACGCCGAGGGGGATACATTCGATGAGCATGAACGGGATGCAGAAATAGATGCCTTTTGTGGCAAAGAAGCTGCCCTGCTCCGCCATAATGGCGATGCGTCCCATAATCGTGGTGCCGACGCTAGCCGCAAAACCGGCGAGGCAGGTGGTGAGCAGCAGCTTTTTGTAGTCAAACTTCTTCATCAGCCACGGCATAAAGATCGTGGAACCGAACATGCCCACGACGGCGCAAAGCTGGAAGATCGTTTTGACCGTACTGATGGAGGCGTCGATATATTTGGTCTTTTCCGCCAGCGACATCCCCGTGAGGTCGGGACCGATGTAGAACGCGTAACGGCCCACGTGGATCGCCGCTGCCTGCACCATATAGCGGCCGCTGGAAAGGATGCCCATGGCGATGACCAGCAGCAGCGGCTTGCAGGTGAAAACGCGGTGCAGCGTGGATTCCTCGCCCTTTGCGTGTTTGGTCGGGGGCGGAACGGCGCGCTCCTTGATATGGAAATAGGAGTTGATATACATGATCGAGCCGATGACCACGACCGTCAGCGCGATAATCAGATACTTTTTCTTATTGTAGGCGACGGGATCCGCCGTGCTGATGACCAGCGGCAGCAGGAAGCCCGCGGCAAAGAAGAAGATTTCCGGCAGCGCGGAACCGACGGAGTTCCAGATCTTGGTGAAGGAGACCACGTGGCTGCGTTCATCGGAATTCGGCGTGATAACGTTCGGGAAGCTCCAGAACGGCACGTCCGCCATGGTGTAGACCATGCCCCACAGCACGTAGACCACCGCGCAGTAGATCATCAGCGGGGTTTTGTTGAGGTCGGGGCTGAGATACATGAGCACGGTCAGGATCGCAATAGGCGGCGCGGCAAAGAGGATATAGGGCTTGAGCTTGCCCCATTTCGTTTCGTGACGGTCGACGATGACGCCCATAATGGGGTCGTTGATCGCGTCCCACACGCGCGCCAGCAGCATGAGCAGCAGAACGAAGGCAAGCGGCAGCTGCAGCGTGCTGACATAATAGTCGCTGATATAGCTGGACATCATGGCGTAGATCATGCCCTGCCCCATCGCGCCGATCGAGAACATCCACAGTTCTTTTTTGCCGACGTAGGTTTTGGGCTGAACACCGTTATCTTTCGCTGACATAACAACGCTCCTTTTGGTTTCATTGTTATTCCTATTATATCGTTATTTTATTTCTATTTCAATAGGCTGTTTGCGTAAACGGTCACAAAAAAGCAGAAAGGCTTCGGCAAAGCGAAAAACCTTTCTGCCTGATAACACGGGATACCGGTTCGGGATCAACCCTCTATGCTGTCGACGTACTCGCTGACCATGCTGTTTCTGCGTTCGGACAGCTCGTAATACATCTGGGCGCGTTTTTTCTTGGTGATCGGCCAGAACAGCTTGGGGATGATACCCAGCGCGCCCGTGATGGTGGGCATGATGGCGCAAAGAATGAACTCCCAGCGCTTGGTCTTTTCGGTCTGCGTACCGATCTTGAGCCCCTGCACGTAGCCGATCTTCTTCATCATGATGTTGAAGATGGAGCCCTTGACCACGTTCTGCAGCTTGAGAACGAGGCTCTTGGCAACGCCCGTAGTGGCTTCCATACGGAAACCGCTCTTCCATTCGCAGTAGTCCATGGCTTCGTTCCACAAGTCGGCGTTGATGACCTTGTTCACGCCGAAGAGCAGCTTGGAGAAGAACTCACGGAAGCCGTAGACGATGAGCATGGGCTTGAGCTTCTTATAGTTGTGGTTGATGATACCCACTAAGAAGAAGCCGAGGCAGAGCATATCGCCGTACATATCCGCGCCGACCCACAGGAATTTGGACGAGAAACGCTTGCGCAGCGGGGCGACGAACGCATAGGAAATGCTGCCTACGGGGCCGGAAATGCCGCTGACCAGCGCGAGCGTCGTATTGATCATGGTGTCGGCGCCGTGAACGTCGATCCAGTAATCGCGCTCGCCCACGCCGATGGCGAAGTTGCCGAAGAAATCGGAAAGCGCCATGAGGAGCACGGGATAGTTGCGGATGATCGCCAAAAAGCCCTCTTTGATCTTCGGGCGTTCCAGCGTCTGCGGCACGCGCTCCTTCGTCACGAGGAAGAACCAGAACGTGAAGGCGGAGGAGATCAGCGCACAGCCGACGCCCATGCCCACGAAGATGGAGCGAAGCTGCGTTTTCCAGCGCCCCGTGGTGACAAGGTCATAGAGGAAACCGAAGATGTAGCCCGGCATATCCTCGCCCATGTAGCCGGTGAGAAGCTCAGCCAGCGTAATCAGGCGCACACGTTCGTTCGGGTTGGGCGTAATGGTGCTCATGTAACCGGCCTTGGCCACGCCGGTAAAGGTACCGGCCGTTTCGGTGAGCACGTTGAACACAAAGTAAAAAATCAGCTTCGGGATGTAGGTGCCCGCCGTATTCGGGAAGAAGAACGGCAGGAACCAGTAAAGCAGGCCGATCAGGCTCAGCGGGATCTGGAGCAGCACCAGATAGGGACGGAACTTGCCCAGACGCGACCGGGTGTTGTCGACAAACGCGGAAATGAAGATATCGTTGATAACGTCCCATACGCCGGTGAAAAGCCCGACGATGGCGGAAATGCCGAAGTCGATCTTGACAACATCCCAAACGAATCTGCCGCTGTAACCGCTGATATTGAACGTATTTGACCAGTCGTTGAACAGATAGGCGATCGTTTCCTTGGTTCCGACGTAGTTATAGCTGCGGAACACGTTGCTGTTCACTTGATCGTTCTGAGGGTTCTCCTGCACAGCCGTGACCTGCATATCCTTGTCAGCCATTCATCGTCGCCTCCGTTCCGTTCGTGATCGTGACCGGGAGCTCTGCCGAATAGGTGTGTCCGCCGCACTTCATGGTCACTTTGACCGTGACGGGATCGGTCACGGCTTTCAGCGCCGTGGCATAAAGTTCTTTGCCGTCCGCCTCGACCGTCAGCGCGGAAGGATCGGACACCTCAATCGTCAAGGTGTATTCCTCTTCGGTGCGCTGCTCGGACTGTTCGTTGACCGGCACGCGGATATCAGCGGGCATGATCGCGGTCTGACCGACTGCGATGGAAAAGCTGTCCTTCCAGAAGCGGACGCCCGTGGTGGCTTTTTCGAGCTTGGTAATGTAGATGATAATGTCGTCGGTGTAGGTTTTGCCTTCGTATTGCAGAACGGCCGTCACTTTGACGCCCTCGGTGTCGGAGGTGTCATTTGTCCGATTCACCGTCATGACCGCGTCTTCGTCGATCTCCATTGTCGTGGGGTCGGAAATCGTATATTCAACGGTAAAGTCCTCGCCCTGAACGGCGGCGCTGTTGACGTGAATTTCCAGCGGAAGCGTCATGATATCGTCCGGTCTCTGTTCCATATAATCCTGCGTGAAGCGCAGACCGTACCACATGAAGTTGATATGCTCCGTCGCTTTATACGGCAGGGTGACAGTGACCTGCCTGCTGTCGGCGTCTTTCAGCAGCGCGCTGTAAGCATCGGTCAGCGTGACGCTCGCCGTGACGTTATAGCTGCGGAACACGTCCACGCTCTGCAGCTGATCCGTCAGCCGGTCGATGCAGAAGCGCATTTCCACCTCCTGCGTTTCCAAGTCGGCTTTGTCGACCGTCATGGCGTCTTTCAGAATATCGCAGACGCCTTGATAAACGCTGCTCTGGTGGAGCGCCTCAACGTCTTCAAACGCGGGATCAACCTTGAACACGATCTCATAAGTATCGCTGACGTACTCGCCTTTGCGGTTGAAAACGCTTGCGGGATCGTAGGCGTATTCCAGAATATCGGTTTCCTTCAGGTCGATCACGGGCAGATCGTCGGCGCTTTCATCCGACATTTTCACGTTTCTGACCGTGGGATACAAGGCCTGAACGGAACCGGCGGCGCCGTCGCGGATCTCGCTGATCAGCGCATTGTCCACCTCGCTGAACGGCAGAGACAGTTCCCCGCTCAGATCCACGTCCGTGTGCCAGCTTCCCTCTGTTCTGTCGGAATTGACTGCCTCGCCGTACAGCCGCATGACGTAAGCATACGCATCGTGGGCGTTATCGGGGAGTTCCGTAACGGAAGTCTGCTGCGGAGAAAACTCCAATGGCAGCCAGGAGCGCTCTTTGTTGAATTCGTTCTTCGCATAGATGGCAACGCAGAGGAAACAGGCGGCTAACAAGACGGCAACGATCAGCACGACCAGAACGATCTTCGTGCCTTTCTTCATGGGCTTGCTCATAGCTCTTTGCCCTCCTCTTCCGCTTTCAGCGCCTCTTCCAGCGCTTTCAGGCGATCTTCACGCTCTTCCGGGCTCTCCAGCACCGGCAGAGAAAGACTGTCAAGATCGATCTCGCCGCGGCGAACCTGACGCAGGATCTCGCGGCGCTTGACGTCATTCTCACGGTAAGCCGGCTCGATACCCTTCTTGAGCATCAGGTGGTTCAGGAAAAACACGGCGAACCAGACGGCTGCGATCGCAAAGCCGCCCCAGCCGGCATGGATCTGCGCCGCGGGCGTAGCGGGCAAAGGTCTGGCAAAATCCATCACCAGCACCGCGATCTGCCCCAGCAGGGCGATCACCGCGCCGACAAGCGACGTGGTTCGCATGGCCCTCGCCGTCTTTTCCAGATTCAAAAAAGTGAGAATGAACAGGAAGAAGAGCACCGTTACCAACAACAGCAGGATCGCCAGCACACCCATCGGCAGCAAAAACGCCTTGGCGTAGTCTGAAAACATGGCGCTTTTGAGATACGTGGGGAGCTTCGCCAGATCGCCCGATCCCGTGATCACGCCGAGCAGACCCGCTGACAGCGTTTTTTCATAGAACGGCGCGAAAAGCTTGAGGGAACCGAACGGCAGCAAAAGCACGGCGGCCGAGCCGATCGAGACGATCATGCGGGCAATGGCCGCCTTGCTGCCGATGTAGGCAGCCTTGATGCGCGCGATCACGATTCTGGCGGCTGCTCCTTCGAGTTCCGTTCGTTTCGCGTCATGTGCCAGAGAAGCCTGCTGCGAAAAATACCAGATGTTCACGCCGCAGTGTTTACAATTGGGGCGAAGATCGTAAAACGGAATATGACCTCCGCACTTAGGACATTGCAAAAACAACAGCTCCCTTCTGTTTATAGAATAAAATTATTCTAACATTTTATATCGAAAAAGGCAACAAAAAATGCTGCAAGGCAAAAAAGCCCGGTTCCGACGCGGAAATCAGAACATTTCGATATACTGTTCGCGCTTGGCGCCGACGGAAACGTACTTGATCGGGCAGCCGACCTTTTCTTCCAGATAAGCGATATAATCCAGCGCCGCCTTGGGCAGGTCTTCCTTTTTGCGGCAGGCGGAAATATCGGTTTTGAAGCCCTCAAAATACTCATAGATCGGCTTGGCGCGATCCAGGCGGCCGCCGATGCAGAAATCCTCCGTGCGTTCGCCGTCGATCTCATAGGCGACGCAGACGGGGATCTTGTCAAGATAAGACAAAACGTCCAGCTTGGTCAGCGCCAGACAGGTGGCGCCCTGCATCATCACGCCGTATTTGGACGCCGGCACGTCGAACCCGCCGACGCGGCGCGGTCTGCCGGTGGCGGCGCCGTATTCGCCGCCCGCTTCGCGCAGTTCGTCGCCGGACTTGTCAAGCAGTTCGCAGGTGAACGGACCCTCGCCCACGCAGCTGGAATACGCCTTCATGATGCCGATGACCTCATCGAGCTTTTTGCCCGGGATACCGGCGCCGATGGGCGCGTAAGCGGCGATGGTGGAGGAAGACGAGGTGTAGGGATAGATGCCGAAATCAATGTCGCGCAAGGCGCCGAGCTGCGCCTCGAACATGACGGACTTGCCCTGCGCCACAGCCTCATTGAGCAGCGCGGTGGTGTCGCACACATAATCGGCGAACGGCAGGCCATAATCCGCCAGCCACCGGATCATGTCGGCCGCCTGCAGCGGCGCGCTGCCGTAGCCCTTTTCGACCGTGAGGTTTTTCCATTCAAGGATGAACGGCATTTTCTTTTTGACGGCCTCAAAGTCGAGCAGGTCGCCCATGCGGAACGCCTTTTTCATGTATTTGTCGGAATACACGGGCGCGATGCCGCGGCGGGTGGAGCCGAATTTGGCGTCGCCCAGACGGTCCTCTTCCAGGCAGTCGAGGAGCTTATTGTAAGGCATGCAGATGACGGCCTTATCGCTGATCTTCAGATTCTTGGGGCTGACCTCGATGCCGCCCGCGCGCAGCCGCTCAATCTCGTGGGTCAGATGCTCCACGTCGATGACCATGCCGGGGCCCATGACGTTGACGGTGGTTTCGCTGAGGATACCAGAGGGCAGAAGGTTGAGGATGAACTTGCCGCGGTCATTGACCACGGTGTGACCGGCGTTGTTGCCGCCCTGATAACGGCAGACCACGTCGAACCGTTCGCTGAACAGGTCGACCATGCGGCCCTTGCCTTCGTCGCCCCAGTTGATTCCTACTACTGCTGATAACATAATTCTATTCTCCTATATTTCTGGTTTGATGACTTCGTTCAATTCGTTGGAACGGAAGACCGCCTCGATGAGCTTCATCAGCCGCCGCTGCTGATCGTGCGTCACGTTCGGCTTCGCGCCGTTGAGAAGCACGTCGCGGATGTTCAGATAGTAAGCGTCCCAATCGTCCTTCGCGTCGGGCAGCGGATAATGCTTGATGGTGTCGTCCGTGCGCGGCGCCATGGTCTTGGTCAGGCCGACGCCCGCCTTGATCGGCACGGAATCGCGGTTTTCCCAATCGGAGACCATCACGATCTCGCCGTTGCCCTGCCAGTCTTTGATCACGGCGGTGCCGTTTTCGCCGCAGACGTACCACAGGGGCATTTCGATGAAGTTGTTGGTCATGACCTCGATCTGCCACTGGATGCCGCCCTCAAACACGATGATGGCCTTGAAGCCGTCGTCACATTCAAAGTTGGTGATGTTGGTGCACTGCGCATAGACCGAGAGCATTTTACGCTCGCCCATCATGGTGAGCATCTGATCGAGCAGATGCACGCCCCAGTCGAGCACCATGCCGCCGCCGTGGATCTTTTCCTTGCGCCAGTCGCCCGGAATGCCGCGGGAGCCGTGCACGCGGTGCTCGATGGTGTGGATCTTGCCCAGCGTGTTGCTGTCGAAAATGTGCTTGACCTTCAGGTAGTCGCCGTCCCACCGGCGGTTCTGGTGCACGGTGAAGAGCTTGCCGGTCTCATTCGCTACGGCGATCATCTCTTCCAGATCCTCCGAGCTGAGCGTGACCGGCTTTTCGCAGATCACGTTTTTGCCGGCGCGCAGCGCGTCGATGACGATTTCCTTGTGCACGTCGTTGGGCGTAGCCACGGTGACCAGATCGATGCGCTCATCCGCGAGCAGTTCGGCACGGGAGGCGTAAGCGTGAACGCCCTCTTCTTCCGCCTTGGCGGAAACCTTCGGATCGATATCATAAATGCCGATCAGCTTCAGGTCGGGAATGCTCTGGCAGCGCCGACCGTGAAAATGACCCATGCCGCCGTAGCCGATGACGGCGTGGCCGATTGTTTTTGCCATATTCTCTTTCACCTCGATTTATGCCCACCACATGGTGCAGGGGTCTTCCGCCATGATGCAGCGCTTGAGCATATCGACCGCCTTGGTCAGACCCTCGTTCTGGCTCATGAGCGAATCCTCATGCTCGATGCTGATGGCGTAATCGTAACCGACCAGACGCAGGTTGCTGATCA
>JAFTEL010000154.1 GCA_017453685.1 Clostridia bacterium
CGGACACTTCGGACGGGTTCACGCAGAACACGCCGCTGCTCGTATCCGCTTTGTAGATCAGCGGGTCGACGTTATAGCCGTACTTGATATCGGTGGTCAGCTTTTTGATCTCTTCGTTGCCCTCAAGGAACTTTTTGAACTGTGCCAGATCGTTCGTGGAGGTCTTCAGCGAAATGCTTGACGCCGCGTCCGCCAACTGATCCTTGCGGTAAATCTTGTTGTCCTCGCGTTCCGGCGCTTCTTCCTTGGAGGTCTTTTGCGAGTCCTTCCAGGAGGCGAGCATGGTCTCCAGATCGAATGATTCCGTTTCGATGATGAGCGGGTAGGACGACAGCGTGTCCTTTTCAATGGAGTCGATATACGCCTGCATGCCGTTGGACAGCGCCAAAATCAGCGCGATGCCGATGATGCCGATGCTCCCGGCAAACGAGGTCAGAAACGTCCTGCCTTTTTTGGTGAGGAGGTTGTTGAAGCTCAGTCCCAGCGAGGTGCCGAAGCTCATCGAGGTGCGCTCCTCTTTGCTCTGCCTGCCTTTTTTGCGCTTTTTGGGCGGCGGCAGGTTCTCCTGATCCTTTTCACATTCCTCGTCGGCGTAGGGGTTGGAGTCGTCCGTGATCTCGCCGTCGGACAGGCGGATGATGCGGTTGGCATATTGCTCAGCCAGATCGGGGTTGTGGGTGACCATGATGACCAGTCGATCCTTGGCGATCTCGCTGATGAGGTCCATGATCTGCAGGCTCGTCTGCGAATCGAGCGCGCCGGTCGGTTCGTCCGCCAGGAGGATGTCGGGGTTGTTGATGAGCGCGCGGGCAATGGCGACGCGCTGCATCTGCCCGCCGGAAAGCTGGTTGGGCTTTTTGTGGAGCTGTTCGCCCAGACCTACCTTTTCCAGCACTTCCTTGGCGCGCCGGCGGCGTTCCGCTTTCGATACGCCCGAGAGCGTGAGCGCGAGCTCGACGTTGGACAGCACGGTCTGGTGCGTGATCAGGTTGTAGCTCTGGAATACGAAGCCGACGGAATGGTTGCGGTAACCGTCCCAGTCTTTATCGTTATAATCCGCGGTGGAGCGGCCGTTGATGATAAGGTTGCCGCGTTCGTATCGGTCAAGTCCGCCGATGACGTTGAGCAGCGTCGTTTTGCCGGAACCGGACTGCCCCAGAATGGCGACGAACTCGTTGTCGCGGAAATTGACGCTGACCTCCCGCAAAGCCCGAACCGTGGTATTCCCCGCGTAATAGGATTTGGTGATCCCTTTTAATTCAAGCACGTTTTTCCCTCCCTGAAGGATATGATTTCACAATATCGTCATCATAATAGCCAAGAGTTAAAAAAAAGTCAATCTTCTGTTACAAAACGAGAAAACCGCGTTTCTTATTGCGTCGCCAGCCGTTTGACCAGCCGGTTTTTCACGATGCGGTAGCAGAGCAGGTGGACGGAACCGGTCACGATCCACGAGATCGGGTAGGTGACGTAGATCATGGCCAGCGTCGGATTGGTGCGGTAGACGGTGCAGATCCACACAACGCGCAGCAGGCAGGTGCCGAAGATGGTCACGACCATCGGCACGGTCGACTGCCCCATGCCGCGGCTCATGGCGCCGGCGACCTCTTGCAGACCGCACAGGAAATACGGCAGGCAGATGAAATACATGCGCAGCGCGCCGTAGGGCAGAATGGCGGTATCGGAGGAATAGAAGCCGAGCAGCAGGTTGCGCAGCAGGAAGGTCGAGCCGCCCAGAACCACGCCGATGACCGTGACCGTCAGCGCCGTGACGCCGAACACGCGGCTGATGCGCTCCGTTTTTTTCGCGCCGACGTTCTGGCTGGTGAAGGTGACGGCGGCGTGGCTGACGGCGTTCATGGA
>JAFTEL010000155.1 GCA_017453685.1 Clostridia bacterium
TGCTTTTTGTGTTACAGTTTCCGTGACGAATGACCTCCTGTTGCTTTTTGGTCTAGCAACTTAACTGTAACACTTGGAGTCCCCATTCGTCACTTCTTTTTTTACCCTGTAACACATCTATTGTAAACCTACAGTCAAAATCGAATATTTTGTGTTCATTTTCTTGATTTTCTCAAAGTTTTGTGGTAAAATAACCCTGTTATTATCCTGTGATGTTTGCATCGAAAATTTACACTTCAGGCGGAAGAAAAACATGCCGAATGATTTCTACGGCGGGTGGGGGTCAGTTCCTCCCGCGGCGCCGAATTACGCTTATGAAGCCGTGCAGCGGGAAGCGCTCAAGCGCAGCGAATACGCGCAATTGCGCAAACACGGCAACGCCGTCGGGCTCTGTCTGCTCGCTTTCTTTGGCTTGCAATACGTTCTTTCTGTTGTTCTGATGATCTTCGGCGGGGGCGATGCCTACCGCAGCAGCATTTCCTTCGCGCACGCGGTCAACGGGCTCTTTTTCAGCGTGATCGCTCTGTTCGTTCCGTTCTTTTTGCTGAGTCTTCGGAAGGGCTCGCCGCGTTATATCGGCGTTCTTCCGTTTTCCGCCTCCAAAAACCGGCTGACGGCTGTTTTCGTGATCTTTGCCGGCTTCGGCATCTGCATGTTTTCCAATTACGTCGCCGCTTTCGTTTCCGATCTGATCCAGACCATCGGGCTGGAAGAATCCGATATCGGGCTGACGGTCTCCGCGAGCCCGCTGGATTTTCTGCTCAACATTCTTTGTACGGCAGCACTGCCCGCTCTGGTTGAGGAATTTGTTTTCCGCGGGGTGATCCTGCAGCCGCTGCGCCGTTACGGCGAGCATTTTGCCATTTGGTCGACCGCCTTTGTTTTCGGTCTGGCACACGGTACGGTGACGGGCTTTGCCTTCGCTTTTTTGGTCGGTCTGGTGCTCGGCTATGCCGCCGTGCTCACCGGCAGCCTCTGGCCCGGCATCATCATCCATTTCCTGAACAATTTTTATGCGGCGGTCGTGACGGATCTCAGCAGCATATACCCGCATTTCGGCGCAATCCTCAACAACATCATCGTTTATATCGGTTTGGTTTTCGGCGCGGGAGCGCTTGTATACCTCGTTCTGTCCCATTCGATCCGCTTTGAAAAGGGCAGAGCGAAAGAACTGGTGAAAGGGCGGCGCTTCAAAGGCTTCTTTTTGGCCGTGCCGATGCTGCTTTCCGTTGCCGCATTCCTGTATTTTATTCTCATCGCCAACCTCAAATGAAAGGATCATCATGACCGAGCAGGACTACATGAACCGTGCGCTTGCTTTGGCGGAAGAAGCCTACAAACTCGATGAA
The DNA here is from genome assembly GCA_017453685.1 of Clostridia bacterium. Lineage (GTDB taxonomy): Bacteria > Bacillota > Clostridia > Oscillospirales > Acutalibacteraceae > UBA8612. The sequence goes on from JAFTEL010000155.1 coordinate 1,350, forward strand.
GTGCCGGTCGGCGCCGTTGTGGTATATGACGGGCAGATCATCGGCGAGGGTTACAACCGCCGCGAGCTTTCCCGAAACGCGCTTGCCCACGCGGAGCTTGAGGCGATCGACGAAGCCTGCCGCCGCTTCGGCAGCTGGCGGTTGTTTGACTGCGAGCTCTACGTTACGCTGGAGCCGTGCCCGATGTGTACGGGCGCCATCATCAATTCCCGCATCAAGCGGGTGGTCTTCGGCGCTTACGATCCGAAGGCAGGCTCAATGGGGAGCATCCTCAATTTGTGTGATTACCCCTTCAACAGCAAGCCCCTGATCGAAGGCGGCTTCATGCAGGAAGAATGCGCCGAAATTCTGTCGCGCTTTTTTGCCGATCTGCGCGTGCGAAAGCTCGAACAAAAAAGGAGTAGAGAAGATGTATCTGCACCTGGGGCAGGACACGGTGATCACGATTGAGAACATTCTCGGTATTTTCGATCTGGAAACGACAACCGTTTCCAAAGCGACCCGTGATTATCTGAGCAAAGCAACCAAAGACCGACGGGTGGTGACGGTCAGCAGTGAACTGCCCAAGTCTTTTGTCGTCTGCCGCAACGAAAATGGCGGCACGACCGTATATGTTTCGCCGATCTCTCCCTCGACGCTGCTCAAACGCAGCCGCACGGGGATCAGTAGCATAAGGAGAGGAACCTGATCGTATGGATAGGAATGAAATGAACAACACCGACGGCTTTGTCGAAGAAATACTGGAGGAAGACATCGAAGTGATGGATACGGCCGGCTCCGAGGAATACGGCGCGGGTCAGATCCAGGTGCTCGAAGGCCTTGAAGCGGTGCGGATGCGCCCGGGCATGTATATCGGCTCAACGGGGCCGAGGGGTCTGCACCATCTGGTCTATGAGATCGTCGACAACTCCATCGACGAAGCGCTCGCGGGCTTTTGCACCCGCGTGGAAGTCGAGATCGAGCCGGGCGACGTTATCAGCGTGCGCGACAACGGCCGCGGTATTCCGGTCGATATCAACGAAAAAACGGGCTTGCCCGCCGTCACGGTCGTTTTGACGGTGCTGCACGCCGGCGGCAAATTCGGCGGCAGCGGGTACAAAGTGTCGGGCGGTCTTCACGGCGTCGGTTCCTCCGTCGTCAACGCGCTGTCGGAATGGTTCGTGGTTGAGGTCTCGCGCAACGGCAAGGTCTACCGCCAGCAGTTTGAGCGCGGCAACATCGTCACCGATCTGGAAGAGGTAGGCACGAGCGAGGTCACGGGCACGTTTATCCGCTTCAAGCCGGACGCCGAGATCTTCACCGAAACCACAGTGTTCGACCGCGAGGTGCTGGAACGCAGGCTGCGCGAATCCGCCTTCCTCAACGCAGGGCTTTCCATCAGCCTGACCGACCGCAGAGACCCCGAAAACGTGGTCGAGCAGGTGTTCTGCTATGAAGGCGGTCTGAGCTCTTTCGTCGAATATATCAATGAGAGCCACGGTTTGACACCCATTCATAATGCGCCCATCCATTTTTCGACCGTGACCGAAGACAAGAGCGCCGAGATCGCGCTGATGTATAACGACGGCTACAACGAAACGCTGCTGAGTTTTGCCAATAACGTCAACACGCTCGACGGCGGCACGCATGAGACCGGCTTCAAGACCGCGCTGACCCGTGTGTTCAATGAATACGGCCGCAAATACGGCATCATGAAAGAGAACGATAAGAACCTTTCGGGCGACGACGTGCGCGAAGGCATCGTTGCCGTCATCAGCGTCAAATTGACCGACGCGCAGTTTGAAGGTCAGACCAAGGGCAAGCTCGGCAACACCGAGATGACCAAGCTCGTGGCGACCTGCGTTTACGACAAGCTGATGACCTATTTTGAAGAAAATCCCTCGGTCGCCAAGACGTTGCTCGGCAAGGCATTTGACGCTTCCCGCGCCAGAGAAGCGGCGCGCAAGGCGCGTGAGAGCGTGCGCAAATCGGCGCTTTCCAATTCCAGCGCGCTGCCCGGCAAACTGGCGGACTGCACCGACCGCAATCCCGAAAACACCGAGCTTTACATCGTCGAGGGTGATTCCGCCGGCGGCTCCGCCAAAGAGGGAAGAGACAAAAACTATCAGGCGATCCTGCCGCTTTGGGGCAAGATGCTCAACGTCGAGAAGGCGCGGCTCGATAAGGTCATCGGCAACGAAAAGCTGACCCCGGTCGTCATCGCGCTTGGTACGGGCATCGACGAAGATTTTGACATTACCAAGCTGCGTTATCATAAGATCATCATCATGGCGGATGCCGACGTGGACGGCGCGCACATCTGCACGCTGCTGCTGACCTTCTTCTTCCGCTATATGCGCCCGCTGATTGACAACGGCTACATCTACATCGCGCAGCCGCCGCTGTTCCGCATCAGCAAGGGCAAACGGACGGAATACGCGTTTTCCGATGAGGAACGCGACCGTTATATCGCCGAAATGGGCGGCAACTGCGCCGTTCAGCGTTACAAAGGTCTGGGCGAGATGGACCCCATCCAGCTTCGTGAGACCACGATGGATCCCGCCAACCGCACGATCCTGCGCGTGACGCTGGAGGACGCGATGGAAGCGGATCGCACCTTCTCCATCCTGATGGGTGACAAGGTCGAGCCGCGCCGTGAATTTATCGAAAAGAACGCGAAATACGTTCAGAATCTTGATATCTGATGAAAAGGTTGGGGGTAGGTTAAGGATGGACAGTTTATTGGATTCGATCGGTCTGGTTCGGCAGACAGACGCGGCCGTGGCCAATGCCATGCAGCTCGAATTGGACCGTCAGCGCAGAAACATCGAATTGATCGCGTCTGAAAATATCGTTTCTCCCGCAGTGATCGCCGCGATGGGCAGCGTGCTGACGAATAAATACGCCGAAGGCTACCCGGGCAAGCGCTATTACGGCGGCTGCGAATGTGTCGATGAAGTGGAGCGCATCGCCATTGAGCGCGCCAAGCAGCTTTTCGGCGCGGAGCACGCCAACGTGCAGCCTCATTCCGGTTCGCAGGCGAATCTGGCGGCTTATTCCGCCGTGCTTCAGCCGGGCGATACGGTGATGGGCATGAGCCTTGACTGCGGCGGTCATCTGACCCACGGTTCCGGCGTCAATGAGAGCGGCAAGCTCTATCATTTCGTGCCCTACGGCGTCGCGCCGGACGGATTTTTGGATTATGACGAGATGGAACGGCTGGCCAAAACGCATCAGCCGAAGCTGATCGTGGCGGGCGCGTCCGCTTATCCGCGGATCATTGACTTCAGCCGCATCGCACGGATCGCCCGCGAAGTCGGCGCGCTGTTCATGGTCGATATGGCGCATATCGCCGGCCTTGTTGCCGCGGGGCTGCATCCTTCGCCGATGCCGTATGCCGATATCGTCACCACCACCACGCATAAAACGCTGCGCGGCCCGCGCGGCGGCATGATCCTTTGCCGTGAGCAATTCGCCAAACAGATCGACCGCGCCGTTTTCCCCGGCAATCAGGGCGGACCGCTCATGCACGTTATCGCTGCGAAGGCGGTTTGCTTCGGCGAGGCACTCCGGCCGGAATTCAAGACCTATCAGGAGCAGATCGTCAAAAACAGCCGCACGCTTTCCATCGAGCTGCTCAACCGCGGCTTCGACCTCGTCTCGGGCGGTACGGATAATCACCTCATGCTCGTCGATCTGCGCCCGTTCGGGCTGACCGGCAAGAAAATGGAAAAGCGGCTGGACGAAGTGTATATCACCGTCAACAAAAACGCCATCCCCAACGACCCCGAAAAAGTGTCCGTCACCAGCGGCGTGCGCATCGGCACGGCGGCGGTGACTTCGCGCGGGTTCACCGAAGCGGAGATGGTCACGGTCGCGGAACTGATCCACCTCGCCGCGACGGATTTCGACAATCAGGCGGACAGTATCCGTCAGCGTGTTCAGGAACTCTGCAAGGCACACAGCATCTATTGAAAACACAGACAGCGATAATTTACATTTTATTAATATTTTCCTTGACATTTCATTATTTTGTGATACAATATCCAAAAAGGAAAGAGGAGGTGTAACAGAATGGAACAGATCCTTGAGATGGTTCAGAAGATCCTTGTTTACTTCAAAGAATTCGACGCAGCGGCAGTCATCGAGATCGTCAAGAATTTCATCGCGACCTTCATGAAATAATCCGATTTGTTGTCAGTAATCTTACAGCTCAGCGCTGTGAAATAAAAAAAGAGGGTGAAACAAATGGATCAATTGGTTTCTGTCTTCAATGCAGTCGTAGCGTTTGTCAAGAGCGATTCCTTCAAGGCTATCGTCGACAGCCTCACGAAGATTGTTAAGTCGATCGACGTCAATCAGATCGTGGCTATCGTGAAGAAGCTCGTTGAAGTCGTTGGCACGCTTGCGAAATAATCAACCGAGTGAAAGCTCCCGCATCGAGCGGGAGCTTTTTCCTTTCTGCGCGCCGGTCATATTCCTCGCGCAACGGCACAGAATAACGTCGGTGATAAAAAAATGGAACGGGAAAGAATCGGGCTGCAGGCGCGGCTTTGCCAGCTCGGCCGCCACAGGTCTGCACGGCGGCTGACGGAATTTGAGATGACCGTGCGGCTGCTGCGCCGCGGCGTTTTGCTGGGCTGGCTGCGCGCCTGGCCGCAGTTCACGCCGTCGGCGGGGTGGATCGTTTTGCTGAGCGCCAGCGTGGTGTTTTATCTGCTTTCCCTGCTGCTTTCTGCCTGCGAACGGCTCGTCAAAAACCGCTGGATGGGCGCGCTTCGGCGGGATCGGCGCGGCACCGTGTCGGATTCGCTGATCGGCTTTTCCCCGAGCGACGTGCTGCTTGCCGTGCGCGTTGCCGTGTTTTATCGCGTCCGTCTCTTGGGTCGGGCGCTTTTGCTGTTTTCCTTGCCCGCTCTCCTGACCGCTGCGGCGGTTTGGTTCGTATCGGACAGCGGCGTGAGCCGCGCTATATTGATCGGCGGCGCGGTCTGTCTGCTTTTGTTCTGGCTTGCCGCGCTTTTCTTCTTTTGGGCGGCGCGGGAACCGCTGCTGACCGCCGCTTCTCTGCTGACAGATCGCAGCAGTTTCGCGCAGCGAAAAAGCAGCCTGGCCCGCTTGGATAAGGACTGCTTTCGCTTGGCGCGATTCAGCTTTTCGTGGCTGTTCCTGTCAAGCGGCGTTCGCTTTCAGGCCAAAGCCATATTTGGCGAGATCAGCCGTTCGGCGATCCCGTCATAGAACCTTTACATGACTTCAGGGTCGGCGTACAGACTCCAACAGATCGGTAAAAAACCGTTTGCTCACAACTTTAAAATAATTTGTTCACAATTTGTTGACAATTTACAAGTCATGTGATATAATAAACCCACATTCTAACAAAGGAGAGTATTGAAATGGCAGACCTTATGAACACCCTCGTTACTTGGTTTACGGCAATTTCTACCTATCAAAAGTCCGATTTATATGACTTCATCACCGCTATCCTGCAGGCTTTCGGTTTCCAGGGCGAATGGCATGGCTACACCAGCATGAGCGAATATGCCGACTGGATCGCCAGCATGTTCGGTCCACTCACCGGTCTCTATCAGCTTCTTCTTGCGAGCATCGACACCGCCACCTTTGTCGAGATCGTCAACAAGATTCTGGCGTTCCTCAACAAATAATTCTCAGCTTGTTTCCCTCCGCGTCGCTTGATCGGCACGGAGGGCTTTTCTTTTTTGCGGCGCTTGACTTTGCGCCCCGTCGTGATACAATAAAAGCAGATTGATAATGCAGTTTTTTGCGGAAAGGCGGAAGTTATGACCGATTGGCTGAAATACAAGAGCGGTACGGATGTGCGCGGCGTTGCCGTGGGCGAAAGCGACGGGACAATCCCGTTTTTATCCGATGAGGCGGTGCGTGCCATCACGCTCGGTTTCGTGGATTATCTGGGCGATATGGAGGGGATCAGGATCGCGGTCGGGCATGATTGCCGCGTATCCGCCGAACGGCTGAAGGCGGCGGTGATCGGCGCTTTGACCGACGCGGGCGTTCACGTGCTGGACTGCGGCCTTTCTTCCACGCCCGCCATGTTTATGACGACCGTGGAGCTCGGCTGCCGCGCCGCCATTCAACTCACGGCGAGCCATCACCCGTGGGACAAAAACGGCTTGAAATTCTTTGTGGACGGCAGCGGGATCGACGGCAAGCAGCTGGAACAGATCTTGAAAAACGCGCAGCAGCCGCAGACGGCGCTGACGTATGACGGCACGGTGGAGCAGGTGGCTTTCATGCCGCGCTATGCCGAAATCCTGCGCGGCATCATCGTGCGCGGAACCGGTGAGGAACAACCCCTCAAGGGTATGAAGATCGCCGTGGATGCCGGCAACGGCGTTGGCGGGTTTTATGCCACCGAGGTGCTGGAACCCTTGGGCGCCGACGTTTCCGGCAGCCGCTATCTGGAGCCGGACGGCACGTTCCCGAATCACATCCCGAACCCCGAGAACAAGCAGGCGATGGCGGCTCTTTCCGAAGCCGTCGTGGAAAGCGGTTCCGACCTCGGGCTGATCTTTGACACCGACGTTGACCGTGCCGCCTGTGTGGATAAAAACGGCACCGAGATCGCCCGCAACCGCCTTGTCGCGCTGGCGGCAGCCATTGCGCTGGAGGGCAACGAGGGCGGCACCATCGTGACCGACAGCATCGTATCCGACGGGCTGATCGACTTTATCAATCACACGCTCGGCGGCGTGATTCTGCCGTTTAAGCGCGGTTATAAAAACGTGATCGACAAGCAGATCGAACTCAACAACGGCGGCGTCAACTGCCCGCTGGCCATCGAGACCTCCGGCCACGCCGCGTTTCGTGAGAATTACTATCTGGATGACGGCGCGTATCTGGCGGCGAAGATCGTCATTCAGCTTGTCAAGCTCAAACAGCAGGGGAAAGAGCTGGAAGAATTGTTCGCCGCTCTGGTCGAGGCGAAGGAAGAAAAAGAGGTTCGCTTCAAGATTTTGTGTGAAGACTTCAAGTCTTATGGACAAGCTTTTTTGGACGATCTGCGCACCGCCTGCGCGGCGGACGAGGCGTGGCAGGTCGTGCCGAACACTTATGAGGGCGTGCGCATCAACGCCGACGCGAGCAGCGGCGACGGCTGGCTGCTGGCGCGCCTGAGCGTGCACGATCCGGTCATTCCCGTCAACTTTGAAAGCCGCAGCGTCGGCGGCGCCAAAACAGCGGCGCAGAAGCTGCTGACCTTCGCGAAGAATTATGAAAAGCTGGACATTTCCGCCTTGACGGATTTTTGCGAAAACGGTTGAAAAAGCGCGGAATTTCTTATATAATATACTTTCAGAAGTCGATCACAAATTGAGTGCGGAGTGAATTTCTTGAAACAAGTTTACGACAAGGTGTTCAAACGAATCCTTGACCTGATTCTTTCCGTTTTCGCCCTTCTCATTTTGAGTGTTCCGATGGGAGTGCTCGCTGTTTTGGTGCGTGTCAAGCTCGGCGCGCCCGTTGTATTCCAACAGCAGCGGCCGGGGCGGAACGGCAAGATCTTTACGCTTTATAAATTCCGCACGATGACGAATGAGCGGGATGAAAACGGTGAGCTTTTGCCGGATGAAGTGCGGCTGACCGCGTTCGGTCAAACGCTGCGCAAGCTGTCGCTGGACGAACTGCCGGAATTGTTTAACATTCTGCGCGGCGATATGAGCTTTGTCGGGCCGCGCCCGCTGCTCATCAAATATCTCCCGCTTTACAATGAGCGTCAGGCGCATCGGCACGACGTGCGCCCCGGGCTGACCGGTCTGGCGCAGGTGAACGGGCGCAATCTGCTCAGCTGGAACGAGAAATTTGAATACGACGTGAAATACGTTGAAAACGAAAGCTTCCTGCTCGATCTGCAGATCACGTTCAAAACGATCGTCAACGTTTTGAAGCGCGAGGGCATTTCCAGCCAGACCAGCGCCACCATGGAAGAATTTGCCGGCAACCGCGACGGTGACGAGGTGACTTTATCATGAAAAAAGCCCTGTTGACCGCGACCGTGATGCACCACTTCACCAGCTTTCATTTGCCGCTGATCGCCATGCTGCACGAGCACGGTTATGAGGTTCATGCGGCGGCGCACGACGTGATGGGGAAGGCAGTACGCGAGCAGCTCGAAGCGGCGGCAGACCGTGTGTTTGACCTGCCCTTTGCGCGTTCTCCGCTCGATCCTTCCAACCGCGCGGCTTACAAAGAGCTTTGCCGGCTTATTCGTGAAAACGATTATGATGTGATCCATTGCAACACGCCGATGGGCGGCGTCTTAACGCGGCTTGCCGCGCGAAAGGTGCGCAAGAACGGAACTACGGTGATCTACACCGCGCACGGGTTCCATTTTTACAAGGGCGCGTCCAAACTGAACTGGCTGGTGTTCTATCCGATCGAAAAGGTTTTCGGGCGGCTTTTCACCGATTGTCTGATCACGATTTGCGACGAGGATGAAAAAACGGCGCGAACCCATAAGATTTGCCGCAGCGTGCGCCGCATCCACGGCGCCGGCGCCGATGCCAAACGGTTCGCTCCGGCGGATGAAGCCGAAAAGCAGGCTTTGCGCGCTCAACTCGGTTTGGCGGCGGACGATATCGCATGCCTTTGCACGGGCGAATTGAACGCCAACAAAAACCAGAAGCAGCTTGTGGCGGCGACCGCGCAGGTGATTCAATCGGTTCCCGCTTTCCGCCTGCTTTGTGCCGGCAGCGGCGATACGGAGCAGGCGCTGCGGCAGCAGATCAACGAGCTTGGTCTGCAGGATCACGTGCAGCTCCTCGGTTATCGAACGGACGTGGAACGCTTCGTGAAGGCGAGCGATTTTGTCGCCTCGATGAGCTGCCGCGAGGGGTTGGGCGTGAATATCATTGAAGGAATGATCTGTGGCAAACCGGCGGTGGCGACCCGCAACCGCGGACACAGTGAACTGGTGGCAGACGGCGTGAGCGGTTATTTGGTCGCCATCGGCGACGTGGACGCGACCGCGAAAGCGCTGATAAATCTGGCCGAACAGCCTGAACTGCGGCAGAAAATGGGTTTAGCCGCCAAGGAGCGTTCGACCGCTTATACCACGCAGAGCGTGATGCGCGAAATGGAAAGCACCTATCGCGAATTTGTTTTTGAAAAAGTTGACCAGAAAGGATAACGGGTAAAAAAGAATGAAAGTGATCACACTTGAAAACGCCGCGCAGATCGGCGAACAGCTCGGTCGATTCTATGTTGATTTTGTCAAAGAGCATCCGTCTTGTGTGCTCGGTCTTGCCACGGGCGCGACGCCGCTGCCGACTTATCAGTATATCGTCAAGGCATATGAAGCCGGCGAAGTCAGCTTTGCCGACGTGACGACCTTTAATCTGGACGAATACTGCGACCTGCCCAAGGATAACAAAAACAGCTACTACACCTTCATGCAGGAAAACCTGTTCAAGCATCTCGATATCAAGGCGGAAAACGTCAACTTCCTCGATGGCAACGCCGCCGATTACGAGGCGGAAAGCCGCCGCTATGCGCAGGCGATCCAAGCGGCGGGCGGCATTGATGTGCAGTTCCTCGGCATCGGCCGCAACGGGCATATCGCCTTTAATGAGCCGTCCGACGCTTTTACGGATGAGGCGTTCCGTGTCGCGCTGACGCAGAGCACCATTGACGCCAACTCGATTTATTTTGACGACGCGCCCATGCCGCATTACGCGATGACCATGGGCATCGGTTCCATTCTGCGATCGAAAAAAATCGTGCTGGTCGCCACCGGCGCGAGCAAGGCGCAGGCGGTGAAGGGTATGATCGAAGGCGCGGTCACGCCGCAGCTTCCGGCGTCCGTCCTGCAGCAGCACGCGGACGTGACGGTTTATCTGGACAAAGAAGCCGCGTCCCTGCTCTGATAAGATCAGCATACTTAACATAACAGCGGTGACCCGACGGATGCTTGGGATCACCGCTTTTTTCGGGTTTATCTTGGCGTTCCGAAATTGAAACGGAAAACCAAGAAAATTTCAAAAAAGCCTTGCATTTTCCGGCGGAATAGTGTAAAATCTCATTTGTTGAGCAACGCGGAACACGGAGAGTTGTCCGAGCTGGTCGAAGGAGCACGATTGGAAATCGTGTATACTGTTAAAGCGGTATCAAGAGTTCGAATCTCTTACTCTCCGCCAAAAAGGCAGTCCAAACGGGCTGCCTTTTCCTTTTGAAAAAAAGAGTAAGAGATTCGAAGGACGAGCGGTACAGAGCAACTGTCCGGTGGACAGTTGCGACCGCGAGCGACCAAGCGCCCGCAGGCGCGCGAGTCGAATCTCTTACTCTCCGCCAAAAAGGCAGTCCAAACGGGCTGCCTTTTCCTTTTGAAAAAAAAGAGTAAGAGATTCGAAGGACGAGCGGTACAGAGCAACTGTCCGGTGGACAGTTGCGACCGCGAGCGACCAAGCGCCCGCAGGCGCGCGAGTCGAATCTCTTACTCTCCGCCA
>JAFTEL010000156.1 GCA_017453685.1 Clostridia bacterium
GACGATGTTGATCACGCCGTCCGGCACGCCGGCTTCCTTATAGAGTCCGGCGATGCGCAGCGCGGTGCGCGGGGTGAGGGTGGCGACCTTGAGCACCATGGTGTTGCCGGTCGCGATGCAAACGGGGGTCATCCAGCCGAACGGAATCATCGCCGGGAAGTTGACCGGCACGATGCCTGCGAAAACGCCCATGGATTCGCGATAGAGCGTGGTGTCATAGCCGCGGGACGCGTCCATGACGCTTTCGCCCATCATCAGCGACGGCACCTGCGTGGCGAGCTCCGTGCCCTCTTTGGCTTTGAGCACGTCGCCTTCCGCTTCCGACCAGACCTTGCCGTTTTCCTGCGCGACAAGGAGGGTGAGTTCTTCCATGTGTTCGATCAGCAGGTCGCGAATCTTATAAAGGATCTGCGCTCTCTTGATCGCGGGCGTTGCGCTCCAGCCCGGGTAGGCGGCTTTCGCCGCCGCGATGGCTTCGAGCACCTCATCGTTGGTGCAGCAGGGCGCCTGCAGGGTGACTTCGCCCGTGCTGGGGTTGTGCAGATCGATCCACTTGTCGGTCTTGGATTCACGGTATTCGCCGTTGACGAAATACTTTAATTTTTCCACTGCCATTGTATCTTCTCCTTATGTATGATTATCAATGACCTGATTTTTCTGCGATGTATTTTCTCGCCTTGATCGCGTATTCCAGCGGGTTGGCGATGGCGGGGTCCTGCTCCGCCTCGACGAGAACGTAGCCCTCGTAGCCCGCTTTTTCCAGCACGGCGAAGATCGGCGCAAAGTCGATCGCGCCGTCGCCCGGCACGGTGAAGGTGCCCAGACGAACGCCCTGCAGGAAGGAAAGATGCTCCTTCTTGACCTTTTCGATCACGGCGGGGCGGATGTCTTTCAGATGCACGTGCTTGATGCGGTCAACGTACTTGTTGAGCACGCTCATGTAATCTTCGCCGCAGTAGGCGAGGTGACCGGAATCGAACAGCAGGCTGAACACGTCGGGGTCGGTATTCGCCATCAGGCGGTCGATCTCCGCTTCGGTCTGCACGACGGTGCCCATGTGGTGATGGAGCGTGAGCGCGATGCCCCTGTCCTTCGCGACGCGGCCTAACTTGTTGATGCCGCTGCAAAGTCTGTCCCATTCTGCGTCGTTCATGACGTATTTTTCTTCAAAAACCGCCTTGTCCGTGCCCTGAATGGAGTAGCTCTGTTCGGAGATGCCGACGACCTTCGCGCCCATTTCTTTCAGAAAATCAATGTGTTTGATGAAATCCACCTCGACCTGCTCATAGGGCTGGGTCAGCAGGAAGGAGGAGAACCACGCGTTGCAGATCTCCATGCCGCGCAGCGCGAGCGCCTTTTTGAGCACGGCGGTGTCTTTCGGGTATTTGTTGCCGACTTCGCAGCCGGTGAAGCCCGCCAGCGCCATTTCGGAAATGCACTGTTCAAAGGTGTTTTCCGCGCCGAGGTCGGGCATATCGTCATTCGTCCAAGCGATCGGCGCAATGCCGAGCTTTACTTTGTTCTTATCAAGCATCAGTATTTCCTCGCTGCCTTTCTGTTCTTTTCTTTGTTTTCAAATGCCGCCTGCACGCCCGCGCTCTTCGAGACGGCGGGGATGCCCACGTGCCACCAGGCGCCGTAGCCGTCCGTCATGGTCTTGGGCAGCACTTTGATGTCAATGAGCGTGGAGACGGTCTGCTTTTTGCTGTCCTCGATCGCCGCCTTGAGTTCGTCAAGATTGCGCGCGGTGTAGGTTTTCACGCCGTAGCCCGCCGCCGCTTTCGCATAGTCGATGGGCAGCAGGTCGCCCAGCAGCTCGCCGTTTTCGTTGCGCTTGCGGAACTCCGTGGCGAGATTGCCGATGCCGGTGGACATTTGCAGGTTGTTGATGCAGCCGAAGCCGCTGTTGTCAAACAGCATCACGTTGATCTTTTTGCCTTCCTGGATCGACGTGACCAGCTCGCTGTGGAGCATGAGATAACTGCCGTCGCCGCACATGGCGTAAACTTCCTTGTCGGGTTCGGCGAGCTTGGAGCCGAGTGCGCCCGCGATCTCGTAGCCCATGCAGGAATAGCCGTATTCCATGTTGTAGGAGTAGCGTTCGTCCGTCGTCCACATGCGCTGCAGGTCACCCGGCAGAGAGCCGGCGGAACCCACGCAGATGGCGTTGGCGTCGATCAGCTCGCGGATGAGCGCGACGGCGGAGACCTGCGTGACGTTCGTGCCGTACATTTCGACGAATTCGGGGATGGTGCGTTCGTCGCGCGCGGCGATGAGGGGCTTGAAGTTTTCATCGTAACGATATTGGGCAAGGCGATCCATTTCCTTCGCCCAGCCGTCTCTCGCGTCCGCGATCTCATTCTGATAAGCGGATTTGTAACCGATCGCCGCGAGCGCCGCGGCAAGCGCCGTGATGCCTTCCTTCGCGTCGGCAACGATCTTGCTCGCGTCGAGCTTATAGGCGTCAAAGCGGGAGGTGTTGATGGTCACAAAACGGGCGTCCGCCTTGAACAGCGATTTGGACGCCGTGGTGAAATCGGAAAAGCGCGTGCCGATGCCGATGATGACGTCGGCTTCCTTGGCGATGACGTTGCCGGAGGAATTGCCCGTTACGCCCAGACCGCCGAGGTTATATTCGTTGGAGGAAAGGCAGGCGGATTTGCCGGACTGCGTTTCGGCGAAGGGGATGTTGAAGTCCGCGCAGAATTTTTCGAGCGCTTCGCCCGCTTCGGAGTAGCGCACGCCGCCGCCGCAGATGACGAGCGGCTTTTTCGCCGCGGCGATGACCTTGACCGCGTCTTCAATCTCCTCTTTCACGGGGAGCGGACGGGTGATCTTATGAACGCGCTTGGCAAGGAAGGATTCGGGGTAATCGTAGGCTTCGCCTTCCACATCCTGCGGCAGGCAGATGGCGACCGCGCCGGCGTTCGCCGTATCGGTGAGCGCGCGCATGGCGTTGAGCATGGCGCTCATGAGCTGTTCGGGGCGCTGCACTCTGTCCCAATACCGCGTCACGGCTTTGAACGCGTCGTTCGTGGTGGTGGCGAGGGAGTTGACCTGTTCAAACTGCTGCAGCACGGGGTCGGGCTGGCGGGAAGCGAACGCATCCGCCGGGAAGAGCAGCAGCGGCACGTGGTTGACCGTGGCGGTCGCGGCGGCGGTCACCATGTTGGCGGAGCCGGGGCCGATGGAGGAAGCGCAGGCGATGATCTTGCGGCGGTTGTTCTGCTTGGCGAAGGAGGTGGCGACGTGCGCCATACCCTGTTCGTTCTTGCCCTGATAGACGCGCAGACCGCCTCTGTCCTCGTCGAGCGCCTGACCGATGCCGCACACGATGCCGTGCCCGAACACGGTGAAAATGCCGTCGACGAATTTCGTCTCTTTTCCGTCAAAGGAAACGTACTGATTGTCAAGGAATTTGACAAGCGCCTGACCCATTGTTAAAAGTGCCATCGTTTCATCTCCTTATTCTTTCGTAAGCCAGACATGGCTTTCATCGTAAATTCTGGTGGTCTTGTACCACGGGTCGCCGTCGATGTGGCGGATCATCCAGACATAATACATTTCGTATCCGGGGGCGGTCACCTGCTGGTGGCAGTCGCCCGACACGATGTAGCACGCGGAACCGTCCACGCTCTTATACACGTCGTCCCCGTTAAAACAGGCGCCGAAACCCTGCGGTTTATCGAAGCGGTAATAGTAGACCTCCGGCTGCGGGTGATGGTGCGGCGGATAACTCGACCATTTGCCGGGCTGGTTGAACACTTCGCCCATCACCATGTTGGAGTAGGGCGCGTTGTCGTAATCGAACATGGTCGACACGATGCGGTGTCCCGTGCCGCCCCATTGACCCTTGCCGAATTCCTGATACAGGCAGGTCTCGGGCGTGTAGAACACGGGGTCGAACGTGCGGTCGTTGTCGGTCTGCTGGAAGATGACCTCGCTTTCGGTCAAAGCGGTGACGGAAAACGCCGTCGCTTTGCAAACGTGCAGGCAGTAGGGCGTTCTTTCAAACGGGTCGCGGCGTTTGGCGGCAGCCTTGTTGCCGCACCACGCGAAGCTGACTTCACCGCTCAGCAACAGCGCCGCGGTCTCGTTTTTGTCGTCGCAGATCGTGACCATTTCGCCGGCGCTGAACTTTTTGACCCAGATGTTCATATTCATTTCGGCGTGGAATCCGTTCATTTCGCAAACGGTCTTGACGCCGTTGTTATCATAAGACAGTTTCTCAAACATAACGGCAACCTCAGACTCTCGCGATCATTTCGCCGTATTCTTCTTTTTCCTTCTTGATGAATTCCTTCACTTGCTCCACGGTGGGCATATCCTGCGAGCAGGCGTGGCTCGCCACGAGCATGGAAGCGGAAGCCGAGCCGAATTCCAGCGCGTCGATGATCTCGAAGCCCTCGAACAACCCGTAGAGGAACGCGGACGCGTAACCGTCGCCGCCGCCAAAGGATTTGAGGAGCTTGATCGGGAAGGGCTTGATGGAGTAGCTTTCGCCGTCGTTGGTGTAGGCGGTGGAGCCCTGCTTGCCGTGCTTGATGATGACGATCTTGGCGTTCTGGCCGTGCCAGTAGGCGGCCGTTTCCTCGTCGGTCATGCCGGGCTTGATGAGCTGCTCGGTGAGGTCGTATTCTTCGCGGGAACCGAGGATGATATCCGCCTCGCGCGCGACCGCCGAATAATAGATGGAGATTTCATCCGCGTTCTTCCAGTTGTAGGCGCGGTAGTCGATATCGAAGATCACGGGGATGCCGTTGCGCTTGGCGAGCATCGTGGCTTTCAGCGCCGCTTCACGCGAGGGGCTTTCGGCGAGCGCCGTGCCCGAGATGAGGAGCGCTTTGCCCTGCTTAATATATTCTTCGTCGATATCCGCCACGTCGAGCTTTAAGTCGGCGGCTTCGTTGCGGTACATGACGATGGAGCTTTCGGTCTCGCTCTTGATCTCGGTGAAGGTCAGACCGATCTTTTCGCCGTTCGTGCAGCGGACGATGTGCGACGTGTCGATGCCTTCCTTTTTGAAGTAATCGGTCACGAAGGTGCCGAGCTGATCGTCGGACACGCGGGCAAAGAAGCCGCACTTTTTGCCCAGACGGGCCAGACCCACCGCGATATTCGCCGGCGAACCGCCGAGATAGCGCTTGAACGTGGTGCTCTCATTCAGCGGGCAATAATAGTCGACGGGATTGAGATCCACCGCGACGCGCCCGAGCAGAATGAGATCGTATTTTTTGCTGTTGTCAAATTCGATATACTTCATATCAAAACCCCTTTCCGTGGTTTATTCCCCTGAAAACACTTTGATGTGGCGCAGCACGTTATCGTGCACGCCGCGCACCATTTCTTCGGACAGCTTGAAATAATCGGGCTTATCGACCGTGTCGGTGTAAGCCTTGGCGTACTGCGCCAGATGATCAAAGCTCGCCGTGGCGATGTTGATTTTGCGAACGCCCAGCGCGACCGCCCTGCGGAACATATCATCGGTGATGCCTGTGCCGCCGTGCAGAACGAGCGGCGTGGAAACGGTGTTGTCGATTGCTTCCAGAATGTCGAACCGCAGCTC
Organism: Clostridia bacterium; assembly: GCA_017453685.1. Classification (GTDB taxonomy): domain Bacteria; phylum Bacillota; class Clostridia; order Oscillospirales; family Acutalibacteraceae; genus UBA8612. Next base: position 5,567 of record JAFTEL010000156.1, read on the forward strand.
GGGCAGGACGGGATAATTCCCGTGCGCGTTGCCGATGGCGACGGCGAGCGCGTCGATGCTCGTTTGCTCGCAGAACGTCAGCGCCGCGGCGGGATCGGTGCAGAGGATCTTGTGCTCCGCCGTGTCGCCCTCGTTGCCGCCGACCACGCCGAGCTCCGCTTCGACAGAGGCGCCGGTTCCGGCCGCCAGCGCGGAGACCTGATTGGTCATGGCGATATTTTCTTCAAAGGGCAGCAGCGATGCGTCCAGCATGACGGAGGTGAAGCCGAAAGCCAGCGCTTCTTTGATGCACGCGAGCGTTAGCCCGTGGTCGAGATGCACCGCGATATCCGCGGAAGAGCGTTTCGCCGCGGAGATCATCATGGGAGCCATCAGCGCCAGCGGCGAATTCTTCAGCCGCTTTTCGGCGATCTGCAGGATGATCGGCTCGCCCGCGTCTTCGGCGGCCGCCACCGCGCCCATGACCATTTCCATGTTGCCGACGCTGAACGCGCCGACCGCTTTGTTTTCTTTTTCGGCTCGTTCAACAAGCTCTTTCAAAGTTACCAACGCCATAAAACACACCGACTCGATCATAATTTTTATTAACTCGGCAACAAAATATCATAAATTATTATTGTAATCTCCGGCAAAATATGATACAATAAAAACATGGAAAACACAGAAAGAACCGATTACAGAAAAGCAAAGCCGGAGACCTTGTACGAGGCACGAAAAACC
>JAFTEL010000157.1 GCA_017453685.1 Clostridia bacterium
CGCATCTACAAAACGTGGGTGGAGGAGGACCCGACCAATCAGACGATGAACGGCGAGCCCTACACCTGCCTGAAGGCGAAGGCCTATATGCCCGTCACCGAAGAGACCAAAGAAAAGATCGCGCAGATCAAAAGCGGCATCAAAAAAGAGACCAGTGTCAGCTGCGCCGTGGGCGCGGTGCGCTGCTCGATCTGCGGCAGCAACATGAAAGCGGGCGGATGCCGCCACCAAAAAGGCAAGCTGTATGACGGCAAGGTCTGTCACGGCGTGCTCACTGACCCGGCCGACGCCTATGAATGGAGCTTCGTCGCCGTACCCGCCCAGCGCAGCGCCGGCGTAACCAAGAGCTTCACGCTCGGCATCGCACAAACGGCAGCCGAACCCGACGGAGAGGAAACCGTTACGCTCACGCGCAGCGCGCTGGAAAGCCTGACCGCGGCGGCTCAACGGTTCCGCAAAAACCTGATCGAGGACGTGACCCGTCTTGGCGTTCTCGCCATGCCCGCCATGAGCAAAGCCGCGCTGGAGGAAATCTGTCAGGGTCTGACGGAAAAACAGCTTGACGAACTCAGCAAGGCGCTGAGCCGATCCGCCGCCGAGCGGTTTCCTTTGCGCCCGCAGCTTTGCGGCGACTGCAGCCCCGAAGCCACCAATAACAACGAATTCAAAATTTAAGGAGGATCATTATGTCCGTTTCATTTATCGGTTTTGATGAAAAAACACTCACCTTTTCCACCGCCGCCGACATCAACCCCGGCACGCTGGTCAAGCTCAGCGGCAACGGCACCGTGGCCGCCTGCGCGGCGGACGACGCCGTGTTCGGCGTTGTCATCTCCTGCCGCAACTGCCTTGCCTGCGTGCAGATCGGCGGTTACGTCGTGCTGCCCTACACCGGCACGGCACCCACCGTCGGGCTGAACACGCTCTGCGCCGGCTCCGCCACGGCGCTGGAAGTGGATTCGACCAACGGCAAAGAAAAATTTGTACTGGACGTTGACGCCACTGCTGCGACGTGCGGCGTTCTGCTTTGATTATTGATTGACGAGAGGAGAAAAAAGTATGGCTAACTTTGACAACATCCGCCTGGAAAAAGGTCTTTACGGCGGCGGCTCTTTCACGTCCGCGCTGGAAAGCATCGACCCGTCCGAAAACTACCGCGGCACGGAGCTTGAAGGTCTGGACGCCTATCAGCGCCAGCTCAAGCGCTTTGACATCCGCGTCAGCGGCGCGGCGAGCGACCCCGTCGAAAAGTTCTTCAAAACGTCCGACAGCGCCACCCTGTTCCCCGAATACGTTTCGCGCGCCGTGCGTCAGGGCATGGAAGAGGCGAACGTACTGCCCAAGATCGTGGCAAGCGTGACCAACATCGACTCGCTCGATTACCGCTCCATCACGAGCATCCCGTCGGACGACGACAAAGCCCTCAAGGACGTGGCGCAGGGCAGCGCGATCCCGCAGACCACCGTCAAGACGCAGGAGAATCTGGTCAAGCTCAACAAGCGCGGCAGAATGCTGGTGGCTTCTTATGAAGCGATCCGCTTCCAGCGCCTTGACCTGTTCACCGTGACCCTCAAGCAGATCGGCGCCTACATCGCCAAGCAGCAGCTCGCGGACGCCATCGGCGTTCTCGTCAACGGCGACGGCAACAGCAACGCCGCCGCCACCACCTCCGCCGCCACCTCCGGCACGCTCACCTACGCCGACCTGATCTCTCTTTGGAACGACCTTGATCCGTACGAAATGAACGTGCTCATCGCCAACCCCGCCGACGCCGTGAAAATGCTCAATCTGACGGAATTCAAGGATTCCAACGCGGGGCTGAATTTCCACGCCACAGGCAAAATGATCACCCCCATCGGCGCGGAGCTCATCAAGTCCGCTTGTGCGACGAGCGGCAGCATCATCGGTCTGGACAAGAAATGCGCGCTGGAAATGGTCAAGGCAGGCGACGTGCTGACCGAATACGACAAGCTCATCGACCGTCAGCTCGAACGCGCCGCCATCACCTCCATCGCGGGCTTTGCCAAGATCTTCACGGACGCGTCCCGTGTTCTTTCCGTCTAAGCGGAGGAAACAGCCATGATCAGCCGTCAGACCGTACTCAACCATCTGCGGCAGCTTGTCACGCTCGACAGCAAAGGGGCGGAAAACGCTCTGCCCCTTTGCGAAATCTGTCTGAGCGAGGTGGTAAGCCGCCTGCGTTCGCCTGCCGACGCGGACGATCTGCGCGTGGCGAAAGCTGCAGCGGGACTGGCGTTCTACCGCCTCGCGCTGCGCCAGCTCGCCGACGGGAACGGCGCGACCTCGTTCAAGGCCGGCGACGTGACCGTCAGCCGCTCGCCCGCCGCGACCATGGAATTTGCCGCACGCGTGCGCAGCGAGAGCTTCGCGCAGGCAGCAGAGCTGCTCACCGACACGGACTTTCTTTTCAGGCAGGTGTGACGCATGAATAAAAACCTCTTTGAGCCTTTCGGCAGAACCGTAACGCTCCGCGACGCAAACGGTGACACGCTCAACACGTTCAAAGCGCTGATCCAGCCCCTGCGGTACAAGAACAAAATGTATCTCGACGGCATTTACACCGAGATCGGCTTCAACAGTCAGGGACACTACCTGTATCTGGGACCGCCCGAACCCGATCTGTGCGCGGCAGCGGCGGGCGACCACCTGTTTGCCGACGGCATATCCTATCAGATCGACCGTGCCGAAAAAGTGTATCAAAACGACAAAGTGTTCTACATTTGGGCGATCATCCGAACGATCACGGAGGTGGAAAGTTATGATTGATTCCATCAGCGCCATGCCGCGTGAGATTGCCGAATGGCTGAGCAGCCAAACGGAAGTGTTCTCCGACGTGACCTTTCTCACCGAGTTTCCCGCGTTCCCGAAAGCAACGCCGCTCAAGCAGACCATCGCCGCCATCGGTCTTGACCACGTGCGCATCAGCGACTTTTTCACGGAAAACAGTCAGGGCGAATTGGTGCCCGACGAATACTGCCGCCTTGCCAAAGTCAGGATCCGCGTATCGGTCTATGTGCCCTATTCCGCCGGCGGCACGGCGTGCCACGAGGCGTTCACGAAGATTGTGGACTGCCTGAACTTCAAAAGCGATTTCAACATTTCGGAGTCGGGCTGTGAAAGCATCGAAGCCGACCGCGACACCGACGCGTTCGTGCTCAAAAGCTGGATCGATATCGAAGCGCAGTTCTGCCCCGCGGAATCCTGCGACGTGCAGTACGCCGCCTTCATGCCCAAGACGCTGTTCTGCCGTTCCCACATGGACGACGCCGATATCCACGTCACCCCACAGGAAAAGCAATACTGGGGAAACCAGTTTGAAGTCGGCTATTACAGCGGCACGGACCAGTCGAGCCGGACGATCCAGCTCGGCTATCAGCCGAAGCTCGTTCTGGTGTTCCCCTCCGTCTATCCGCCGCTCTACAACCCGTCCAACAACAGCAGCACCATCCACTGCTTGTGCGGCATGGCGGGTCGGTTGCTTTCCTCCTCCGGCATTGAGCTGACAAGCAACGGGTTCCGGCTCACCCAGACGTCGGAAACGGGGGTCGGCAACACGATCACCAAATTGAATTGGGGCAACGCCGACTACGTTTACATTGCCATGAAGTAAGAAGAAAAAGGAACCCGCGCAGGGGTCGGATGTTCGTCCGGAGCATCCGACCCCAGTCTTTTTTGTCCGCTGCGTCTCTCAAAAATGGGAAAAGCGCGAAAAAACAAACAAATCTGCAAATGAGCGCGCCCAAGCTGTTGCTTTTTGCCGATCGGTTGTGGTATACTTGGCAAAATGACAGTAAAGAAGGCTTTTCTCATGTCAAAAAAACCGTTTGACAACCGCGGCGTTTATTCGCTGCTGCTCACGCCGTTCCACGAAGACCGCACCATTGATTACAAAGTGTATGAGGATTACGTCGAATGGCAGAGCCGTCAGGGCGTTCAGCATCTGTTCGCCTGCTGCGGCAGCTCCGAAATGAAGGAACTGACGCTGGCGGAACGCCTCAAGCTCGCGACGCTCGCCGTCGAACACGCGAACGGCGTGCCCGTCATGGCGACTGCCAACGTCGAACCCTCATGGTTCGGTCAGGTGGAAGAAGTGAAGGCCATGGAGCAGACCGGCGTGGACGCGCTGGTGTTCATCACCAAGGGCTTCGGCAACGATTCCGAACGGCTCTACACCTACATCGCCGAATTGAGCTCTCACACCTCGCTGCCCGTTTTGCTCTACGAGTTCCCGGGGGACAGACCGCACCTCATGGCGGCGGAATGTTACGGCAGATTAGTCAAAGACGGGATCGTGACCGCCATTAAAGACACCACCAGCACCATCGAACTGATCCGCGAAAAGATCGCCGTTCAGGGCGATTCCGCCGTACTGCAGGCCAACATCCCCTATCTGATGGAAGCGTATGAATCCGGCGCGAGAGGCGTGGTGGCAACGCCCACCACCTGCGGCGCCTATCTGTTCGGCAAAATGTACGACGAGTTTTTCGTTCAGCATGACCGCGAAGCCGCCAACCGCACCCATCAGCAGATCTGCCTGCTCGACAACGCCATTGATTCCGGCTTCTGCGCCAGCGCCAAATACCTCGTCAGCCTCGCCGGCATCCCCATGAACTGGTATACCAGAGGCGCCCATCAGCTCAATTCCCAGCGCCTGAAGAGTCTGCGCGTGTTCCACGAATGGGCGCGGGACACCGGCTTCAAATACTACAATGACTGACAACAGAATCAAGCAGAAAAGGTGATGCAAACATGGAAGACAGCGCCTTATTCTCCGCCTCCTTCCGAGGATACAACTGCCGCGAGGTCGACGAATACATCGACAACGCCAGACAAAAGGAAACAGAACTGCGCACGGGCTGCGAGGCCCTGCAGGAAAAGTACGACACGGTTTGCGAGCAGCTCACAAAAGTGACGCAGGAACGGGATCACGCCCTGTCCGACTGCACCCTGCTTTCCGCCGCGCTGCAAAAGCTGCGCCAGACGCAGACCGCGCCGGACGAGGACTACAAAGCCAAATACGAAGCTGCCGTTGAAGAACTGGAAAAGCTGAAAGCGAACCGTCCGGCGGCAAACGAGCCCGTGAACGACGGGCTGCAGGCCGCCTCCGACATGGTCAGCGAAGTGGCGCAGGCGGTGCAGAAGGTCGAGACCGAAGCGCGCCGCAAGGCAGACGCCCTAACCATGGCCGCCAAGCTGGAAAAAGCGCAGGCCGATCTGATCAAAGCGAGAACGATCAGCGAAGTCCGCAGTCTGGTGGAAATGCTCAACGGCTTTTTGGAGAAGAATCCGGAAGACGCGCCGGAGGAAGAAGAGCAAGAATAATAAAAAACTGTATTCGCGGTTTGCGGATACAGTTTTTTGAACGGGATGGGATAACCGCCATGAGAATGAGAAAAAAGAAGCATCTGGACGAGCGCATGGCACAGTGCGATGAATACCTGTTCACCATGCAGTGCGACGATCTGAACGCGCTGACCGCCGTTGAGAAAAAGGAATATATCGACCTGCCCGCCCTGTTCGGCAACGAGAACCCTGTCGTATTGGAGATCGGCTGCGGCAAGGGGCGCTTTGCGTGCGAACTCGCCAAACGCGACCCGTCCGTCAACGTGCTGGCGCTGGAAAAAGCGAAAAACGTCATCGTCATGGCCTGTGAGCAAGCCAAACGGGAGAACATTCCCAACGTTCATTTCCTGCACGGCGGCGCGGAATATCTGGAAAAGTATCTGCCGCCGCAAAGCGTGGAACGCATCTATCTCAATTTTTCCTGTCCGTTCCCCAAAAACAGCTACGCCAACCGCCGCCTGACCAACGAGCGGTTCTTGAAGATTTACGCTTCGCTGCTCAAACCGGGCGCGGAGATCCACCAGAAGACCGACAACATGCACTTTTTTGAATATTCCATCGAACAGCTCTCGCACTTCGGCTTCGCGCTGAAAAACGTGTCGCTTGATCTGCATCAAAGCGGTTTTGAAGGCAACATCGAAACCGAATATGAACACCGTTTCGCGTCGCAGGGCTTCCCGATCTACCGATTGGAGGCCTATCTGCGATGAGCCGCCGCGCCTGGATCGTGGGGGCGGGCGATTTCGCGCCCGATTTGTTTGAGCCCCGCGCAGAAGACTTTGTCATCGCGGCGGACGGCGGTCTGCGCCGGCTGCAGCCGTGCGGCGTCACGCCGCAGCTGATCGTGGGCGATTTTGATTCGCTCGGCTACGTGCCGCAGGGCGTTCGCGTCGTGCGCCATTCGCCGATCAAGGATCAGACCGATATGGACTTGGCAGCTCGGGAAGCGATAAAAGAAGGCTGCGACGAACTGCTGTTATTCGGCGGCACGGGCGGCCGCTTTGCGCACACGCTCGCCAACCTGCAGCTGCTCGCCTCGCTGGAAAAGCAAGGGGTCGCGGCGTATCTGATCGACGAAACCACAACGGCGAGAGCGCTGTGCGGCGGCACGCTTTTCTTTTCCGAAACGTGCAGGGGCTATCTGTCCGTATTCGCCCACGGCGGAGCGGCAGACGGCGTCACGCTGCGGGGGCTGAAATACCCGCTGACCAATGCTCAGCTGACCCCCGATTTTCCGCTGGGCGTCAGCAACGAATTCACCGGCGCGCCCGCCGCCGTCACCGTTCAGAACGGTACGGTGCTGGTGCTTTGGAGCAGCCGGAACGACAGGCCGAAAAGGGAGAAGACCGTATGAAACTCAACGGCGTTATCTTTGATTTGGACGGCACTCTGATCGACTCCATGTATATCTGGGACGATCTGAGTTACGACCTGCTATGCGCAAACGGCATCACGCCCAAGGACGATCTGCGCGACAAGGTCAGCACCATGTATCTGGAAGAATCCTCCCGCTATGTGATCGAGGAATACGGGCTGCCCTGCACCGTGGAGGAAGTCAACCGCTACATCAACGAGCGGGTCGAAAATTTCTACCTCCATGAAGTTCTGCCCAAACAGGACATCCTGCCGTTTCTGGAGCGGCTGAAAGCCGCCGGTATCCCGATGTGCGTGGCGACGGCGACGGAGCGTAAGCTCGCCGTTCCGGCGCTGGAACACAACGGTATGCTGGGCTATTTCAGCGAGATCCTCACCTGCCGCGAGATCGGGCAGAACAAAAACGATCCGCTGATCTTTGAAGAAGCCCTCCGCCGGCTCGGCACCGAAAAGAACGGCACCGTCATTTTTGAGGATTCCCTCCACGCGGTCAGCACTGCCAAAGCCGCCGGCTTCCCCGCGTTCACCATTTTCGACAAGTCCTCCGCGCGCAACAAGGAAAAGCTCATGGCGCTCAGCGACCGCTTCTTCTACCGTTATGAGGAACTGAACGGCTGCTTCGAAAATCTGTGATGACGATATGATTAAATTTCGGGCAGAAATTGACCGAAAGATTCTTTTGTGATAAAATAGAACAAAAGGAGGTTTTTCAAATGAAAAAACTGATTTGTTTGCTGTTGACCCTGTCTCTGGTGTTCGCCTTCGCCGCCTGCCAAAAGAAAGGCGGCAAGACCGATGACGAGACCACCACCGACAATTATCAGCCCGGCGCTTGGGTGACCGACGCGAGCGGCGTCGTTCAAACCACGGTCGTCGTCATGCCGGCAACCGATAAAGACGGTGAATTCGCGACCGTCGTGGCGACCAAGGAAGACGGTCAGACCTATTACGACTCCGCGACCACTTACGTCTATTCCATCCAGACCTATCCGGCACGCGAGGGTGAAACCCTGCCCACCGAAGCGCCGCCGCAGACCTCGCCCGTTGGGAACACGCTGCCCAGCCAGAACAAAGCATGGCCGAGCGACAAATTCATGGCGGCTCTGCCCAAGGCAGCCGACAAGGTCGATTATCTGTCGACCACCACGACCGAGGAAGGACACTGTGTTTCCATCAACGTCAACGATTATTCCTATGAGCAGTTCCTGAAATACACCAAGACGCTTGCCGCCGCGGGCTTTACGCAAAGCTACGGCAATCCGGAATTCCCCGAAAAAGCCAAAGACGGCAGCTCCTATTATTACGGCACGATCGCCAACGGGCTGTACGTCACGGTCTGTTTCAACACCGACAGTGCGCCCTACCGCAACTGTGATCTGAATATCTCCGTGGCGGATTACGACGTGGGCGGCATCCACGGTATTCTGAACGGTCAGAATAAAACCACCGAAGGATAAAGACCATGAACGTATTCGATTTTGACAACACGATCTATGACGGCGAAACTTTTGTCGACCTGTTCAAAATGATGCTCAAGCGGGACGCGTCCGTTCTGCGCCACAGTCCGCGCATGGTGCGCGGCGTCGTGGAGTATAAATCCGGCGCGCTGCGGCTGGACGAAGGTCTTGCGCGCTACTCGAAATACGTCGAGCAGTATCTGGCGAAGCTGCCGGATATGAAGGGCATCGTCATGGAGTTCTGGGACAACAACATCCACAAGATCAAGCCGTTTTATGAGGACGTTCGTCAGGAGGATGATCTGGTGATCTCCGCCTCGCCCGAAATGGTCATCGGCGAGATCTGCCGCCGCATCGGTATCAAGCATTTTATCGCGTCCGATATCGACCCCGTGACCGGCCGCATCATCAACATGTGCTTCCGCGAAAACAAGGTCAAGGCGTTCCGCGAGGCCTACCCCGACACGACCATCGACTGCCTTTATACTGACTCGATGCATGATAAACCGCTGATGGACATTTCCAACCACGTTTTTATGGTAAAAGGAAATCAAATCACGCAGATCAAATAAAAACTGACGCAAAAAAGCTCTCGGATGAACATCCGAGAGCTTTTTGTTGTCAAATCGCTATTTCGCTTTTTTCGGAGCGAACAAAACCGAATCCAGCTTTTTCATCAGCCATCCGAACAGGAACGAGATGACGAGCGTAACCGCCAGCGCGACGGCGAAGAACAGCACCTGATGCGGCGCGAGACCGAGCTTGCCGAGCACTTTCATGGGCAGGCGCTGCAAAATGAAAATTTCAAAGGTGTGCCTGCCCAGCCATTCCAGCACACGATTGTGCACCGTGAACTTCATCGAACCGAATACGACGAGCAGCGCGAAGCAAAGCGCTTCCGCCACGCGCCAGCCGATGTCGCGGCTGATCCAGTGGGCATAGCGCAGACCCGCCGCCAGAAGCAGCATGACGACAAGCCAGATGATGTTGTTCTTTGTGACAAACGAAATGATCCTGTTCTTGAAAAGCGAGAACCACATGCCCAGCGCGTAGCAGAGCACCGTGTCGTACCACCAGTAGCCCTGAAACTTTGACACGACGATCATGTAACCGACCGTCAGCGCCGTGACCGCGGCTGCCGCAAGATACTTGTGTTTGCCGAACACAAGAAAGGCAAGCCACGTGAACACATACAGCATCAGCATGGCGAAAATATACCAGTTGCTGTTGCCGAGATTATCCCACGCAAGGAAAGACAAAACGATCTTTTTGACCGGAAAGCGCGTGCCCATGAGCAGACCGGCGATCAGAAACAGCAGCACCGCCAGATCGTAATGCACCAACGTTTTCAGGATGCGGTTCTTGGGGAACGAGCGCACGTAGCCGCTCCCCTTTTTCTGAATGGACTCGCACACGCCGTAGCCGGAATAGAACAAAAACATGACCACGATGAGCTGACCGAGCTCCGTGGAGATGCGGCCGCCGATGACGTCGAGCGTCGCCGTGTACGGGCTGCAATAGCTTTTGAAATGGCTGAGCATCACGAGCATGATGAAAATGCCGCGCAGGGAGTTGGTGGTACGCATGGACAGCGCGTCCTCGCGTTCAAAGCCTTTGACGCTGACCTTCATGCCGACACATGCCAGCACGACCAGCGCCGCATAGTAAAAGACCACGCGCTCCCCTCCTCGCTGTTTCTTGAATGATTGCTCTTAATGACTGCTCTTTTTATTCTTCTGCTTCTTTTCTTCTTTCAGGTTTCTTCTGGCTTCCTGTTCCGCCGCGATCTTCTTTTGGCGCTCCTCTTCTTCCCGCGCCTTTTGTGCGCTGCGCTTATCCAGCTTTATTTTCAGGATGATGCCGGCGATCAGACCGACGACCAGCAGAATGCCGAGCCAGATAAACATGCAGATCCCGAAGATCGGGTGGCAAAAGCCGCAGACCTTGCATCTCGGGTGCGTCACGCCGGTCTCCTCCGTCCAGCGGGGCACCTTGAAGCTCACTTCATCGCTGTAATCCGAATAGATCGGCTGATCGTCGATATAAGCCAGATAGCGGACTTTCAGCTTCAGCGTCCGCGCGTCGTCGCAATCCGACGCTTCGAGCATGATGGTTTTTTCTTCATCGGAGGCATAGCCGACCTGCGTGCTGATGGTTGCGGTCCTTTCTTCCGTGCTGACCTTCAGAACCGCGTCAACGCCGACTTGCGACTGCCTCTGCGTCATCAGCCACGCTTCCGCCTTTTTGATCGTTTCGGGCGTGTCAAAACGAAGCGACAGGTAAGGCATTTCCGTGTTTTCGTCGTATTTCACCTGCGCGTCGCGCAGCACCGGCTTTTCCAGTTCGGTCGGCGCCTTGCCGGGATCGGCGTCCCGCGTCACGGTGATCACGTTCGACCAGTCGGAAGTAACGATGCGGGTATCCTCGCCGACGCGGTAATTCACCGCCAGCCGCACGCGGAAATAGAGCGTATGGTTCTCAAAATCGAATACATAACGGTCTGTTCCGTCAGCCGTCTTCTTGCTGTCAGTCTTGCACAGGCTGCCCGCCAGTTCACGGTTGGCAGCATCATTGAGATAAAAAAGCTCCATCGAACGGACACAGTCGCCTGCATACAGTTCCCTGTAAAAGCGCATTGAGGTCGGATCACTGTCCCACAAGCTGCTGTATTGCCAGTCGCCGCTGTCAATGCGATAATCCAACTGCAAATAGGCCCGGGCTTGTTCCATCCCATATTTTTTCTGTCTTTCTTCTTCGCTGTAAAGCGTAAAGATGGTAAAGCGGTCGCTGAACACGCAGCTGACGTTGATCCGCTCACAGTAACCGTCGTCATACACGCGGTAAAGAATGGTCTGCGGGGTATCGAGCTCATCCAGCTTGATCTCGGCCGACGCCGTAAAGGACAGCGCGCCCGCGGCGGCGATCATGATAACAGCAAGCAGCCATGCGGTCAGTTTTTTCATTTTATCACTCCATTGGTTCATGAATGTTATATCTGTATTTTATTCTTATTGCCATCAAAAATCAAGAGAAAACCTGAAATGAGTTTGACGAAACGGAAAACTGTGTATATAATGGTGTGAATCCATCGAAAGGAGAGATCGACGTGAAGCAGAGCATGCGAAGCCGTGAGATCGACATGATCAACGGACCGCTGTTCGGAAAAGTGCTGCTTTTCTCTCTGCCGCTCATGGGTTCCGGCATTCTGCAGCTGCTGTATAACGCCGCCGACATCGTCATCGTCGGGCGCTATTGCGGCAACGCCGCGCTCGCGGCAGTCGGTTCCAACGGGGCGCTGGTCAACATGATCATCAACGTGTTTATGGGGCTGAGCGTCGGCGCCGGCGTCACGGTCGCCAACCGCATCGGCGCGGCAGACCGTCAGGGCGTTCATCGGGCGGTGCATACCGCCATTGCCATGAGCGTCGTTTCCGGTCTGATCTGCGGCGTGATCGGCTTCACGTTGTCCCGCACGCTGCTCGTTTGGATGGGTACGCCGGATGATGTGCTGGATCTGGCAGCCCTCTATCTGAAACTCTATTTTGTCGGTATGCCTGCGATCATGCTCTACAATTTCGGCGCCGCCATCCTGCGAGCCGTCGGCGACACGCTGCGCCCGCTCTACTTTCTGATCGTAACGGGGCTGATCAACGTCGGGCTGAATCTGTTGTTCGTGCGCGCTTTCCATTTGAACGTGGCGGGAGTCGCGCTGGCAACCATTATTTCGCAGGTCATCTCCGCCGCGCTCGTGCTGCTCTGCCTGCTGCGAAGCGACGGCGTCTGCCGCCTGTACCCGCGAGACGTCCGCATCCATAAAGCGGAATTGTTCGAGATCATGCGCATCGGTATTCCCGCCGGCGTGCAGAGCGCGATGTTTTCCGTGTCCAACGTCGTCATCCAATCCTCCATCAATTCCTTCGGCTCCGTCGCCATGGCGGGCAACGCCGCATGCAGCAGCCTGGAAGGGTTCACCTACACCTCCATGAACGCCGTCAGCCACGCCGCCGTCACCTTCACCAGCCAGAACGTCGGCGCGAAAAAAACGGAGCGCATCAGCCGCGTGTTCGGCGTCACGGCGCTGACGGTCACGGTCATCGGCGTGGTTCTGGGCGGCTCGACC
>JAFTEL010000158.1 GCA_017453685.1 Clostridia bacterium
GAAAATCATCGTCGTGCGGGACAATATCAAGGTTCGCCGCAACGATAAGGGGATCGTGACCATCGGCATCCGAAACTTTTTGATGGATGAGAACAGTCTGAATCTGTAACCGGAAAAATTACGATTTGTCGAGCTGACGCTCGAAGCCGATAGCTCGTGTCCCGGAAAGCAATTTGCTATCCGCCATCCGCTCAAATCGTAATTTGGCGCAGACAAATTACGATTTGCTTTTTCGGCATTGACAAGGTGCGACGGACTGTGATAGACTGACTGTTGCCAAATATATCACATTTGAATAATTTTGCAAAAAACACGGCATACCGTTTTTATCACTCTGATAAAAACGTGTGCTCAAACAGTGTGCTGTGTTTTTGCATCATATTGTGATATGTTTGGCGACAGTCAGAGCAGCGTTTTTTGCGCGTGGCTCCGGCTGCGCGCTTTTTTATTGCGAAAAAGCGTGTGATCGACGGGTAAAGCGGGGTTTATATGGTCGGCACGTTTTTCGGGCATCGGGATACGCCGCCTCAAGTCAGGCCGCGGCTTCGGGCGGTTTTGCTGGACCTGATCGAGCGGCGGGGCGTCACGCAGTTCTACGTGGGCACGCACGGCAATTTCGACGCCATGGCGCGCGAATTGCTCGCGGAGCTGGAACGCTCCCACGGTATCCGCTATACGGTCGTGCTTTCCGCTCTGCCGAAAAAAGCGGATCCGCTTTGCGAATCGGATCACACGATTTTGCCGGAGGGGATCGAAACCGTTCCGCCGCGTTTTGCCGTTTCGTACCGAAACAAGTGGATGATCGCGCGCAGCGATATCGTCGTGACACATGTCAACCGTTCCTTCGGCGGCGCGGCACAAGGTAAAGCGCTCGCCGAAAAGAAAAAGAAAACCGTCATCGAACTGGCAAAATAAAAACCGCAACGGGAAAAGGGCGCGCAAATTAGGGATACAACCGGTTTTGAGCGGCTCTTTTCCGCTTATGCTTACCAAAAACCGCCGAGAATACGTCAAGTATTCCCGACGGTTTTCGCTTTGCCTAAACAAAAAATAGCTCGCTCAAAACTGCTTTGCACCTCAAAAAGAAAGTTTTTTGTGTCAGGCAAGGCAAAAAGCACAGGAATACTGGTTTGTATTCCGAGCATTTTTAACGCAGCATGGTGCAAAAAGATTCTTTTTGAGGCGATTGGCTCCCTAACTTGCACGCCCTAAATGATGCGGTTTTTTCGTAATTTGTCAAAGACAAATTACGAAGCGATATAAATTCCTGTCGGAATTTTCGATATATCCCTCCGGGATTCGATATGTGCTTCGCACGCGATATGCCCTGCGGGGCAAGAAAGGAAGTTATATCATATCGCATGGAGCGTCAGCGACATATATCGCAATTTGCTTGCAAATTATATCGCGTTGCACAGCAACATATCGAGTCGAGCTTCAGCTCGACAAATTACGATTTGCCTTGTTTTTTATTGTTTGGAAAACTTCTTTTTGAAAACGCCCTTGGGGTCTTTGATGAGCAAAATCACGACCCAGGCAACCAGCCCGAGCGTCACCACGGCGACGCCGAGCAGGGAATCGTTGAGGATATCGGCGAACGCCTGATTGAAATATTCCGTTTTCAGTTCCGCGTATTCAAACACAAAGTCCATCAGCCACATCAGCGACGCGCCCCAATAGATCAGAGACAGCGTGCCCAGCTTGTAGGCGTCTCTCTGCTCGGCGGCGTACCAGACGATGGTGGCGATGACGGAGGCGATGATGGTGATGAGCAAAGTCATGTTATGCCCTCCTATGCCGCGGTTTTCTGCAGCGCGTTCCGGATCGCCTTCACCTTGGCTTCGGCGACCGCGCAGATCACGCCCCACACAGCCGTGACCGTGACCGCCATGGAAACGCCGACCGTCGCCATTTCGTGCAGCATTTCGGCGGTGTCCTCCGGCGACGCCATCGCCGTCAAAAACGGCGGGAACGGAA
Source organism: Clostridia bacterium (assembly GCA_017453685.1). Taxonomy (GTDB): domain Bacteria; phylum Bacillota; class Clostridia; order Oscillospirales; family Acutalibacteraceae; genus UBA8612. Next base: position 1,978 of record JAFTEL010000158.1, read on the forward strand.
CGACCTCGCCATGCCAGAAATGCTCAAAGGTGAGCAGCAGAACGCCGCCCCAAAGCAGCCCCATCAGCCAGCTCAGCCGCTTGGACCAGGTGATCTTCGCCGTGTTGTCCGCGAGCTTGCCGCCCTCGGCGAGTTTGGGCGCCTGCAGCTTCTGCTCGTTCTTTTTGACGGCGACATACGCCGCCGTCACGGCGATCGCCTCAGCGGCGGGAACGATAAAACATGCCATAAGAAAACCTCCTTAACGGGTTGATACCTGTATTATACATAGCGCGAACGGGGGAAACAACCCCCAAACGGGAATAATGACGATTTTTTGTCATTCCCCGACGTTTCTTTGCACCGATCTTTTCTCAAGCGCGAACACCAGCGGGGGAATGAGGATCAGCTGCAGGATGATGCCCGGGAGCGCGTTGACAAAGCCGCCCGCGATAAAGGCGGAAACGGTGAAGCGGTTCCCCTTGATGCCGAGCAGGACGATCTGCGCCAAGCCCCAGACGAGCCTGCCGCCGAGCATCGCCGCAACGAGCGCGAGATAAATTTTCCAAAGTTTTTCCTTGCCGATCTTTTGCGAGAGGACGCCCACGAGCAGACCGTAAGCCATCAGCTCAAACGCCATGCCGATCGCCGAAGGATAAAGCGCGGGCATGCCGAACAGCACTGAGCGCAGCAGCGGACAAATGAAGCCGATCACCGCCGCGTATTGCCAGCCGCAGATAAAGCCGCAGAGCAGCACGGGAATGTGCATCGGGCAGAGCATTTTGCCGATCTGCGGGATCTGCCCCGTCAGGAACGGAAGCGCCAGCCCGATGGCCAGAAACATGGCGGAAAAGGTCAATTGTTTGGTCGATTGTTTCATCACGATCCCTCGCTTTCCAGCTCTTTCAGAATGTCGCGGATGCCGTGGCCGGTCTCTTTCGCGATCCTTGCCAGATCGTCATATTCCACTTTACTCTTTCGATAGCCGTAACCCTCGGCTTCTTTGATCCGCACCGTGCCGAATTTTGTTTCAGCCTCGCGGACGCTGCGCCGCATCGTATACCGGCGGCAAAACGTTTCACGCACGCCGATCGTGGAAAAATGCCGGAAGATCAGGCCGAGGACTTTTTCTTTGTCCTCCGGCGCGCAAAGCACGGTGACGAGCGTGCCGAGGCGGTTTTTCTTCATGGCGGCAGGCGCCGCAAAAACGTCCTTCACGCCGCTGCTTCGGATCTCGTCCATGCCGAACGCGATCTCTTCCGCGGTCATGTCGTCCACGTTGAAGCTGATCTCGACCGCGCGTTCCTCGCTTTCGCCGAGCATCGCCCGCAGGCAGTTCGCCCGCGCAAAATCCTTGGCGCCCATGCCGTAACCGATGGCGTCGACCGTCATTTCCGGCAGCGCGGCGAATTCATCGACGAACGCTTTCAGCAGCGCCGCGCCCGTCGGCGTGCAAAGCTCGCTTTCGATCTCGTTGCTGTAAATCGGGATGCCCCTGAGCAGCAGCGCCGTCGCGGGAGCGGGCACGGGCAGGACGCCGTGGGCGCACTTGACGGTGCCTTTGCCGACGTTGACGGGGCTCGCGACCGCGCGCGTGACGTTCAGCTTGTCGAACAGATAACAAAACGCCAGAATATCCGCGATCGCGTCCAGCGTGCCGACTTCGTGGAAATGGATTTCGCTGACCGTCGTGCCGTGCACTTCGCTCTCCGCCTCGGCGATCAGCCGATAAACGGCGAGCGCTTTTTCTTTCACGGCTTCGTTGACCTTGGCGGCGTTGATGATGTGCGCGATGCCCGCCATGTCGCTGTGTTCATGGTGGTGATGCTCGTGATGGTGTTCGTGCTCATGGTCGTGGTGATGGTCGCCTTCCTCGTGACCTTTGATCAGCACGCGCATCTTTGTACCCCGAATACCGCATTTCGTCACGGTCTCGGCGGCGTATGCCACGTGGGGAATGCCGAAGGCGTTCAGCTCGTTCAGCGTCGCTTCCCGATCTTCGATGAGTTCAAACAGCGCGGCGGACAGCATATCGCCTGCCGCCCCCATGCCGCAATCCAGATATAGCGTTCTCATGTTCCCTCCGCCTGCGTTTCCGCTTGGATTTTTCACGGTATTCATTATACCTGTTTTGTGACTGTTTTGCAACCGCCGACAAGCAAAAAGAAAAACCTCGACGAAATCACACCGGCGATGAACGGCAGAGTGTTCTATGCCTTTTGCGACAATCGTTTTAACCTGTCATCTTGGTTGATGCTGTCAGCCAACCGTTCTCTTTGGGTTTTTCGGGATGTTGCGGTCCACTCCGAAGGGGTGATCGGATGGTCGCGGAACAGCAGGGCGGTGTGCCGGGCGTCGGTTTGCCCGCAAAGTTTTCCGCGCACCCTTGGGCACGCGCCAGCATTTCCTTCGCCTCAGCGTCTTCGGATAAGGCGGCGATCTTCATGTATGTCTCCGCCAAAAAAGCGTTATAAAACCCGTAATCCCCCTGCTCGAACAGCAGCTCAAACAGTACCGGGATTTTTTGCAGAACAGCGAGCTGCTCCGCCTGCGGACGGTCGTCGATCGACGCATGGATCAGCCGGTAGAGCAAGTGCAATACCGCGTCAAGACTGCATGGAACGTCGTCTTTCAGTGTTTCGCGGTCATACACAGAAAGGGCGGCGTTTTCGATCGAAGACCACATACTCGGCAGTTTGTTCAGCCATGCAAGAGCCTGCTCATAATCGCCGAGCAGCTTATAGCAAACGGCAACGTTGCCGATCGCCCGGCAGCGTTCTTCCATATCTTCCGTCAGCAGCAGAAATCGCCGGGAAACGGCGACCGATCGTTCCAGATACGCCTGTCTTTTGCCGTCCATATCGTGAAACCCCATCAGATAACTGTCTCTCATCACGCAGTTCAGCACTGCCCGATCGTTGGGGAAACGGTCATACAACTGCTGCGACAGGTCATATGCCTCCCGCAGATTGCCTTCATGGTGAGCCTGATGACGCTTTTGAAAAACCAACTCTTTTTCTTTTTCCGTTTTCTCCCGACTGCTGCCGAGAAGCTCGTCGACGGTGGTTTCATAAAAGGACGCCAAAACGGGCAATAACGTGATGTCGGGGTGGGTGACGCCGTTTTCCCAACGGCTGACGGACTGCTTGGATACGCCCAGCAGCTCCGCCGCCTGCTCCTGGGTAAAACCGCGGCTGACACGCAGAGCCTTCAGGTTTTCGCTCAAATTGAACATGGAATTTGCTCCTTCTCGTTTTTTCGGAGGCCTCCGTGACTCTATTATATTCGGCTCGTTGGGTGTTTGCAATGTCACGGATTGCGTTACCTGTCACGCAAATTGACACAAAAAACAGCGCCCCGTTCAAATCCCTTCTCTTGTAAAAAAAGCAAGCGCAACCCCTGCGGTGTCACTCTTCCTTTTTGGCACGAGTTTCTTAACGGATCTCGTTGGCGACACGGGAAACAATGATGTCGGCGCATTGCGCCTAATGATGTTTCTCCGCTGCGCTTCGAAAAGATGTTGCTCGCCTTGCTCGCGATGATGCAATGTTTGCCCTCACGTGCCGCAGGCACACATCATTAGCGAAGCGGCATCATTGCCGTAGGCAGCATCATTTGCCCGGCAGGGCAAACATCATTCCGACCATCGAACGAAAAAGAACCGCCAAAGGCGGTTCCGTTCGGTGGTCGGAGTGATGGGATTTGATTCGCGCGCCTGCGGGCGCTTGGTCGCTCGCGGTCGCAAGTGTCCACCGGACACTTGCTCTGTACCGCTCGTCCTTCAAATCCCTTTTCTTGTGAAAAAAGCCCAAACGCCAAAAGGCGTTTGAACTTTTTTGGTCGGAGTGAAGGGATTTGAACCCCCGACATCCTGCTCCCAAACGGCTGCTCGAACTTGGTGTTACATGTGCATGAAAAACATTTGACCCTTTCCGCTCCGGAAAACCTGCTCTCCGGCGCTCTTTTCTCCGGTGTTTCCACGTCCTCCGGAGGGCATTGTGGTCAAACATGTGGTCGTATGGAAAACGCTCCTGTGGATTGCGGCAGATTTGCCGCTCCCCGGGAGCGCTTAGATTGTAGCTCCC